>NZ_JBHUYK010000005.1:0-392939 GCF_042668615.1 Nocardia sp. NPDC057272 | reverse complement strand
GCGACGCAGTATGCGTCGCGGCCCGCTGTCGTCGCCTCCGGCGAAAACGGCACCGGTGGGCGCCGCCACTTGGCACGATGCGAGGACCGTGTTCCGACAGAATCGAGTCCGCCCATGAAGCCGACACCGTTGTCCGCGAACGGTCAGATGCCGGTCCACCGACCATCTGACCGACGTCCGCGCCTCGATGCCCTGTCCGCGGCGGGTATCGCCGCGTTCACGCAGCTGTTCACCGCGGCGCCGGAAACGACAGCATCAGATTTCGGCCGGCTGACCGGCGATCTGGTGATGCGGTCCTTTCCCGCGACCGGCTCCCGGTTGCTCGGACCGCTGATGGACCGTCCCACCTACTTCTGGGTGGGCAAGTCCTTTCGTCACGTGGACGGCGGGATGGCATTCGGGCACAACATCTTCCGCCTGCTCGGCGGCATGCGGGCACTGAACTTCGTGGCAACGGTCGGCGCGTCCTCGGTCGACGGACGTACGGCCGTGCGATTGGACTACGACGATCTCCGGGTCGGAAGGCCCGGTCCCGCCCACCGGATCTACGACGAGTTGCGCGAGATAGAACCGGGTCTGTGGCTGGGACCCAGCTACTTCAAGCGCGGTGCGACCCTGATGTCCATGGGCTGGTTCGCCCTGGACGCCTCGATCGAGTTCGACGGCCCACTGTGAGTCGGCCCCGCGCTCTCGCCCGGTGACGGTGCCCGAGCCGGGGCACTGAGCCGACGGCCCGGTACCGATAACTCACTCCGTGGCGGCGCGACGGGCGCGATACTCGGCGACGTTCACTCCACCGACACCCCAATCCGTCAGCGGCACTTCGTCGATCACGACATAAGTACTGTCGGGCGCCTTACCGAGCACGTCGAAGAGCAGGTCGGTGACGCCTTTGATGAGCTGCGATTTCTGTTCCGGGGTGACGTTCTCGTCGGTGACCTTGATGTTCACGTACGGCATGAGCGTGTCCTTTCGATGGGTGCAGCTCTCACAGGATGACCGGAGGTCGGGGCGCTGCGCACCCGAATCCGTTGTGTAGTAGCTCTTTTCGACGATTCAGGCGGCTCGGCCGGAAACGAAGCCACCGTCGACGGGCAGGATGTGGCCGGTGACGAACTGGGCGTCGGTGAGATACAGCACGGCCGCGGTGGTGTCGGCGACCTCGCCGATCCGGTTAAGCAGTGCCAGCGCGCCCGACGCGCGCTCGTCGCCGTCGCCGAACAGCGGCGTGCGGATGATGCCGGGGGCTACCGCGTTCACCCGGATTCCGGCGGAGGCGAGTTCGGCAGCCAGGCTGGTGGTGAGCGCGTGCACACCGCCTTTGCTGATGAGCGCGGCCGAGGCGGGCAGGCCGGCGAGGGCGTGGTCGATCAGAACCGTGCCGATGTTGACGATGCTGCCACCTTCGCCCTGGGCGAGCAGCTGTCGAACGACGGCCTGGGTGGTGAAGTAGGTGCCCTTGAGATTGCCGCCGAGGTAGCGATCGAGTTCGGCCTCGGTGACGTCGACGAACGGCGTGGCCCCGAAGACGCCCGCGCTGTTGATCAGCGCGTCGACCCGGCCGAACCGATCGAGCGCGGTGCGCACATACGCCGAACCCGTTGCGGGCGAGGCGATGTCACCGACCACGGCAGCCACCTGTTCGGGCGCGGCCAGCTCGGCGGCGACCTCGGCGAGCTTGTCCGCGTCGCGCCCGCCGAGAACGACGTTGTCGCCGCGGGCGACGAGAGCACGCGCGACATCACGCCCGATGCCGCTGGAACCACCGGTCACTATGACCGTCTTCGATGTGGACATGAACTGATCCTTTCGATAGATATACGACCGGTCGTCTTTTAATAGCGACCACAGGGGGGCCGCCCCGAAGGCCGACGATGCTGATCAGATCGGCGCCGGATCGGCGCCGACAGGAGTTACGGCCGGAAGTAGTCGTCGAGCAGCCGGCGCAGACACTTGTCGAGCGGCTCGACGGTGCGGTCGATCTTCATCCGGATCACCGCACCCTCCCAGGATTCGAGCAGGAGATCGGCCAGATCCACGGCATCGATGTCGGCGCGCACGGTGCCCTGCGCCTGCGCCTCACCCAAGGCGCCGGCGATGCCGTCGCGCCAGACCGCCCAGGCCTCCGACAGCGACTTCCGCAGCAGCTCACTGCCTTCCAGTTCCCCACCGAGATTGGCGATCAGGCAGCCGCCGGTGTACTCGGAGGCGACGAAATCGTCGGTCAGGGTGGCGAAGAAGGCGCGGACACCGCTGAGCGGGTCCGGCGCCACGGCGAACGCGGCGGCGAGATTGCGCCGCACGCACTGCGAGTGATGCTCGATGACCGCCTGGGCGAAACTCTCCTTGCTGTCGAAGTAGTTGTAGAACGAACCCTTCGGCACCCCGACCTTGTCGAGCACCTGCTTGATGCCGGTGCCGTGGTAGCCGTTGGACAGCAGACCGACCGCGCCCTCCTCGATGAGTTGCGCTCTCGTGTCGTCGCTGCGCCGTGGTCGTGCCATGCGAGAACTATACGACCGGTCGTCTAGGAATCGCAAGGCCGACCTCAGTCGTCGTCGACACCGCGTGCGGCCAGGGCTTCCCCCATCGCGTCGGCGGTCCGCAATGCCCGCACCAGCACGGGCGTGACCAGTGCGGTCGCCGACCACGACACCCCGCGCGCACGCCGTGCCTCGCCGACATCGTGGACGATCTGCGCCAGCAGCGGAACACACCGAATGGCCAGCGCCAGAAGCAGACCCACCCGCTCCGGGTTCACTCCGGCGCGACGCAGCGGGCCGAGCGCGCGAGTCAGCGCATCGAGCATGGCGCTCACCCGCGTGGTCACCGTGACCAGGGCCGCGAGAGCCACCGATACGAGCAACACCCCGCACACCACCACCGCCCGCGTCGGCGAGGTGGTGAGCAGCTGGAACACCCCGATGATCGCGGTCATCCACAGCACCGGGCGCACCTGGGCGAAGGCCACCCGCCAGGAGACACGGGCGAGCGCGAACAAACCGGCCACCAGCGCCACGGCGACCAGCACACCGAGCGGCCCGCGAACGAACACCGTCATCGCCAGGATCGAGCCGAGCAACAGCGCCAGCTTCACTCCCGCAGGCATCCGGTGCAGCGGCGAGTCGCCGGGGCAGTACAGGCCGATCATTCGATCAGGTGCCGATACGCGTCGATCGCCGCCACCGGCGCGCCGTCGAAAACGACGCGACCGTTGTCCAGCACCACGACTCGATCGAACCCGTCGAGCAATCCGAGCTGATGGGTCACCACGATCACCTGCTGATCGAGGGAGTTCAGCGCCTGCGAGACCCGCCGCGCGTTGCGCAGATCGAGCAGCGTGGTCGGTTCGTCGGCGACGATCACCTCGGGCTCGCGGATCAGCGCCGAACCGATGGCCAGCAACTGTTTCTGTCCGCCGGAGAGCAGGTGCGCCGGGTGGTCGGTGTGCGCGGCGAGCCCGAAGCGGTCGAGCATCCGCTGGACCCGTGCGGCGATATCGGTCTTGCTCAGGCCGCTGCGGCGCAGCGAGAACGCGAGGTCCTCGGCGACCGTCGGCATCACGATCTGGGTATCGGGGTCGGTGAACACGAAGCCGACCTTGCGCCGCACCTGCGCGCCCTTACGGGCGACGTCGAGCCCGTCGACGGTGACGGTGCCGGTGGTCGGCTTCAGCAGTCCGTTGAGCATGCGGGCCAGCGTCGATTTGCCCGACCCGTTGGCGCCGATGAAGCCGACGCGGCGTTCGGTGATCCGCAGATCGATGTCGCGCAGCACGGTCCGGTCACCGAAACGGTGACCCACCGCCTCGACGACGATCTCGCTCACGACGCGCTGCGATCAGCCACGGATCAGCCCGGGATACGCGCGATGCACGCCCTTGGCGACGACCGTGGCGATCACGACCTTGGCGAGGTCACCCGGTATGAACGCGAAGTTGGTCGACACCGCCGCCCACGGGTCGAGATCGGTGCGCACCAGCAGTCCCGCGGTGCCGAACAGGTAGATGATCACGATGCCGCCGAGTGCGTTGATCAGCAGACCGAACACGATCGGATACTTCGGCAGGATCATCGCGGTCAACAACCCGATGACCAGCGTCGCCGGAATCCAGCCGATCAGGTAACCGGCGGTCGGCGAGGCCAGCGCGGTGAGTCCGGTGCGGCCACCGGACAGCAGCGGCAGGCCGATCATCGTCAACGCGATGAACACCGCCACCGCGGCCGTGCCCTTGCGCGCGCCCAGGATCGCACCGGTGAGGATTACCCCGAGCGTCTGCAGCGTGATCGGCACTCCGCTGAATCCGACGGTGATCGCGCCGGGGAGGCCGAGCGCGGCGATCAGGGCGGCGAACACCGCGATCTGCGCCATGTCCCGTGCGGTGAACGCGGTTGCCCACTTCGGGGACTTCTCGACTTCGGGCACGCAGACATCCTTCGCTAACAGAATTGAACAACGTTCAAAATAGCAGGCGACCAGGTCGGCGCCGCAACCGGAACGACGCCGCCGCGGGCCGACACCAGCTGAAGCCGGGGGTGGGAGCACCCCGGCGCTGACGGCTGACCGTGTCCTCGCGCGTGGCTATCCGGTCATCGATCCAGTCGCGCGTTGAGAATCCGGGCGATCTGGGCGATCGCATCCGGTTGGGTCATTTCGAGGTGGGCCGCGTCGATGTCGAAAATCGATATCTGGCCGCGGACCACCCGCGCCCATCCCTCGTGGCCCGCGGCATCGGATCGCCTGTCGCGTGTCGCGGTGAAATAGAGCATGTCGCTGTCCAAGACCGCGGGACGCCAGGCACCGGCTGCCCGGATCGCCAGGTTGTAGGCATCGGTCAGGCGCTGGATCCGGGCGGCGTCGATCCCGAGGCTGCTCCCCAGGTGCCGTTCGATCAGGTCGGCGGCCTCCTCGGCAGTCGCATCGGGGTCGACGAAATCAAGGCCCATGACCGGGCCGAGATTGCTGATCAGCTCACCGGCCGTGACGGCGCGCAGCGTCGACGCGTCGACACCGCCCACTTCGGCGTCCAGCAGCGCCAGCAGCGCGACCTGTTCACCGGCGGCGCGCATCTCGACGGCGATGGCATGGGCGATCGCACCACCCAGCGACCAGCCGAGAAGGTGATAGGGGCCGTGTGGCTGGACCGCGCGAATCTCGTCGAAGTAGCGGGCGGCCATTTCCTCGATCGATGTCGGACCGGGGATCTCGCCGGCGATCTGTGGCGCCTGGATGCCGTAGATCGGTCGACCGTCGGAGAGGTAGTGGTCGAGGGTGCGATAACACCACGACAGGCCGACGGCCGGGTGGATGCAGAACAGTGGGGGTCGCTCACCACCGGTGCGGATCGGCAGCAGGGTGTCGAAGCCGGCATCGGCCCCGTCGGCGGCGGGACCGGAGCGGATTCTGGATTCGATTCGCTTCGCCAGGTCGGCCGGGCAGGGATCGGACAGCATCCAGCTGATCGGAACCTCGTAGTCGAGTTCCTTGCGCAACTCGCTCACCACCTGCACCGACTTCAGCGAGTTGCCGCCCAATGCGTAGAAGTCGTCGTCGGCGCCCACCCGATCCACGCCGAGTACCGTTCCGAAGGCCCGTGCGACCTCACCTTCCAGCCACGACGAGGGCTCCCGGAACTCCGCTACCGCGAGCACCGGCTCCGGTAGCCGCAGACGGTCCAGCTTGCCCGACGAGTGGAAGGCCACCGTGTCGAGCACCATCATCGTGGCGGGCACCATGTAGTCGGGCAGTTTGGTCGCCGCGTGCGCCGCCACCGCCGCGGTATCGACCGTGGTGCCCGCGGCAGGCACGAGGTAGCCGACGAGGTGCTCCATCGTGCCGATGGGGCGCACCACAGCGATCGCCCGCGCGATGCTGGGGTGCTCGGCGAGTACTGCCTCGATTTCGCCGAGTTCGATACGCAGGCCGCGCAGCTTCACCTGGAAATCGGTGCGGCCCAGGTAATCCAATTCGCCGTTGCGGCGCCAGCGCACCAGGTCGCCGGTGCGGTACAGGCGCCGGCCGTCACCGTACGGGTCGGGCACGAACCGTTCCGCGGTGAGGCCCGGACGTGACTGGTAGCCGCGCGCGAGCTGAGTGCCCGCCAGGTACAGCTCCCCGGCGACGCCGGGCGGTACCGGATGTAGCCGGTCGTCGAGTACGTACGCCCGCGTGTTCCATACCGGTGAGCCGATCGGCATGTTCGCGCTCTCGGCTTCGGTCAGCCGATGCGCGGTCGCGCACACAGTGCATTCGGTCGGCCCGTACAGATTGTGCAACGCGACCCCGGGCATTGTTCGCCGTGCCGCGGCCACCGTCTCGGGGTCGAATGCCTCACCGCCCACCAGGAGCGTGCGCACCGACTCGAGCGATCGCGCGGGCGCCATGTCCGCCAGTACCGCCAGCATCGACGGCACGAGCGCGGCGACCGTGACCCGCTGAGCGGCAATGGTTTCGGCGAGATAGGCCGGGTCGGTATGCCCGTACGCCCGCGCGATCACCAGCCGCGCGCCCACCGCCAGCGGCGCGAACAACTCCCACACCGACATGTCGAACGTAGCCGGGGACTTCAGCATCGCGACGTCGTTCGGCGTCAGCGCGTAGGTGTCGTTGACCCACCGCACTTGGTTGACCACCGAACAGTGCGATACCGCTACACCTTTCGGTCGACCGGTCGACCCCGAAGTGAAGATCACGTACGCGACATTGTGCGAGCGCAGCGGTGCGAGCCGATCGGCGTCGGTGACCGGCCCGTCATCGAATCCCGACAGCTCCAGCCCGTCGAGGGACGACAACTCCAGCACCGGTGCGGCGATGGACAGCATGTAGTCGATGCGGTCCGCCGGCAGGTCCGGATCAACCGGCACGTATCCGCCCCCGGCGGCGTGCACCGCGTAGACGGCGACGACCTGGTCCAGTGAACGCCGCATCCGCAGCGCCACCAACGATTCCGGCCCCACTCCGCAGGAGATCAGCCACCGCGCCAACCGGTTGACGCGGGACGCGAATTCCGCATAGGTCAATGTCTGCTCTCCGGCTGTCACCGCGGGCTGGTCCGCTCGCGCCTGCACGGAGCGGGCGAAGACGGAGGGCAGCGTCTCCTCCGGCTGGAGGCGGTGATCGGTCGAATTCCACTGCGTCAGGATGGTTTCCCGCTCATCGGCGCCGAGCAGATCCACCTCGCGCACCGGCTGTGTCGCATCGGTCACCAGTTCGCCGAGCAATCGCAGCAGGCGATCGACGATCGCTGTCGCTGTCGTGGCGTCGAAGAGGTCGCTCGCGTAGATCACCCCGCCGCTGATGCCGGCCGGGTCACCGGCGGAGTCATAGGAATCCGACATCGTGACCAGCAGATCGAACAGTGCGAGGTCGGTGTCGGCCGTCGCGGCGGACGCCGAGAGCCCCGGGAGTTCGAACTGGGCCCCGCCGACGTTCTGGAACGCCAGCATCACCTGGAACAGCGGATGGTGGGCGTGCGACCGCACCGGATTCAGCTCCTGCACCAGGCGCTCGAACGGAACATCGGCATGCCCGAACGCGGCCAGATCGGTCCCCCGCTGGTGTTCGAGTAGCTCGGTGAACGTCATCCCCGGCGTCAACCGGGTCCGCAGCACCAGGGTGTTGACGAACATCCCGACCAGATCGTCGAGTTCGGGCTCGCCGCGTCCCGCGAACGGCGTGCCGATCGCTATATCGTCGGTATCGGCCAGCCGGGCCAGCGTGGCCGCCAGCGCAGCATGGAAGACCATGAACAGCGTCGTGTTGTGTGCTCGCGCGACCTGCTGCAATCCCGCATGCAGATCGGCGCCGACGGTGATCGGTACGCTCGCGCCCGCGTGAGACTGCACGGGCGGACGCGGGCGGTCGGTCGGCAGCCCCAGCACCACCGGGAGCTCGGCCAACTCGCTTGTCCAGTAGTCGATCTGGGCACGGAGCAGCGACTCCGGATCGTCTTCGCCCCCCAGTACGGTCCGCTGCCAGATCGCGTAGTCGGCGTACTGCACCGGCAACGGCGGCCAACTCGGCGACTGCCCGAGCAGGCGAGCTGTGTACGCGGTCATCATGTCCCGTGCCAGCGGGCCCAGCGACGACCCGTCGCAGGCAATGTGATGCACAACCACGGCCAAGACCCACTCGTCCCGGCCGAGCTCGAACAACCGTGCCCGCACCGGCGCCTCGACCGTCACATCGAACACCGTCGAGATGAACGCCGACAACGATTCGGCCAGTTCCGGTTCCGCGATCGAGGTCACGGTGATCGGCGCGGAGGCGTCAGCGGCGGAAAGGACCACCTGTGACGGCTCGCCCTCGGCGTACGGGTATACGGTCCGCAGTACTTCGTGCCGATTCAGTACATCCTCGATCGCCGCGCGCAACGCGTCGACATTCAGCTGACCGGACAGCCGTAGCACCATCGGAATGCTGTAGGCGGCAGAGCCGGGCTCGAGCCGGTTCAGGAACCACATCCGCTGCTGTGCGTACGACAGGGGAATTCGCTGCGGCCGCGGCTGCGCGGTCAGCGCTACCCGACCGGCGTCGGCGTGCGATTCGGCGCGCGCGGCCAACCTCTCGACCGTCGGCGCTTCGAAGATCATCGACACCGGGATGGTCACATCGAGCGCGGCACCGATCCGCGCGGCAACCCGGGTGGCCACCAGGCTGTTGCCGCCGAGGTCGAAGAAGTCGTCGTCGGCGCCCACGGGACCGTCGTTACCGAGGACGTCGGCGAATACGCCTGCCACTATTTCCTCCGCCGGTGACACCGGTGCCCGGAACCGCTTGACCTGGACGACGGGTGCGGGCAGGGCCGCGCGGTCGAGCTTTCCATTCGGCGACAGCGGGATCGCGTCGAGGATCATCACCGCGGCGGGCACCAGGTACGACGGCAGCGCCTCGACCAACGCCGCGCGCAACTGTTCGCCCGAGACGTTCGAGCCGGTTTCGGGCACCGCATAGGACACCAACTGTGCCGGACCGGTGCCCGCACGCCACGGCACCGTGACCGCGTAGGCCACCTCCGCCCGCGCGCTCAGCACCGCGTCGATCTCGCCCAGCTCCACCCGGTAACCGCGGATCTTCACCTGGAAATCGTTGCGCCCCAGGAACTCCAGGTCGCCGCCGGTATTCCAGCGCACCACATCACCGGTCCGGTACATGCGGCGTCCCGGTTCCCCGAACGGATGCGCCACGAACCGCACCGCGTCGAGAGCCGCCCTGTTCAGGTATCCGCGCGCCAGCGCCGGACCCGCGAGATACAACTCTCCGGCCACCCCCACCGGCACCGGGCGCAGCCGGTCGTCCAGGACCAGCGCCTGTATCCCCGGCAGTGGAGCACCGATCGTCGGCCGATCATCCGGTCGCAGCGCGCGCGTCGCCGTGGCGAGCATCGTGGCCTCGGTCGGCCCGTACAGCACCTGGAACTTCCGGGCGCCCGCCACGTCGGTGCCCGCCCATCGGCTCACCAGATCCGCCGGGACCTCCTCACCACCGGACATCACCATCCGCAAGTCGTCGAGTCCGGCCGGATCCACCGACGCGAGCGCGGCCGGGGTGATGAAGGCGTGAGTGACCCGCTGCACGCGCAAGAACTCGGCCAGCTCGTCGCCGCCGTAGATCCCCGTCGGCGCCACGATCAGCGCACCGGCTCGACTGGCCGCGATCAGGATCTCCATCACCGCGGCGTCGAACGACGGCGACGCGAAATGCAACACCCTGGACGTGTGCTGTAGCTCGCGGTCGGCGCGCCGCCCCGCGACGAAGCCGGCGATGCCGGAATGTGTGATGGCCACGCCCTTGGGCACTCCGGTTGATCCGGAGGTGAAGACCACGTAGGCGACATCCGAGGCCCGCAGCGGCCGCGTCCGCTCGTCGTCGCCGATCGGGCCGCTCGCCGCCGCGTCGATCCGCGCGGCGACGGCCGGGTCGTCGAGCACGATCCAGTCCACCGAATCGGGCAGCTGGGCACGCACCGACGACACCGTAACCCCCAGCGTCGCACCAGAATCCGACACCATCTGCTCGATCCGGCTATCGGGATAGCTCGGGTCGACCGGCACGTAAGGCGCACCCGACCGCACCACCGCCCACCACGCGACGACTGACTCCGTCGACCGCGCCGCTGCCACCAGCACCGGATTCTCCGGTCCGGCGCCACGGCGGATCAGCACCCTCGCCAGCCGGCTCGATCGTTCGTCCAGCTGCGCATACGACAGCGTGGCATCCCCCGCGACGACGGCGATACCGTCGCCGTTGTCCCGCACGGCCGAGGTGAACACCTCCGGCAGCAGTCCGGACGGCTCCAGCGCCGCCACGGTGTGCGCCCCGACCCGCGAGGTGAGCGCTGAGCACTCGCCGGCTTCCAGCCAGTCGATATCGCCGACTACCACGGCCGGATCGTCGGCGACGGCTTCCAGTACCCGCACCAGCCGCCGGACGATCGCCGCCGCGGTCACCTCGTCGAACAGATCCCGGGCAAAGGTCAACATTCCCGACATACCCTGCGCCACAGCGGCATTGCCGGATGAATCGGCCAGCACCAGTTGCAGATCGAACTGGATCGCCTCGGTATCCACCTCCGCCCGGGCAACCCGGACCTCGGGCAGCACCACTTCGATCGTCGACACGTTCTGGAACGCCAAGGCCACCTGGAACAACGGATGTCGTGCCGCCGATCGCTCCGGGTTCAACTCCTCCACGACCCGCTCGAACGGCACGTCCGCGTGCTCGAACGCCAGCAGGTCCGTCTGCCGGGTGCGCATCAGCAACTCGGCGAACGGCTCGCCCGTATCCACCCGGGTCCGCAATGCCAGCGTGTTCACGAACATCCCCACCAGGTCGTCCAGACCAGGCTCGCCCCGTCCCGCGACCGGGGTGCCGATCACCACGTCATCGCTGCTGCTGAGCCGCCCCAGCAGCGCTGCCAGCGCCGTGTGCATCACCATGAACAGCGACGACCCTCTCGACCGTGCCAGCGCGACCAGCCGCTCGTGCAGCCTCGCATCGATCTCCACCGGTACCCGGCCTCCCGACAGCGATGCGACGGCCGGACGTGGGCGGTCGGCCGGAAGTTCCAGCCGGTCCGGTGCGCCCGCGAGCGTCGAGCGCCAGAACTCCAGCTGCTCCGACATCAACGACGCCGGATCGTCCGCGGCCCCCAGCATCTGCCGTTGCCACCACGCGAAATCCGCGTACTGCACTGCGAGCGGCTCCCACTGCGGTGCCTGCCCGGCCAGTCGCGCGGCATACGCCACCATCACGTCACGGGCCAGTGGCCCCATCGACTGACCATCGCCCGCGATGTGATGGACCACGAGCACCAGCAGGAATTCTCCTGTGTCACTGTCGCGCTCGGTGCCCAGTTCGAACAATCCCACTCGTATCGGCACCCGGACGGTCACATCGAATCCACGCCGCACGAACTCGCCCACCACCTCCGGGACGGAATCCGCGGGCACTCGCACCGCCCGCACCGGCACCGCGGTCTCGTCGAGAACGACCTGGCGCGGCTCACCGGCGACTTCGGGATATATCGTCCGCAATACTTCGTGGCGCGCGACCACATCGGCGAGCGCGGCAGCCAGCGCTTCGGTGTCCAGCCGTCCGGACAGCCGCAGCATCACCGGAATGTTGTGCACCGCCGAATCCGGCTCCAACCGGTTCAGGAACCACATCCGCTGCTGTGCCAGCGACAGCGGCACGGAGTCGGGGTGCGCTCCCGGCAGCAGAGGCAACCGGCCCCCACCGCTGAGCGCCGCGACGAGACCGGCCAATCCGCCGACGGTCGGCTCCTCGAAAACCGACCGCACCGGTACCCGCGTATCCAGGGCAGCGCCCAGGCGCGCCACCACCATCGAGGCGCTCAGGGAGTCGCCGCCCAGCGCGAAGAAGTCGTCGTCGACTCCCACCCGATCCACGTCGAGCACCTGCTCGAATGTCCGCGCGACCAGCTCTTGCACCCCTGGCGATGGCGCCCGGAATTCTCGCGTGAGGGAAACCGGCTCGGGTAACCGCTCGCGATCCAGCTTCCCGTTGACGGTCAGCGGCACCTCGTCCAGCACCATCACCGCGGACGGCACCATGTACCGGGGCAACACCTCGGCCAGTGCCGCACGCAACTGCTCGCCCGATACCTCCGCCCCCGGCGCAACCACGACATAGGACACCAGCAGCACCGCTCGCCCGCCGTCGCGGCGCGGCACCGTGACCGCATACGCCACATCCGCCCGCGCGTCGAGCACCGCGTCGATCTCCCCCAGCTCGATCCTGGTGCCGTGCACCTTCACCTGAAAATCGTTGCGTCCCACGAACTCCAGGTCGCCATCGACGCCACGGCGCACCACGTCGCCGGTGCGGTACATGCGCTGACCCGGCTCCGCGAACGGGCAGGCGACGAACCGCGACGCGGTCAACCCCGTCCTGGCGGCGTACCCATCGGCCAGGCCGGGGCCGAACAGATACAGCTCGCCCTCGACACCGTGTGGCACGGGCCGCAACCAGGTATCGAGAACGACGACCGCGACGGGGCCGACCGGCCTGCCGATCGTGATCGCGGCATCGGGCACCAGTGCGTCGCTGGCGGTAGCCCAGATAGTGCTTTCGCTGGGCCCATAGAGATTGACCATGGTGCGATGCGGCGCCCACCGATCGACCAGTTCCGGCCCGACCGCCTCACCGGCTGTTGCCAGCACACGCAGCCCCTCGAGACCGTCGCACGAGAGTGTCGCCAGCGCCGAGGGAGTGATCACCACGTGCGAGATATGTTCGCGCCCGATCAGATCCGCCAGCTCGGGTCCGGCGTAGACATCGGGAGGCGAGACGACCAGTCGGCCGCCTGAGCCGTGCGCCATCAACAACTCGAACATCGAGGCGTCGAAGCTGGGCGAGGCCACCTGCAGCACCACCGAGCTCGGGTCGACGCCGAGAATCCGCCGCTGCGCCGCGACGATGTCGGCCAGGCCGCGATGGCTGACGAGCACGCCCTTGGGCATACCGGTCGACCCGGAGGTGTAGCTCACGTACACGGTCTGATCCCGCCGAATCGGTCCGCCGCGTTCGGCATCGGTGATCGGCACAGCGGGAACCGAATCCGCGTCGCCGAGCATCTGTTCCTGGTCGAGGAACAGCCAGTCGACGCCGTCGGGACGGTGCGTCCGGGCGGATGAGTCGGTCAGCCCGAGCACGGCTTTCGAATCCGACAGCAGAAAGTCGATCCGCTCCGACGGCAGGGTCGGATCTATCGGCAGGACCGCGGCACCGGTCTTCGCCACGGCCCACAGGGTCACCGTTGCCGCGAGGGATCGCGGAAGCACCGAGGCGACGACCTGTCCCCGCCGGACGCCGTGGCGCAGCAGGATCCGGGCCAGACGGGTGGATCGCTCGTCGAGTTGCCGGTACGTCATGGCGGTCGCACCGCATCGCACGGCGATCGCGGCGGGTTCGGCGGCAGCGCGAGCGGCGAGGATCCGGTCCAGCGTGTCCGGGATCGCCGGTCGCGCACCCGAAACCGGCCACGACGGCCCCCGTTCCTCGTCGAGCGGCAGCTCACCCAGCCGTACGTCGGCGTCGACGGCGATCCGGCCGAGCAACGCGACGAAGCGGTCGAGGATCCGGCGCGCCGCCGCGGCGCCGAACGCGTGGTCGTGGAACCGGAGGGTGATCCGCAGTGCCTGCGCTTCGCCGAGCGCGGACTGTTTCGGTGCCACGACCAGGCTCAACGGGTACGGCGTAGCGTCGACACCGCTGAGTTCGTCCACTCGCAGGCCCGCCGACTCGATGAGTTGCTGCAGTGCCGTCCGGTCGACGGGAAACGATTGGAAGGTGACGGCGGTGTCGAAGAGTTCGGGCAGACCGACGCTGCGGTGAATCTCGGGGAGGCCGATGTGGTGATGATCCAGCATGCGAGCGTGCCGCTCTTGTATGCCGGTCAGCAACTCGCGCACCGTCATGGTGGGGTCGAGCGGGACTCGCACGGGAATCGTAGTCAGGAACATGCCGAGCGTCTGATCGACCCGCGGCAACTCCGGTGGCCGTCCCGACACCGCGGATCCGAAGATCACATCGGTCTCACCGGTCAGTACGCGCAGATTCAGAGCCCAAGCCGCGGCGACCGCCGTATTGATGGTGACGGCCGACTCGGCCACCACTCGGCGGAGTTCGCCGAAACGATCTGCCGTCAGCTCGGCCTCGATTTCGGCGGCGGACACCGAACCCGTCGCGAGCACGTCGCGAGACACCCGGGTGGGTGCGTCGACATCCGAAAAGGCCTGTGCCCATGCCGCCTTGGATGCGGCAGTGTCCTGCCGCCCCAGCCAGGACAGATAGTCACGGTAGGAGGGTGCGGGTCCGGCGAAGTCGATATGGGCGGGAGACCCGTAGTAGTCGAGTAGTTCGCGCATCAGCAGCGGCATCGACCAGCCGTCCAGGATCACATGGTGATTCGTGACGAGCAGCCGGAAGGACCCCGCGTCGAGACGGATCAGCGTCAAGCGCAGCAGCGGCGGAGCCGACAGGTCGAATCCCGCCGCCGCGTCCGCTGCGGCAATCGTCGCCGCATCGGCCGGGAGTTCCGCGCCGCCGTCACCGGCGAGATCGATCTCCCGGAAGCCGATCTCGGCATGGTCGAGCACGATCTGGCGCGGCCCGCCCACGGTCTCCACGAAGGCGGCCCGCAGAATATCGTGCCGGTCGACCACGGCCTGCGCGGCACGGCGCAGGCGTTCACCGTCGACCTCGCCGGAAAATCCGATCATCGTCTGGACGGTGTAGTTGTCCCCGGCATCCGGATCGAACGTCGAGTGGAAATGCACACCGGATTGCATGGGCGACAACGGCCAGACGTCGGACAGGCCGTGGTACTGCTGCTCGAGCCGATCGAGGTCGGATTGGGTGAGGGCGACGAGCGGAGAATCCGAGACGCGTTCCACCGGCGGAGCCACATCGGCGTCGGCCATCGCGGCGAGGGCGGCAACTGTCTTGCCTTCGAAGACATCTCGCGGCGTGAGCGTGAGCCCGGCCGATCGCGCCAGCGCCACCAGTCGCATCGAGACGATACTGTCACCGCCGAGCGCGAAGAAATTGCTGTCGGCGGACACGGTGTCGAGATGGAGCACGTCGGCGAAGAGTCTCGCCATGACCTGTTCGGCATGCGTGGACGGCATTCTGCCGTCCGTGGCGTGGGAATCGAAAGCCCGCTGCCGCAATGCTTTCCGATCGAGTTTTCCCGTAGGTGTGCGCGGCATCTCCTCCAGCTGCACGATCGCCGCGGGATTCATATAGCGAGGTAGCGTGCGCGAGAGATCGTCGCCGAGTGCCGCCACGTCTACCGCGGCGCCCGAGGGGGAGACGAAATAGGACACCAGAACCGGTTCGTCGGCAGGCCCCTTCACCACGACGGTCGCGACGCTCGCCACCTCCGGATGCAGAGCCAGGTGAGCATCGATTTCCCCTGGCTCGATCCGCAGGCCGTGGATCTTGACCTGCTGATCGCCTCGGCCCAGATACTCCAGCGCCAGTCCGGCGCGACCGCGCACCCAGCGCACGGAATCACCGGTGCGGTAGATCCGTTCGCCGCGAACCGATCGCGGATCCGCGACGAAGCGCGACGCGGTCACGTCCGGTCGATCGACGTACCCGCGGGCAAGTCCGGGCCCACCGATATAGAGTTCGCCCACGACACCGACCGGCACCGGTCGCAGCCACCTGTCGAGAACCATCGCGGACGCGCCCCGGATCGGGCCGCCGATCGTCACCGGTTCGCCCGGTACCAGGGCGTCCGACCCCGTCGCCCAGATCGTGCACTCGGTCGGCCCGTAATGATTCATCAGCCGTCGACCGTGCCCCCACCGGTTCACGGTGTCCGGCTCGGTCGCTTCGCCGACGACCGCGAGCGATGTCAACGACGGCGTCCGCGTCGGATCCATGGTCTTCAGCACCGACGGGGTGATGATCGCGTGCGAAACCTGCTGCGACCGAAGCAATTCCTCGAGATCGGTGCCGGCGTACACCTCCGGCGGCGACACCACGAGACCGGCGCCACTACCGTGCGCCAACAGCAACTCCGACAAGCAGGCGTCGAAACCCGGCGACGCGACCTGCAGAACCACCGAACCCGGACCGACACCGAAGGCGTCGATCTGCGCCGAGACGAGGTCGGCCAGGCCGCGATGACTGAGGTGGACCGCCTTCGGTTTACCGGTCGATCCGGACGTATAGATCACGTATGCCGCGTTGTCGGCCGACAGCCGATCGCCCCCGGCCGAGATGTCGGACAGACGTGGTAGATCCTCGTCAGCATCCGAAGCCGTAGCGTCCAGTATCAACCAGTCGACAGTATCCGGAAGGCTCGGTGCGACATCGCTGGTCGTCACGCCGAGACCGGTCCGGGAGTCGGACAGCAACTCCGCGATCCGCGCGGCGGGATTGCCGGGATCCAAGGGCAGGAAGGCGGCGCCTGCCTTCGCCACCGCCCAGATCGCGACCACCAGTTCAGCCGAACGGGGAACGGCCAACGCGACGATCGACTCGGCGCGAGCACCATGGCGGGCCAGCAGATGAGCGAACCGGTCGGCGCGGCGCTCGAGCTCACGATAGGTCCACGTGGTGTCACCGCTGCGCAGGGCCACGGCATCCGGATACCTGCGCGCGGTCCCCCACAGGATGTCGCGCAGCACGAGTTCCGCGGCGGGCGGCTCCTCGCTGCCGACCGAAAGCAGTTCCGCGCGTTCGGAATCCCAGCAGGAGGAGATCGCGGCGACGTTGCGGGCGGGATACCTGACGATCTGCGTGAGAAGAAGTTCGAAGCGTTCGAGCAGCGTGCGGACCTCGTCCGAATCGAATCGGTCGGTGGCGAACTTCAGCGTCACCGTGTAGGTGCTCGGCTCGTCGGCGGCATCCGATCGCCGGTCGCGACTCGACCGCGGCGGGGACACCTGCAAACTCAGTGGATACGGCGTGGCATCGTGTGCGTCGATCTCGACGAACCGCAAGCCCGCGTCGGACAGATCGCGCGCCAGCAGGTCCCGGTCGAGCGGATAGGACTCGAGCACCGTCGCGGTGTCGAACATATCGGTGATGCCGGTGGCCCGTTGCAGCTCCGCCAAGCCGACGTACTGGTGATCCAGCATGGCGGCCTGCTCGGATTGCACGCGGACGAGCAGGTCGCCGACGGTTTCGCCGGGTTCGAGGCGGACTCGGACAGGCAGGGTGTTGACGAGAAGCCCGACCATGCGCTCGACATCCGGAATCTGCGGCGGGCGGTGCGCGATCGTATTGCCGAAGACCACGTCCGACCGTCCGGTCTGCGCGGCGACCAGCAGTGCCCACGCCACCTGCAGGGCCGTGTTGGCAGTGACGCCGTGCGAGCGGCCCAGATCGAGAAGCGCGGCGGTGGTCGCCGCGTCCAGGTTCAGGTCGACCTCACCGACGTGCGCGGCGACGGACCGATCCGGCCTGCCCGTGACCCGTGTCGGACTGTCGATTCCGGCGAGCGCCTCCCGCCACGCGGCGGTTGCGGCGTCACGATCCTGTGCCTGCAGCCACCGCAGATACTCGCGGTACGAACGTGGGGGCGCGAGCTCGGCGGTGTCGCCATCGGAGGTGTACAGCGAGAGCAGCTCGTGGATCAGCAGAGGCATCGACCAGCCGTCGAGCACGAGGTGGTGGTTGGTGACCAGCAACTGGAAAGTATCGACGCCGGTGCGCACGAGGTGGAAACGCACCAGCGGTGGACGGGCCGGGTCGAACGGAGCCACGGCCGCCGTCGCGAGTCGCCGAAGTGCTCGCGCCCGCCTGCCCGCATCGCTGATGCCGGCGAGATTCGACTCGCCCCACTCGACTTCGGTGTCGCGCAGGACGATCTGCCGTGGCCCATCGACACTCTCGACGAACGCGGTCCGCAGGCTGTCGTGCCGGTCGATGAGCACCTGCGCGGCGCGGCGCATCCGCGCACCGTCCACCTGCCCAGCGAATGTCAGCGCCACCTGCACGATGTAGCCATCGTCGCCGTCGCGGTCGTAGATGGTGTGGAACAGCAGCCCGGTCTGCAAGGCGGTGAGCGGCCACACATCGATCATCGACGGGTATTTCCCCAGCCAGTGGTCGACATCGTCCTGCGAGACGGCGGTGAGCGGGAAGTCGGAGGGAGTGAAGCCGTAGCCGGTGTCGGATCGGACGTGATCGGCGAGTGCCCCCAGCGCGCGAGCCCACAGCCCGGTGAGCTCGTCGACCTCCTCGCCACCCACTACCTGCGAGGCGAACTCCCAGGTCACGTCGAGTTCGAGCCCGTCGCGTCCTTCCTCGGCGATCGCATTGACATCGAGCACGGCCGGCAGCGCCATCCCCGGATCGTTCGTCGCGGTCAGTGCGGTGAACTCGGTGGTGGGCGCCCAGGGCATCGATCGTTCACCGACACTCACCCGCCCGAGATAGTTGAAGCTGATCTGAGGTTCGGGCAGGTCCGCGAGCTCGGCACTGCCCTGGGGATCGAGATGACGCAGCACCTGGTAGCCGATGCCGTTGCCCGGCACCGCCCGCAACTTCTCCTTCACCTGTTTGATCGCCAGCCCAGCACTCACGCCGCCGGCCAGCGCGTCATCGAGATCGACACCGTCCCAGTCGATCCGGACCGGGAAGCGTGTGGTGAACCAACCCACGGTGCCGCTGAGATCGGCGCCCGGCACGGCCCGCTCCTCGCGGCCGTGTCCCTCCAGCGAGATCAACTCGCCCGCGTCCGCCGCAGTACCGCGCCTGCGCCGCCACTCACCGAGTGCCAATGCCAGCGCCGCGAGCAGCGGATCGTTGGCGCTGCAGTGGAAGCGATCCGGAATGGTGGTGAGAACCGCCTCGGTGACCGCTGCCGGGATGCGCTGATGGACCCGGCCCGCCGTGGCGCCGACGTCACGATCGGGAACCAGACGGCGCGATCCGAGTAGCTGATCACCCGGCGCGAGGACGTCCTTCCACCTGTCGAGTTCCGCCGACCGTCTGCCCGGTGCCCGCTCGACCAGGCCGTGCGCCCACCGCCGGAACGAGGTGGTGACCGGGCCGAAATCCGGTTCGCCGCCGGCGGAGATCTGCGACCAGGCCCGCGCGAGGTCGGCGAGGATGATGCGCCACGACACCACGTCGACGGCGAGATGGTGAATCACCAGCCACATCAGGTCCGGTCCCGAACCGTCGCGATCCCGCATCCAGACGGCTTGAACGAGCACCCCCCTGCCCGGGTCCAGTCGATCGGCGGCCTCCTGCAGGTGCCGGTCGACCTCGGCGGCGTCACGTCGATCGAGGCGAACATCGACGAGCGCGGCGTCCGGGTCGACCGCGTTCCGCTCGAGCACCTCGACGTAGCGATCAGCCGAATCGCCGCGCAATACCGCGCGCAGCATGTCGTGGCGGTCCAGCAGGGATCCCACTGCGCGTACGAGGCCCGCACGGTCGACCCCTTCGGGCAGTTGCACGAGCGCGGCCTGTGCGAATCGGTCGTAGTGACCCCGATCCAGCATTGCGCACATGATCGGCGACAACGGCATCGGTCCTTCGCCGCCTCCGGGCAACTCCGCCAACTCGGGCGTATCGCTCGCTGTCGTCGCCGTGGCCGCCAAGCCCGCAACGGTCTTGTGCACGAACACATCCTGGGTGGAGAAACTCAGACCATCGGCCTTGGCCCGCGCCACCAGCTGGATCGACAGAATGCTGTCGCCGCCCAGGGCGAAGAAGCTGTCGTCCGCCCCGACGAGAGGCACGCCGAGCACCTCGGTGAACAGCCGTGCGACCGCCTTCTCCCGGGCGGTGGCCGGCGACCGGCCGACTGGCGCGGTCCCGAATTCCGGTTTCGGCAGAGCGCTGCGATCGAGCTTGCCGAACGCGTTCACCGGGAGGCTGTCCAACGCGACGATCACCGCCGGAACCATCTGCGGCGGCAGCGAATCACGGGCGAAGCGCTGGAGTTCGAGCGGTTCGATCCGACGGCCGCTAACTGGGACAACATACGACGCCAGCACGGTCGTGCCCGCGTTGTTGGGCACCGGCACCGTCACGGACAGATCCACGTCCTCGTGTGTGGTGAGCGCGGCGTCGATCTCACCCGGTTCGATCCGGTAGCCACGGATCTTGACCTGGAAGTCGCTGCGTCCCATCAATTCCAGCGTCATCTCGGCGTTGTCGCCGGTCCAGCGTGCGAGGTCGCCGGTGCGGTACATCCGCTCGCCGGCGCCGCCGTACGGATCCGCGACGAACCGGGCGGCGGTTTCGACGGACAGATGGCTGTATCCGCGGGCCAATCCCGGCCCGGCGAGATACAGCTCGCCCGCGGTGCCGTTCGGCACCGGTTGCAGCGTTCGGTCCAGCACCATCGCCGCGACGCCACGAATGGGGCCACCGACCAAGTGGTCGTGACCGGGTCTCAGCATGGCGCCGGCGGCGGTCACGGTGGCTTCGGTGGGACCGTATTCGTTGTACATCGACAGCGACTGCGCCCACCGCTCGATGACGTGCGGTGGACATACGTCGCCGCCGACCACGAGCACGCGCACGTCGGTCGCCGGTTCGGGGTCCACGGTTGCCAGCATCGTGGGCGTCAGCGTCAGGTGGGTCACGTGCTCGTAGGCCAGCAGTCGCGTGAGCGGCTCGCCGCCGGTCACCTCGGGCGGCACGATCACCAGTGTGGCTCCGCTCGCGAAGCAGGTCAGAAACTGTTCCATGGAGGCGTCGAAACTGGGCGAGAGCGCATACGACACCCGAGAGGTCGTGTCGATTCCGTAGGTGGAAACGCGGTCGGCAATCAGATTCGCGAGGCCGGTGTGGGTGACCTGGACGCCTTTCGGCGTTCCGGTGGATCCCGAGGTATAGGTGATGTAGGCGATATTGGACGGGCGCAGTGGCCGGATCCGGTCGTAGTCGGAGATCGGCCCGCTGCCGGCGCCGTCTTCCCCCAGGGTCGCGGGATCATCGAGAACCACACAACGCGTCGCCGGTGGGAGTTGGTCGCGCAGCTCGTCGATCGTGATCGCCACAGCCGCGCCGCTGTCGGCGACCATGTGTTCTATCCGCTTGCACGGGTACTCGGGGGCCAGCTGGACGACCGCGGCCCCACATTTCGCGACCGCCCAGGTCGCCACGACGGATTCGACCGAGCGTCGCAGCATGATCGCCACCGCTGTGTCCGGGCCACAACCCAGCGCTGTCAGATGCCTGGCCAGCTGGGAGGATCTGTCGTCCAGCTCGCCGTAGGTCATCGTCTGCCCGGCCGAGGTGATCGCGCACGCACTGCGATTGCGGCGCGCGCTCTCGGTCAGAATCTCGGGAAGCAGCCGTGTTTCGACTCCGCTCGGCCCCCGCACTCGCGGCAGCGTGGACCGTTCGTGCACGTCGAGCAGCGACAATCCGCTGACCGGACATTCCGCTCCCCCGGCGAGGAACTCGTGCAGGAACATGCGGAATCGCCGGTGGTGACCAGCGAGCTCTTCCGGGGTGTAGGCATTCGGATTTCCCTGGAAGTCGATATGCGTACTGTCTTTGCCCGCACCCGGATAGATATTGACGAAAAGGTCGGCGGTAGGGCCCGAGGTGAGGACGTTCAGGCGGCCTGTCGTGTTACCGAGCACCACCTCGTTCTCGATCAGCATCAGGTTCACCGCAGGCCCGAAGGACGCCGCCTCGTCACGCGCGATCCCCATATCGTGGAATATGTCCTCCTGGCGGTAGCGCTGCCGCCGAAGTGCACTCGTCAACTCACTTTGCACCGCGGCGATCAGTTCACCGACGTTGCGGCCGGCCACCCGCACCCGCAACGGGACCACGTTCGCCACCATCCCCCCGGAACGGCGCAGCACGGCGGAGTGCCGACCCGAAACCGGTAGGCTCAGCATTACTTCGTCGCTTCCGGTCATTCGCGCGAGATAGGCGGCGAACGCCGCGACGATGGTCGGAGCCACGCTCTGACCGTGTTCGAGCGCGACACTGTCCAGCAGCCGCGCAGTGGCATCGGGCAGCTCTGTGCTGACCAGCGCCGGATGAATGGTGGGCTTGCCGACGCGACCGGCCAGGCTGACGGCGGGCGGCGCGCCCGCCAGGTGTTCCAGCCAGTATCTGCGGTCGTTGTCGAAACGCGTCGAACCCCGGTACGCCAGATCCTGCTCGACGATGACTCCCAGGTCCTGCGCCGCGCACGATGCCGGTTCCTCGGACTTCACCCAAGCGTTGTACAACTCGGTCATCCGGTGCAGCATCGTTACCGCGGCGAATCCGTCGAGCGCGATGTGGTGCGCGCGCTGGTACCAGAGGAAATGGTCCTCGCCGACCCGGAACACGATGCTCGTCACGAGGTCGTCGTTCAGCATGTCCAGCGGCGCGGAATAGTCCTGAGTCATCATCGCGCGGGCGGTCGCCACCGGATCGGCGTGATGGCGCAAGTCCATGACCGATACCGGACCTCCACGGTCCTCGTCGACGAACTGACAGGGCTCTCCGTCGACCTCGATCAGTCGCGTATGCCCGGATCCGAACTCACGACTGGCGGTTCGGCAGGCCTCGGCAAGCAGCTCGGCGTCCACCTCGCCCGCGATCTCGACGTATTGGGCCACAGAAATCGGTGACGATTCCGTGAGATGCTGGGCAAACCAGATCCCCCGCTGCGCCGCCGTCAGCGGGAAGATTTCGAAAGACGGGTGTCCACTGCCGTTGGAATCAGTGCCGGAACCGTTACCGGAATTCTTTTTTCGGGAATAACGGAATGAGCCGATTTCCAACCGCTTCGACCGGTCCTGACTGCCATCGACGCGACTCTTTCGGCCCATATCGACCTCCGTTCATACCGCTCACTTCAAGAGGTCGATTATATAGCCGCAAAGTTGCCGAATCAGATTTCCGGAACCTTTCAACATGGTCACGAACACAGGGAAGGACGTTTAGGACACCGCCGCAGTGGCGATCGGCACCCCGACCAGGCCGACCCCTGGTCGGCATCCTCTTCGATACGCCGTCCCGGCCGTCCGCCCATACTCAGATCGCCCGCGTAACATGCATCGGGTACCGAATTCAGCACGATTCGGAATCGATCCACAAAGGTGGCTCAGACCCTTGCCGCACCGCTCCGATCGCTATACCGTGTCGTGGGGGCTGTGGACCGAACCCCCCGGCTACAGCATTCCCGAATACGTGAATGCCAATAGTTAACTGCAATGATTCGCGGGCCGGTCGAAGCAACTGATGCATCGCTGGATCGCCGAATAGTTATTTTGATTTGGGCTGTTAAATATCCGCTCACCCTCGGTGACGAGCGGAGAAAAGTCCATTTTGCGAAATTTATTCCACAACGACGACAATTCGCGGGCCCGACAACGAGCTCACTGTCCCACCAGCATTGTGCAGATCAGAAAGGGCGCTTGGACCGGATGACCGCCGCGAGGTATTCGTAATCCGCGGCCCGCGCGGAAGACCCTCGATAAGCGAGCCCGATCGTGCGGCCGGGAGCGGGAGCCGCGAAGCGCGCGGTGTCCAGATTCGCGCGGGCGGTCTCGGCGGCCACCGCCATCTCCGGGATGAGCGTCACCCCGAGCCCGCCGGCCACACACTGCACAACCGTGGTCAGCGAGGCGGCACGCGTATCGCCGACCGTCCCGGGTTGCACATCGGCCGAGCGGCACAGGTCCAGAGTCTGATCGCGCAGGCAGTGACCCTCGTCGAGCAGCAACAGCGGCAGGTCGGCGAGAGCGGGCGCGGCCAGGTCGGTGCGGCCGGCGAGGTCGTGTCCGCGGGGCGTGACCAGCACGAATTCCTCGCTGTAGAGCGGGATCTCGACCAAGCCGTTGGCTTCGGTCGGTAAGGCGAGCACCGCCACGTCGAGCACACCGGTGCGCAACCCGTCCAGCAGCCGCGCGGTCTGGTCTTCCACCACCTGGGGCAGCACCCCGGGCAGTTTGCGGCGCAACTCGGGCAGCAGTCCGGGCAGCACATACGGGGCGACGGTCGGAATGATCCCCACACGCAGTGTGCCGCCGAGGGTGTCGCCGGTCGCCGAGGCCACGAATCGATCGGCGGCTTCCAGGGTCGCCATGGCCTGCGGCAGCAGTCGCATTCCGGCGGCGGTCACCAGCACGCGGCGGGTGCTGCGCTCGATCAGCTGGAGCCCGAGTCCGTTTTCCAGTGATGCGAGTGCCTGCGATAACGTGGGTTGACTCACAGTCAAACGCGCTGCGGCGGTGCCGAAATGCCGGTATTCGGCGACGGCCACGAACGCACGCAGCTGCGACAGGGTTGGCTGATAAGTCTGATCACTCACACCTATCAGTGTACGACCAGCAATCGGCTTTACCTTTCAGTAGGCTGACATCAACCACACCACGAATGAGGAGACGAAGCATGGCTCTGCTGACCATCGGCGACCAGTTCCCGGCATACAACCTCAAGGCCGTCATCGGAGGCGACCTCTCCAAGGTCGACGCGCAGCAGCCCGACGATTACTTCACCCAGATCACCAGCGACGACCACGCCGGCAAGTGGCGCATCGTGTTCTTCTGGCCCAAGGACTTCACCTTCGTGTGCCCGACCGAGATCGCCGCGTTCGGCAAGCTGAACGAGGAGTTCGCCGATCGTGACGCGCAGGTGCTCGGCGCCTCGGTCGACAACGAGTTCGTGCACTTCCAGTGGCGCGCACAGCACGAGGATCTCAAGACCCTCCCCTTCCCGATCCTGTCGGACCTCAAGCGTGAACTGGCCACCGCCGCCGGCGTTCTCAACGCCGACGGCGTCGCCGACCGCGCCACCTTCATCGTCGACCCGAACAACGAGGTGCAGTTCGTCTCGGTGACCGCCGGTTCGGTCGGCCGCAACGTCGACGAGGTGCTGCGCGTGCTCGACGCCCTGCAGTCCGACGAGCTGTGCGCCTGCAACTGGAAGAAGGGCGACCCGACCATCAACGCGGGCGAGTTGCTCACCGCCAGCGTCTGAACCACTTCCCCACCGAAACACCCTGAAGGAGCCCCACTGTCATGAGCATCGAGAACCTGAAGAACTCTCTTCCCGAGTACGCCAAGGACCTCAAGCTCAATCTGTCCTCGCTGGCCCGCACCACGGTGCTCAACGAGCAGCAGCTGTGGGGCACCCTGCTCGCTTCGGCCGCCGCCACGCGCTCGGCCACCACCCTGCGTGAGGTCGCCGAAGAGGCCGCCGACGTGCTCTCGGCCGAGGCGTACGACGCCGCGCTGGGCGCCGCGTCGATCATGGGCATGAACAACGTGTTCTACCGCGGTAAGGCGTTCCTGGACGGTCGCTACGACGATCTGCGCGCGGGTCTGCGGATGAACATCATCGGCAACCCCGGCGTCGACAAGGCCGACTTCGAGCTGTGGTCGTTCGCGGTGTCCTCGATCAACGGCTGCGCGCACTGCCTCGAGGCGCACGAGAAGACGCTGCGCGAGGCCGGTGTGTCGCGTGAGGTGATCTTCGAGTCGCTGCGTGCGGCGGCGATCGTCGCCGGTGTCGGCCAGGCGGTCGCGTCCACCGAGGCGCTGGCTTCGGCGGCCGTCTGATTCGTCGGTTTCGCGCCTGCTTTTCGAGGCCCGGCGGCCCCGATCCGGATTCCGGATCGGGGCCGTTGCCGTGCTGGGAGCGGACGTGTCCGGGGGCTCGCGGGTCGGTGGGCCCCGCGCGGCGGCCCGGTAGGCTCGCGATCATGAACGCACATGATGTGCCCGATGCCCCGGACATCCAGGTCGAGGTCGTCCGAGTGTTCACCGATCCGGCCGGAAATCTCGGCAACGCGCTCGGCATCGCCCGCGCGGGCGATGTCGTCGCCCTCGACAAGCAGGAACTGGCGGCCCGGCTGGGGTTCAGCGAAACCACGGTCGTCTCCGATCCGGTCGACGGCGTCGCCGACGTCCGCATCTACACCCCGGCCGTCGAGTTGCCCTTCGCCGGGCATCCCACCGTCGGCACCGCGTGGTGGCTGGATGTACAACGCACACCTGTGCACACCTTGCGGGTGCCCGCGGGGCCGGTGGCCGTCAACCAGACCGACGGCTTGACCTGGATCACCGCGCGCGCCGAGTGGGCACCGAAGTTCGCCTTCCAGCAACTGGATTCGGTGCAGGCGCTGGCGGCCTTGGCACCCGTCGACTTCACCGACGGCCAGCATTTCTTCTGGGCCTGGACCGACGAGTCACGTGGCGCGCTGCGCGCCAGGATGTTCGCGCCCGCCATGGGCATCGCCGAGGACGAGGCGACCGGGGCGGCGGCGGTCGCGCTCACCGCCCAGCTGCGCCGCGGGCTGATCATCACCCAGGGGCAGGGCTCGCAGCTCTACACCGAGTGGGACTCCGACGGATGGGTTCGCCTCGGCGGACGGGTCGCCGAAGACCACGTGGTGGTGCTCTAACTCTCCGGTTGACCGCCGAAGCGGCGCAACCAGGGCGGTCTGGCCGCCCAGTGGCCGCGTCGCTGTGGCGCGGCGCCCAGGTCGGCGAGGATGCGGGTTTCGAGCGCGCGGGGCGGGGTGTGCTGGTCGTCGGCGGCCAGCAGCGCGAGCACGTCGTGCACACCGCGCACGCGGGTGGCGAACTGCGACAGACTGTTCGGGGTGGTGGCGGTGAGCTTGTTCTCGATGTGGTGGTGTTCGAGTTCGGCGACCGCGTCGAGCGCGTAGGCGTCGGCCAGGGACAGGACCGAGCCGGGCGGGCACCACGACTGCCTGGCCGTCCACCGGGGGATCCGCTGTTCGGCGAGCCGTTCGATGCCCTCGGCCAGCAGCCTCGTCACCATCGGTACCCGCAGGCCCAGTTCACGGCCGATGGTGCGGTAGGTGCGGCCCCCGTAGTAGGCGAGGACGAAGACCTCGCAGTGGCTGTCGAGGGGGTCGTCGAAACCGAGTCTGGCCGCGGCCGCCAGCCACGGCATGTCGTCGCCGCCGCGGCGGTCCAGACGCAGGCGCTGGACCGCGAGTCGATGGATCTGGGCCAGCAGCCAGGATTGATCGGGGGTGAATGCCGGGCTGTCGCGGGCGATCCCGGAACAATCCGTCCCGAGACGTTCGGTGTCGATGCCGACCGTGCTCGATCGTTCGACATCGACGTGGCCGAAAGCCCGTTGGTCGGCGTCTACACGCTCGGTACCGGTATTTCCCGAGCCGATGACCTCGGCTGGGTGGTCCGCGTGGGAGCCGGGGAGACCGTGGACTGCGTCTTCAGCGCCCGTGTGGCGTCGGTCCGGGTGGTCCGTGCCGAGGTGATCCGGATCCTCGGTGCTCGCGCCGTCGGGCAGGCGGGCACCGTCGTGGGAGTAGACGACGCCGCGACCGAAGGCGACATCCATCCCACCGTAGGTGCGGGGGGCCAGATCGGATCGCTGTTCGGTCGCGACGAACGCCGAACGCCCCCACGGTGTCCCGAGGTCCGGCCCGGGACGCGACAGCGGGGCCGGCTCGGTGTGGTCGTCCCCGGATTCCGCGGAGGGGAAATCGGGTTCCCGGCCGGTGTCGTCCTCGTCGACGATCCACTGCGCCGATCTCGCCCGTCGATAACCTTCGCGGACCACGTCTTCGGCGGCACCGCGACGGTGCAGCACCCGCAGGGCCAGCCCGAACGCGGCGGCGCCGGTGGCGCGATAGAGCGCGCGCATCTCCTCGCGATCGTCGGCACCGGCCACGATCGGGGGTATCCGCGGACCGGCGCCGCGCGACCCCGGCGGCGGTTGGGGACCGCGCTGCCCACTCATCGTCGAATTCCTGCCCGCACTAAGGCAATTCGCAGCGCGAGCGGTTGTGGATCGGTATTCACCGGCCGATCGCGGCGATCAGCATGAAAGCGGTCCCGATGTCCATCACCACATGGGGCACCAGCGCCGAGGTCAGCGGGTGGGAGCCGGCGGGATGAACGAAGCGGTGCCAGCGTGACCGGTGACCGGCCGTACCGAGGACGAGCAGCGCGTCGAGGCCGAACAGCACCGCCAGCACGACGGCGGGCCAGCCCGCCGCACCGGTGCCGTGCACGGCCCCGTGCCCGGCCATCGCGTACAGCATCGCCGCGGCGGCGACGGTGTGATAGCCCAGCGCCGGCACACCGTCGGGCAGCGAACCGGTGCGCCATCCCATGACGCGTTCGGCGAGCAGGATCGCGAACGCCACGGTGAGGGCGGTGAGCAGTCCGCGCATCGCGTGCGGGTCGGTCGCGGCGGGGAACACCAGCATCGCCAGCATCACCAGGCACATGAGCAGGTGCGCGCTGTCGGAGGCGGTATCGATCCGGTGCTCCGACGGGGTTCGCCTGGTCAACCGGGTGGCCACGATCAGCGATGCCAGGACGAACGCGGCGACCACCGGCCACCGCACGAACGCATACTGCTGCACGAAATCGGCCACACCCCACCACTTTCGAGTCGACACCCGCGTCACCATGCTCGCACCCGTACTGGTCGCCACGGGGCGTTTTCCGCGGTCGGGTGATCCCTGGGCGACCCGGATCGACGGGCTCCGGTATCGATCTGCAAACTGGACTTATGACCGATAACCCGACTGCTGCGGTCGACCAGCTTCGCGTGGTGGCCGATGACCTCACCGGCGCGGAAATCCGGACTCTGCTGGCCGCCCACCACGCGGAAATGGCGGACACCACCCCTGCCTGCAGCATGCACGCCCTCGACCTCACCGCCCTGCGCGATCCCGCGGTCACGGTGTGGAGCGCGTGGTCCGGCGACGACCTCGTCGGGTGCGGCGCGCTGAAGGAGCTCGACGCCGAGCACGCCGAGATCAAGTCCATGCGCACCGCCGACGGGCATACCGGCCGTGGCGTGGCCGCCGCCGTGCTCGCCCACCTGGTCGCGGTAGCCCGGGAGCGCGGGTACCGGCGGCTGAGCCTGGAAACCGGCGCCGAGGACTTCTTCGCCCCCGCCCGCCGCCTGTACCTGCGCCACGGGTTCGCCGAATGCGGCCCGTTCGGTAGCTACTCCATCGACCCGCTGAGCCGCTTCTTCACCCTGCGGCTCGATCCTCGCTGATCCCGGATCGGCGTCCGCCCCGCCATGCTTTCGGCTCAGCGCAGACGGAAGACCGGGCCCTTGGGGGCGAACGGTAGGCACGCCCCCGCGGGGACGAGAAACGCGTGTTCGCGGCGGATCCGTACCGCGTCGCACTGCCCGTCGGTGATCACCAGAATCGGGCCGTCGACCGGGAAGTCCTCGGCTCGTTCGAGCAGGCGGATGCCGGGCTGCAGGAACGTGGCGCCGCGCCCGCGGACCCGCACGCCGGCGGCGATTTCCTCCACCGGCAGGTAGCCCGCGTCGTAGGCGGCCGCGTCGCAGTAGACGACTCTGGCTCGTGGCACGTCTCGGGCCAGCGCGTAGGACGCGATCGCGCCGAGCCCTTTGCCGAGCAGGGTTACGTCCATCGAACCCGAGGTATCGAGGACTACCCCGAAGGTCGGTAACCGCACGTTCTCCTCGGGGCGCACCCACGCCGGTCGCGGGATGTCGGGTGTCGAGGCCTGTCGGCGGGAGGCGCGAGCATAACTGCGCCGGGTGTCGATGGTGGGAACGTGTTCGTCGAACCACTGGGCCAGCTGCGCGTCCCACGGCAGCGGTGGCTGGTCGAGCGCGCGGATCGCCTGTTCCAGTGCGGCCGGGACATATCCGCGGCCGCTGTCGGTGTGGTACGCCAACCCCGTCGTCAGCGCGCTGCGGTAGTACTCGTCGAGGTCGACGTAGCGGCCCGCGCTACCGGGGTGGGCCAGCGGTTCACCGAGGACATCGCCGAGGCCGCGTCCGCGCAGGGTGGCGAGTTTGCGGAGCCGGCGCAGGTCGACGGCGATCCGGTCGTAGATCTCCTCGGCGGAACAGCCTTTCAGCGACGGGTCGTAGAGCAGGCCCTCCGGCATCTGACCGACCTTCATCTCGACCAGCCAGCCGTTGACCACATAGTCGCAGGCGATATTGAACAGGTAGTGGTCGCGCCAGTCGGCGCGTTCGCCGTGACGCAGTGCGGCGTGCAGCATTTCGTGGGCGAGCACGAACCGCCACTGCTCCTCACCGAATCCGATCAGCGGGTTGACGTAGATCTCGGCGGCTTCGGCATTCACCGCGGCGATCGAAATATTCCAGCTGCGTGCCAGTTCCGCGTCGGCGACGACGGTCATGCCCGCGGCGAGGGCCCCGAGCAACGGAAACGACGATACGAACCAGCCGAGCGCGCTGTCCCACGGGGTGCGGTGGCGCAGTACACCGTCGGCGGTGCGTTCTCCGCCCGCGGTGGCCAGCGCCGCACGGGCGGCGGCCGCGATACCCCTGGCGAACCGGGCGGGGTTGTCGACGCGTTTCGCGGTCTCGGCCGAGGTGAGCAGGAAGTCGGCGAACCCGGTGCGCGCGAAGGCATCCGGCACCGCCGTATCGCGCCACCGGGCAGCGGCAGCGTGCTCGTCGGCCAACTCGGGTGTCGGCGGGATGTCGGTGGGGCGGGTGCCGATCTTCATCGTCGTCAGGTAGGTGTCGACGGCGGCGCAGCAGGCCGCACGATAGGCCGGATGCGGTGCGCGCACGTCTCGCCGGCCCTCGGGGTCGCCTGAATCGAGGCCGGTGATGTTGGCGGGCACCGTGTTTCGCGGATCGAGGTGACCGAATCCGGCGTGGAGCAGGCAATGCGCGAACACCCACGCCCATTCCTGTGCGGTGGCACGGCGTTTCGGGTGATAGCCCACGTAACTGCCGCTCAGCCGCGCCCACACCGCACGAGGAGTCCGCTCGTCGAGGCGGTACAGCTGGGTGGCCAGCGGCCGCAACGCCGGGTGAGCGCACGCCGCCTGCCAGCCGTCGTCGACCGCCTGCTGCCACGGATCCGCGACCGTGCGCCGCTTGCGTGCGGTGGCCATGCTCAGCGCCGCGCGGCCAGGCGCGGCAGATCCCGCGACACCTCGATGAGGAACCACGACGGCAGTACCGGCATCCCCTCGGCATCGGAGGCGATCACCAGTTGCGCGCACTCCACCGAGATCTCGGCGAGTTCCACCAGCAGCGACTTGGCGCGCATCACGAAGCGCTGCACCGTCGGCGAGGTGTGCGCGCGGTCGCCGGGGAGATCTTTGATCAACCGGACGCGCATCGTCTCGGACAGGAAATAGAGCAGGTCACGGTCGGCCGGGTCACGCGGCCATCCGGCGTCGCCCTTGAGTACCGCGTCCAGGTCGTAGGCGTGGCGGATCGTTGTCACGAAGGCGCGGAAGCCGGAACTGTGGCCGAGGGTGAGCGTCCCCGCGGCGAGGACCTGCAGGGTCGTGTCGTCGATGTCGTCGCCGCAGGAGTGCAGGGCGTCGGAGAGCATGTGCCAGCCGCGCGGCGTGGAGAAAGGTGCCTCGGTTTTGGGCGGCGCCGACCACAGGTGATCGGGGCGCTGGGTGAGGTAGCGGATGATCCAGGGGTGAATGTCGTGGGTAGCGGCCCACTTCAGCCAGTCGTCGACATCGGCGCGCAGGTGCAGGTGCACCATCCGGTTGACCAGTGCCGACGCCATCGGCCGGGCGAGCGCGTTGTCGGTGGCGCGATTGCCCGCGCCGATCACCACCGAACCGGCGGGCAATTCGTAGGTCCCGATCCGGCGGTCCAGGATCAGCGAGTAGAACGACTTCTGCACTTCCGGTGAGGCAGCGTTGAGTTCGTCGAGGAACAGGCAGTAGGGCTCCGGTCGCGCGATCAGCTCCGGCGGTGCGAAGCGGCTGCGATCATCGACGATCTGCGGGACACCGATCAGGTCTTCGGGGGCGAGCTGGGTGCCGAGGAGCGTGACGCACTCCAGGCCGAGCGAATCGGCGAAGGTCCGCACGAGCGAGCTCTTACCGATTCCCGGCGCACCCCACAGGAATACCGGCCGCACCACCGCGACATGCAGCAGCAATTCCGGTAGTTGGTCCGGTGTCACGGTCACCGATGCTTGCACGCAGGTCCTCCCCTGTTCGATCAGAACAGAGCAGGCTAGCCCGCACGACTCCGGGCCCGCCAGCGAGTTTCGCCGACGGGCCCGGTGTCGATCGACTCCCGAATCAGCCCAGGGCGCGGGCGAATCCGGCGGCGAGCTCGGCGACCTGGGCGTCGGTCATGACGAACGACGGCGAGATCTGCATGGCGCCCGCACCGGCGGCCCGGCCCGAGATGCCGTGTTCACGCAGGGTTTTCACCAGGGCTGGGCCCTCGGACGGGTCGGCGAGCTGCACCGCCGCCACTGCGCCGAGTCCGCTGCGAACCTCAGCGACGCGGGGGTGGTCGGCCAACGGCGCCAACGCGGTGTGGAGGGTGGATTCGAGGCGGGCGGCTTCCTCCAAGAGGCCCTCGCGTTCGACGATGGCGAGGTTGGCCAGGGCCGCGGCGGCCGCGCCGGCGTGGCCGCCGTAGGTGTAGCCGTGGCGGAACCAGGTGCCGCCGGCGAAGAAGGGCTCGGCCAGGTGGGGGGCGATGAAGACCGCGCCCATCGGGAGGTAGCCGGAGGTGAGGCCCTTGGCGGTGGTCATCAGGTCGGGCTGCAGGTCGAAGCGGGTGGAAGCGAACCAGGAACCGCCGATGCGGCCGAAACCGGTGACGACCTCGTCGGCGACGAACAGGATGTCGTGGTCACGACAGATCTGGCGGACCTCGGCCAGGTAGCCCTCGGGCGGCAGGTACACCCCGCCCGCGCCGATGATCGGTTCGCAGAAGAACGCGGCGATCCGCTCGGCGCCGACCTCTTCGATCAGGGCGAGCAGGGACTTGGCGTCGTTCCATTCGACGGTGCGGGTGTCGTCCACCAGCACGCCGTAGCCCTCCTTGTTCGGCGCCAGACCGCCGAGCGCGGTGCTCGCGTAATGCATGCCGTGATAGGCCAGACGTCGCCCGACCAGGATCTTCTTGTCGGTGCGGCCCTGCTCGTGCCAGTAGCGGCGGGCCAGTTTCGCCGCGGTCTCCACCGAGTCGGAACCGCCGGAGGTGAAGAAGATCTTGCTGCCGGGAACGGGGGCGATCGACGAGAGTTTCTCGGCGAGTTCCTGGGTGGGCGCTTCGGTGATGTCGCCGAAGTTGGAGTAGTGCGCGATGGTGCGCAACTGATCGGCGACGGCGTCGGCGATCTCGCCACGGCCGTGCCCGACATTGGCGAACCACAGCCCGGCGGTGGCGTCGAGGTACCGCTTGCCCGCGGTGTCGAAGACGTAGGCGCCCTCACCGCGAGCGACAACGAACGCACCGTCACGATCGACGGCACCCATATCGGCGAATCCATGCCAGAGCGCATTCATGGCTCCACATCTACCCCACTGTGCCGACCGGCGCGCACCTGGCCCGCCGCCGGTCAGCCTTCTGACTTGCGTTCCCGCCACCGAGCGGGCAGATCTCCCAGGCCGGCCATCGCGACCGCGAGCACGACGAACACCACCAGCAACACCACCAACCCGATCGTCAGCGACACGTACCCCTGCGTCCGTGGGTCGATGAACGGGTAGGGGTACCAGTCGACGATCGGGCCGCGGATCAGGCTGTAGACGCCGTAGGCGACCGGGAAGATCAGCCACAGGCCGATCAGTTCGAGGCTGGGTCGCAGGCGTTGCGCCATCGCGACGAACAGCCAGTCCAGCAGCAGGACCAGCGGCACGATGCGATGCAGGACATCGTTGATCCACTTGTCGGTGAGCATCACGTCGACATTGGCCAGCAGGACCGCGTAGACGACCATCGTGATGAGCATGTACAGGGTGACCGCGCCACGAAACGTCTGCCAGCGCGGGCTCTGCGGCGCTGTCAGGCCACCGACGAGCAGCACGATCACGGCCAAGATGTTGGACTCGATGGTGAAGTAGCTCAGATAGTTCGTGAGCGAGAACGTCGCCGAGTCGACGTTTCGCAGCGGGATCCAGACCAGGGCGAGGATCCCGAGCAACCCGAAACCGAGCCGATAGGCCCTGATCCACCACGCCGTTCGCACCGAAGCGCTCATGCTGTGTCCCTTCCGCATGGTCGGGCGGCCTGCCTGGCGACGCGAGGTGCCCGCTGACCGCTCATGCCCGGATCCTCGCACGACGGGCCCCGGCTGACCGGGAGTTCGTGTGCGCACGGCCGTCGCGTCGCGCGGTACGGACCGGACGCGCGGACCGTGACAGGCGGGTGTCGTGGTGTGTCGTTGGTCTCCGCGACGGCGCGAGCGGGCGACGCGGGGGAAAACCGGTGGCGGGCTTCGCTAGGCTGGTAGGCGCAATGACCAGGACAGCTAGCACCGGAACCCGCGCGCTGCGCACCCGCCTGGCGGAGGTCTCGCTGCGCGACGAACATCGGCTCCGGCGCAAGCTCGACCGTGCGCGCCCCGACGACCTGCCCGCCGTCGAGGCCGAGATCGCCACCGCCGAGACCCGCGTGGCCAATCGCCGCGCGGCGCTTCCGCAGATCACCTACCCCGAACAACTGCCGGTTTCCGCGCGCCGCGACGACATCGCCGCGGCCATCGCCGCCAACCAGGTCGTGATCGTGGCCGGTGAGACGGGCTCGGGCAAGACCACCCAGATCCCGAAGATCTGCCTCGAACTCGGTCGCGGAATCCGCGGCACCATCGGTCACACCCAGCCGCGCAGGCTCGCCGCCCGCACCGTGGCCGAACGCATCGCCGAGGAACTGGGCACCGAACTCGGCGACGTGGTCGGCTACACCGTCCGCTTCACCGATCAGGCCTCCGATCGCACCCTGGTCAAACTCATGACCGACGGCATCCTGCTCGCCGAGATCCAGCGCGACCGGATGCTGCGCCGCTACGACACGATCATCATCGACGAGGCCCACGAACGCAGCCTCAATATCGACTTCCTGCTCGGGTATCTGAAGCAGTTACTGCCGCAGCGGCCCGATCTCAAGGTGATCATCACCTCGGCGACGATCGATCCCGAACTGTTCGCCCGCCATTTCGCCGACGCGCACGGCACGCCCGCGCCGATCGTCGAAGTGTCGGGCAGGTCCTATCCGGTGGAATTGCGGTATCGGCCGCTGTCGCTGGAACTGCCCGGATCCGACGACGACGAGGACACCCGGGTCGTCGATCGCGACCCCACCGACGCCATCGCCGACGGGGTCGTCGAACTGTTCGCCGAGGGCGACGGTGATGTGCTGGTGTTCCTGTCGGGCGAACGCGAGATCCGCGACACCGCCGATGCTTTGCGCGACCTGAAACTCCCCCGCACCGAGATCGTGCCGCTGTACGCGCGACTGTCGGCCGCCGAGCAGCACAAGGTGTTCGCCCCGCACACCGGTCGCCGGGTGGTGCTGGCCACCAATGTCGCCGAGACCTCGCTGACCGTGCCCGGTATCCGCTACGTGATCGACCCCGGCACCGCGCGCATCTCGCGCTATTCGATGCGGACGAAGGTGCAGCGCCTGCCGATCGAAGAGGTCTCGCAGGCCTCGGCGCGGCAGCGATCGGGTCGCTGTGGGCGCGTGGCGGACGGTATCTGTATCCGGCTGTATTCCGAGGACGATTTCGAGGCGCGGCCCGCGTTCACCGAGCCGGAGATCCTGCGCACCAACCTCGCCGCGGTCATCCTGCAGATGACGGCGCTGGGTCTGGGCGATATCGAGAGTTTCCCGTTCGTGGAGGCCCCCGACCGCCGGGCCATCCGCGACGGTATCGCCCTGCTCGAAGAGCTGGGCGCGCTGGCGCACGGCAGCACGAAATCTGTTGACGGCGAAGCTGATTCGGGTAAACATCTCACGCTCACGCCGATCGGGCGGGAGATGGCGCAGCTGCCGGTGGATCCTCGGATGGCGCGCATGCTCGTCGAGGCCCAGCGCAACGGGTGCCTCGACGAGGTACTGATCATCGTCGCGGCGCTGTCGATCCAGGATGTGCGCGAACGGCCCGTCGAGCACCAGCAGGCGGCCGACACCCAGCACGCGCGCTTCGTCGTCGAGGGCTCGGACTTCCTGGCCTACCTGCGGCTGTGGGACTACCTCACCGAGCAGCGGAAGTCGCTGTCGTCCAACCAGTTCCGGCGGATGTGCCGCGACGAGTTCCTGCACTACCTGCGCATCAGGGAGTGGCAGGACCTGCACGGTCAGTTGCGCACCATCGCCCGCGGGATGGGCTGGAACGACGCGGGCGCGAGCCGGGGACAGGCGGACGCCCTCACCACCGTGGACGGCGCCGTCGGCGCAGGGGGCAATCGCGGACGGCGTGGCCGCGGACGCGGGAACTCCCCCCGCGCGGTGGCGGAGCCGACCGCCGGAGCGAACACCACCTCCGGCCGGGCCGAGACCAAGGGCACAGACCCACGCCGGGCAGGTGGACGGTCTCGACGCGGTGGTGAGGCAGCGACAGGTGGGCAGCACCCAGCAGCCGCCACACCCGTTGGCGGGTCCTCGGATTCGGCAGACGACCATGCGATGCCGTGGCCGAGCGCACAGATCCATCAGTCGCTGCTGGCGGGCATGCTCTCGCATATCGGCGTGCGTGAGGCGGAATCGCGCGAGTTCCTCGGGGCCCGCAATGCGAAGTTCATGATCTTCCCCGGGTCGTCGCTGGCCAAGAAGGCGCCGCGCTGGGTGATGGCGGCCGAACTGGTGGAGACCTCGCGGCTGTGGGGGCGGATCGCGGCGAAGGTGGAGCCGGAGTGGGCCGAACGGCTCGCCGGTGATCTGGTGAAACGCACCTACTCCGAACCGCATTGGTCGGCCAAGCGTGGATCGGCGCGTGCCTACGAGCGGGCGACGCTGTACGGGGTACCGCTGGTGACCGGGCGCCCGGTCGACTTCGGGCGCATCGACCCGGAGCTGTCGCGCGAGCTGTTCCTGCGCCATGCGCTGGTACAGGGCGAATGGCAGACGCGGCACGGGTTCTTCGCCCGCAATCGCGCCCTGATCGACGATGTGGCCGACCTCGAGCATCGGGCACGGCGCCGCGACATCCTCGTCGACGACGAAGTGCTGTTCGAGTTCTACGACAAGCGCATCCCCGCCGATATCGTGTCGGTGCGCCATTTCGACAGCTGGTGGCGCAAGACCGAGCGCGATGACCCCGCGCTGCTGGACTTCTCGACCGACACCGTGGTCAATGCCGGTGTCGCCACCCTGGACCCGACCGACTTCCCCGACGCCTGGCGCCAGGGTGAACTCAGCTTCCCGCTGACCTACCAGTTCGAGCCTGGCCAGGACGACGACGGCGTCACCGCGCGGATCCCGGTGGAACAGCTCGCGCACGTGCGGGCGGTCGGCTTCGACTGGCTGGTGCCCGGCATGCGTGAGGAACTGGCTGCCGCGTTCATCAAAACGCTGCCGAAAACGTTGCGCCGCGCGGTCGTTCCCGCGCCGGACTTCGCGTCGGCGGCCCTGCGGGGGCTGACTCCGCGCGCCGAGCCGCTGCGCACCGGGCTCGCACGGGAGCTGTCCCGGCTGGGTGCGGTCACCATCACCACCGACGACCTCTCCCCCACCGCACTGCCCGATCACCTGCGGATGACGTTCGCCGCAGTCGATCAGAGCGGCAAGGTACTGGCCAAGAACAAGAGCCTGCAACAGCTCAAAGCGGCACTGGCCGATCAGGTTTCGGCATCGGTCGCGCGGGCGACCGCCGGCGCCGAACGCGCGCCGGCGACAGTGTGGACCTCCGAGTCGCTCGGTTCGGTCGCGCCGACCGTGAGCCGCGAAGTCGCCGGCCAGACCGTGACCGGGTACCCGGCACTCGTGCCCGAGGGCGAGGGCGTCGCGGTGCGTGTCCTGAGCTCGCCCGGCGAACAGGCGGCCGCGATGCGAGCGGGTGTGCGCACCCTGCTGCTCACCGCGATCCCCACCTCGACGCGGGCCGTCACCGCCGGACTGCCCGCCCGCGATCGGCTGGCACTGAGTCAGAACCCCGACGGTTCCCTGGACAAGCTGGTCGAGGACTGCCGGATCGCCGCCGCCGACGAACTGATCGCCAAGGCAGGCGGCCCGGTGCGCTCGCCGGAGGAGTTCGACAAGCTGGTGGCCGCCGTCCGCCCGCAACTGTCCACGGCGGTCGTCGCGCTGATCCGTACCGTCGTGCCCGTACTGGCCGCTGCCCAGCAGGCGCGTGCCGCACTGGCCGACACCCTCGAATCCGATATCGCCGACGACGTGCGTCAGCAGCTCGACGACCTGCTGTTCCCCGGCTTCGTCGCCGAATGGGGCCGGGTGCGGCTACGCGAACTCCCGCGCTACCTCCTCGCGGCGGCCCAGCGCCTGGAATCACTTCCGGGTTCGGCGGTGCGCGACCGGCAGGCGATGGTCGAGGTGGACCGGATGCTCGCCGCCTACGACAAGCTCGTCGGCGCGCTGCCCCCGGCGCGCAAGAACGCCCGCGACGTCACCGAGATCTGGTGGATGATCGAGGAATTGCGAGTCAGCCTGTTCGCCCAGAAGCTGGGTACGCCGTATCCGGTGTCGGCCAAGCGCATCGAGAAGGCGATCAGCTCGATCCGGCGCTGAGACATCCGCCGCCGAGGCGGCGCCGGGCGTGGATCAGTCGGTCGCGGCGACCGCGCGAGCAGCCCGCATCTCGGTGATCTCGCGTTCGAAATCGGCTGCGCTGGTGAAGGATCGGTACACCGAGGCGAAGCGCAGGTAGGCCACCTCGTCGAGGTCACGCAGGGGGCCGAGGATGGCGAGGCCGACCTCGTGGCTCGGCACTTCGGGAGATCCCTTGGCGCGCACCGCGTCTTCGACCTGCTGGGCGAGCAGGTTCAGGGCGTCGTCATCGACTTCACGACCCTGGCAGGCCCGGCGCACACCGACGATGACCTTCTCGCGACTGAACGGCTCGGTGACGCCACTGCGCTTGACCACCGACAGGATCGCGGTCTCGACGGTGGTGAATCGACGCGCGCAGCTCGGGCAGGAACGACGGCGGCGGATCGCGGTGCCCTCCTCGACTTCCCGCGAGTCGACGACGCGCGAGTCGGGGTGTCGGCAATACGGGCAATGCATCCGAGGGTTCCTTCGTCGATGCGCATTTCTATTCCATGGCTCTTGACAGGATACCGGTCAGGATGGCACAACCTGCCACTGCGTGGCCAGGTCCGCGATGATGTCGGGTAGCCGGGCGAGCATCCGGCCCCGGTCGAGCTTGACGGTGAACGGTTCGCGATACACCGTCACCGCGCGTGCCGCGTCGGTCGCGAGGTCGAGATGGCGCGGCAGCAGATCGGCGGTGATGTAGTCCCAGCGGGTCTCCCGGTCGGCCCAGTTGAACGCGGGCAGTGGCGTCCGCAGACCCATCGGCCGCCCCGCGGCGATCGGCGACCACACCGTGACCGGGGCGTACACGCCGGGAGGGCGGGTGCCGGGGACGGCGGGCTTGCCCGCGACCGTGGTGACGTAGGTGAGCACCCGGCCCATTCCGGCACGACCGCGTGCTGTCACATCCCACTGGTCGGCGATGATCTGGTTCTGTTCCCGATCGGCCATCGCGACCAGCGCGTCGCCGCGACCCGCTTCGGTGCCGCCGTCGATCCCGGTCCAGGCCACCCGCATGCCGTCGTCGAGCAGGCCGGCCGCGGACATCTCCTCGATGCCCGCAATCCTGTCGGCGAGATAGGCCTCGTGCATCGGGACCAGATCGATGAAGATGTGCTTCTGCATGATCATCAGCCGGGTCTGGTACCAGGCGAGGTCGGCGGCGGTCAGCCGGGGGCCGAGGGCGGCCAGGCCGCTGATATCGGCCGGGACGCCGGTGAGCAATTCGGGCGGGGTGGCACGCAACAGGTCGGCGACAGCGTTGCCGAGTTCGTGGATTCCGCCCACGGACACACCGGCGGCGACGTCACCGACGTCGAAGAAGCCGGCGGCGAAGGACGCGCCCGCGATGCCCGCCATGCCCGCCCAGTAGAGATCGGAGCGGGTGGCGGCGAGGCGGAAGTAGTTCACGTACACCTGGCTGAAGGTGGCGGAATTGGCCGCGACGCCACGCTCGGGCGCCCAGGCTTCGAGGTCGATCCCGGCGTTGTCGGTGGCGACGACGAGCCAGTACTGGTGCAGCAGTGTCGCGTACCGCGCCGGGTCGATGCCGTCCTCGCGCGCCTGGGCCAGTGCGTCCCGCAGGGGTTGCTGCGCCGAGGGCAGCGCCGGGTGCAGCCCGCCACCGTATTCGCCCACACCGTTGAGCGCGGGGAGGTCGAGATACTCGGTGTAGGCGGGTACCGCGTGCGCGGCGGGTGCCAGTAGGGCACCGAGCACCACACCGAGCAGTAGAGCGATCGAGCAGCGGCGCACCGAGACCTCACATCCGGGTTCGACCGGGGCCCCCGCCCCGATTCAGGATGCTCGTCACCGTAGCAACGTGTTCTAGTTTCAGGGTGTGATTCGTCGATACAGATGATCTCGCACACTGCCGGAACCCGCTCCGAAAATGCTTCCGCGCAGCGATTTTCGACTCATCGCCCCGGCTCGGACCGCGCTCCGGACCCGAACCCGGCCTGCTCCGAGATTCCGGGCGTCGTCGAGTCGACGTGGTCGGCGAAACTACCCGCGCGCACGTGGGCGAGCCCGAGAAAGGCGACGACGATCAGCGCGGTCACCAGCGCCGTCACGGCGAGCGCGGCGAACCCGGCCTTGGCCTGCTCGACTCGATCCAGCGGATGGATGCCCCGCGCGCGGCCGGTACGCACGGGACCGCGGGCATAGAGCGAGAGGTCGCTGTGCGGCGCGCGGTGCCGCGGGCCGCGATCCGCCGCCGGCGGGCGAACGACCTCACGGGAACGGCGCGCCGGCGCGCTGCGGGGCACGGTGGCGAAGGCGAGGTCGAGTTCGGCGTCGGTGAGGTCGATCCGCCGGGGGACGCGGACGATGTCGGCGGGTTCGGCCGCGGGCAGGCCGTTGGCGGGCGGGCTCAACACGCCGGAGCGGACGATACTGCGTGCCACGCTCGCGGGCGCGACCCGGCGAGGCGAGGCGGAGCCTGCGATGGGAGCGGCCGACGATGCTTCGACGGCCTGGCGTTCGATGCCCGCCGGGCGCGACATCGCCGATCGAACCAAGGCGAAAGGTCGTGGGGCGCGGGCGGACCGGCGCCGGCGGAGCACGGGCTCCGGGGCGGCGATGGGGTCTGTGGAACGCAGGGCGCTGGTTGCTGTGCTCATCGGAAGAACCTCCGGGGTGGTGTGCTCCGCTGCTGCGAGAAAGTACTGGTGAGGCGGCAATGCCTCCCGCTATTCGAACACCTGTGCGACGAACTGATGTTCGATTTCTACCAGATCCCCGCGCCGCTGTCAGCACGAAACGCCCGACATGCTCGAACAGATGTTTGATAGTTCGGCGTGGCACGACTAGCCTCGAGATGGCGAATTCGACAACTGGAAGGGCGGGACACGGTGACCCACACAGACGACACGGGTGACGAAAGCGGCACCGGCACCGTCACATCGGGATCCGGGACGGATCTCACCGTGCGTCAACGCACGGTCCTCGATGTCATCCGCTCCTCGGTGACCGAACGCGGCTACCCGCCCAGCATCCGTGAGATCGGCGACGCGGTCGGCCTCACCTCCACCTCCTCGGTGGCTCATCAACTGCGCGCCCTCGAACGCAAGGGCTACCTACGTCGCGACCCGAACCGGCCGCGCGCGGTGAACGTCCGCGGACTCGACGAGGCGGTCCGCTCGGTCACCACGCTGCCCCAGCAGACCGACGAGGTCGACCCGAGCCGCCCGACCCCGACGTTCGTCCCGGTCCTCGGCCGGATCGCCGCCGGTGGCCCGATCCTGGCCGAGCAGGCCGTGGAAGACGTGTTCCCGCTGCCGCGCGAACTCGTCGGCGAGGGATCACTGTTCCTGCTCAAGGTCGTCGGCCAGTCGATGGTCGACGCGGCCATCTGCGACGGCGACTTCGTGGTGGTGCGTCAGCAGAATGTCGCCGAGGGTGGCGACATCGTGGCGGCGATGATCGACGGCGAGGCCACCGTGAAGACCTTCAAACGCAGCGGTAAGGACGTGTGGCTGATGCCGCACAACCCGCACTTCGAGCCGATCCCCGGCAACGACGCGCAAATCCTGGGCAAGGTCGTCACCGTCATCCGCAAGGTCTAGCGGCGCGCGGTCGCGGTCATCTCCCAGATCAGCAGCTCGGCGGCGGTCACCGCGGTCACGCGGTGGCCGCCGGTCGCTGTCAGGCGAACGGCGTCGCCCTGCTCCAGGGTGCCGTAACCCTCGTAGTCGGCGGTGCCGCGAGCGAGGAAGACGTGACCGTAGGGCGCATCGGGGACCGTGACGGCCTGGCCGGGGTCCAGCCGCGCGACGTGGAAGGCGGCGTGACGGTTGCCGATGCCGATCGCCGCCTCGCCGCGATGGCGCGCCATACCGGATGCCACCGGCACCAGGGCGTTGCGGGCGAGGTCACCCTCGATATCGAGTTCCTGGTAGCTCGGGGCGACGCCCGTCGCGTCCGGCGGGATCCACATCTGCACGACGTGCAGGCGCTCCTTCTCGCGGTAGCCCGCCCCGTTGCGCTCAGAATGCAGGATGCCCGCGCCCGCGCTCATCCGCTGCGCGAGGCCGGGGCGGATCAAGCCCGAGTGTCCGGTCGAATCCTGGTGCACCACGGTGCCTTCCAGCACCCAGGTGAGGATCTCGGTGTCGCGGTGCTGATGGGTGTCGAAGCCCTCGCCCGGGTCGACGATGTCCTCGTTGTGCACGAGCAGCAGCCCGTGCGCGTAGTCCTCGAGCACGAAGTTGCCGGTGGCCGGGAACGATTGGCGCGAGTCGAGCCATTCGTTGCGCCAGCGCCTGCGGTCGGCGCCGGGCACGACCTGGACCTGTTCTGTCACGATCATCGCCACCCTCTCGTTATCCGGACCTTGGTCCGCATAACTGGGGTAACCAGATCGGCACCGCGGGCATTCCACACCCCCTTGAGCGCATCTGCCCCGCGGCGCCGATCCAGCCGCTCAGGCGGTCGCGGTCACCAGGGCAATGCGTTGCGCAGGCGGCCGACCAGCGTACGGCCGCTGTCGCGGTCACGCTCGTTGAACAAGAACTGCAGTTCTTCCTCGAGGCCCTTGCGCACCACATCACGCAGATCGGCGGACGCGCCGTCGATATCGTCGGCGTCCATCCACGGCGTGGGGTCGATCGGCGCGCCCGCCGAGAAGTAGAACCGTTCCGGGCGGAGCAGCGGCGTCGGGCCGACGCCCTTGACCAGCGGCGGGCTCAGCTCGGGATTGATCCCGAGCAGGCGGCAGGTCCAGCGCAGCGGCGACATCACCGGGTGCTGACCGTCGAAGACGATGTCGTAGGCGTCGTCGATGCCGATCATCGCCAGCGGCACGATCGGCACCCCCGCCTGGATCGCCATCCGCGCGAAACCGGTACGGCCCTCCCACTTCAGCTCGTACTTCTCGCCGCTGCGGCGGATCGCCTCCCGGCCACCGCCGGGGAACACCACCACCGCCTCCCCGCGCTCGAGCAGCGCCAGGCAGTTCGAGCGGGTACCGCGGACCGCGCCGAAATGATGCAGGAAATCCCGCACGCCGGGCACCATCAGCACATGCTCGGCCAGACCGCGCACCAGCCTGCCGCGCACGCGCAGGATCTCCGGCATGATCAGCGGTGCGTCGATCCCGCCGAGCAGATTGTGGTTGGCCACGATCAGCACCGGCCCTTCGGCCGGAATATTGTCCAGACCGTAGAACTTCGGGCTGGTCCACGCCCGCAGCGGCGCGAGCACCGCTTCGAACGCGCGGATGTCCCATTCGCTCGGCGCCGGGTTCAGCGGCGCTCCATCCGAGAGAACAGGGTCGCCCACCGCAACCCTGTTCTTCGTCACATTTTCCGTACCTTGATGGTCGTTCGACATAACACCCTCCTGCTGTCGATATTCGACCATAGCGTTCGAAAATCCCTGTGTCGCATCGGCATTTGTCCGCAACCGGCGGGCAAATCAGCGAAAAAGATCAGCTGAGCACCGGTTCCGCGGGACCGGAGTGCGCGTACTCGGACAGGGCGGCGGCCAACGCGTGCGGCACGCGCGCGCGAACCCGGGTACCGCCCTCCTCGTGCTCGGCGGTGACGATCCGGCCGTCCGCGTGGATGCGGGCGAGCAGGTCGCCACGGCTGTAGGGCAGCAGCACACTGACGTCGACGTCGAGTCCGCCGAGCACCTCCGAGAGCCGCTCACGCAACTCCTCCACGCCCGCGCCGGTCTGGGCGGAGACGAACGCCGCCTGCGGCAGCATGCCGCGCAACCGGGTGAGCTCGTTCGGGTCGGCGGCGTCGATCTTGTTGACCACCAGCAGTTCCGGCGGCGCGGGCGTGCCCTGCTCCCTGATCACATCGGTGATCACCTCGCGGACCGCCTTGATCTGTTCGAGCGGCAACGGGTCGGCGCCGTCGACGACGTGCAGCAGCAGATCGGCGCCGGTGACCTCTTCCAGGGTCGAGCGGAAGGCCTCGACCAGCTGGGTCGGCAGGTGACGGACGAAACCGACGGTGTCGGTGAACACCATCTCGCGGCCGTCGTCGAGCGCGGCCCGGCGGGTGGTCGGGTCCAGGGTGGCGAACAGCGCGTCCTGCACGAGCAGGCCCGCGCCGGTGAGCGCGTTCATCAGACTGGACTTGCCCGCGTTGGTGTAGCCGACGATCGCGATCGAGGGCACCCCGCTCTCGGTGCGGCGCGCGCGCATGGTGTCACGGGCGGTCTTCATCTCCCGGATCTCGCGGCGCAGTTTGGCCATCCGTTCGCGGATGCGGCGACGATCGGTTTCGATCTTCGTCTCACCGGGACCACGGGTGCCGACGCCACCGCCGGCGCCGCCCGCCCGGCCACCGGCCTGACGAGACATCGACTCACCCCAGCCGCGCAGGCGCGGCAGCATGTACTCCATCTGCGCCAGCGCGACCTGGGCCTTGCCCTCGCGAGAGGTGGCGTGCTGGGCGAAGATGTCGAGGATCAGCGCGGTGCGGTCGATGACCTTCACCTTGACGACCTTCTCCAGCGCGGTGAGCTGCGCGGGCGTGAGTTCACCGTCGCAGATCACCGTGTCGGCGCCGGTGTCGAGAACGACCGTGCGCAGCTCTTCGGCCTTGCCGGAGCCGATGTAGGTGGCCGGGTCGGGCTTGTCGCGACGCTGGATCAGCCCCTCGAGCACCTCCGAGCCCGCCGTCTCGGCGAGCGCGGCCAGTTCCACCATGCTCCCCTCGGCCTGGACCGAACTACCGCTGGTCCAGACACCGACCAGCACCACGCGCTCGAGGCGTAGCTGGCGGTACTCGACCTCGGTGATGTCGGTGAGCTCGGTGGACAGCCCGGCGACGCGTCGCAGCGACGTGCGCTCGTCGAGCTGCATCTCGCCGACGGTCGGATCGGCCGCCCAACCGGGCTGTTTCATGCGGGCCGCGTGGCGGGCCAGCGCATCATCGACGTCACCGCGATCGGCGGCCACGTCGGGATCGGCCGCGGTGGTGTGCTCGGCCGATGTGGATTCTGTGGGTTCTACTGGTTTCGTCATACGTTCTCTATGCTGCCACGTCCGGGTGACAGCGTGCACGCGGTTATCGGTGCTACTGCGCGTCCCACCAGGACTGCGACAGACTTCCCGAGGCCACCAGTACCGAGGGACCGCGCAACCAGGCCCGCCCGTCGGCGATCCCGACACGCACCTGCCCGCCCGGCACACGCACGGTGACCTCGCCGGATTCGGTGCCGATCGACACACCGGCGGCGGTCAGCGCGGCAGCGGCGGCGGCCACGGTCCCGGTGCCACAGGAACGGGTTTCGCCGACGCCGCGTTCGTACACGCGCATGTCGACGGTGTTGTCCGCGTCGAGCGCGGTGAGGATCTCGACGTTCACCCCGTGCGGGAACAGGTCCGGGTCGAAGCCAGGGGAAACGCTCAGGTCGAGTTTGGCGAGCGCGTCGACGGTCAGACTGTCGTCGACGCAGGCCAGATGCGGATTGCCGACATCGATGCCGATGCCGGCCAGTGCCCAGCCCGCCAGGGTCGCGGTGGACGGGCCGAGTTCGCGGACGACGCCCATGTCCACCGTCACCTCACCGTCGGTCCGGCCGGCGGCGTGCACCACGACCGGACGGGCGCCCGCACGGCTGCCGACGACGTACTCGGTGCGCTGTTCGAGCCCGGTGGCATTGAGGTAGTGCGCGAAGACCCGCACTCCGTTGCCGCACATCTCGGCGATCGACCCGTCACCGTTGCGGTAGTCCATGAACCAGTCGTCGGCGCCGACGCCCTCCGGCAGCGCTTCCAGCACACCGGCGGCGAGCAACGCACCGGCCTTCGCCACCCGCAACACGCCGTCGGCGCCGAGGCCACGCTGCCGGTCGCACAGTGCGGCGACGCGGTCGGCCGTCAGGTCGAGGCGCACCTCGAGGTCGGGCAGCACCACGAAGTCGTTCTGGGTGCCGTGGCCCTTGCTGAATTCGATGTCGGACACGTCCGTCATTCTCCTCTGCGCCGTCGACGGTTTCACTACCGGGCGAAGGTACGCCGCTGCCGGGCGATCTCGTAGAGGCTGATCGCCCCCGCCGACGGCGCGCCGAGCGAACTGGCGGTGCCGCCCATCGGGATGGTGACCAGGTCGTCGCACGCGTCGGCCCAGGCTGAGCTCATGCCGGTGGTCTCGTTGCCGACGACCAGGATCGTCGCCTCGGTGAAGTCGTGGTCGTAGATGGTGCCCGGCGCGTGTTCATCGGTGCCGACGATGCGGGTGGGGATGCCGCGCGCCGCCTGGCGGTCCCGGAATTCGAGCACCTGCCCGGGGCCCGCCGCGCGCAGCACCGGCACGGCGAACAGCGAGCCGGTCGAGGCGCGCACGGCCTGCGGGTCGAACTGGTCGGCGCCGTGGCCGGTCACGATCACCCCGGACGCGCCGAACGCATCGGCCGAGCGGATCAGGGTGCCGAGGTTGCCGGGCGAGTTCGGGCGATCGAACACGACGACCACCGGTGCGTCCTCCCCCGGCTCACCGGGGGCGTAGTCGGCGAGGTCAGGGTGTCGCGACACCGCGACCGCCACGATCTCCGGTGCGCTCGCCGCCTTCTCCCCCAACTCCGCCATGAGCTCGGGCACGAGGCCCACCTGCGGCACGTCGGCGGTGTCGAGGATCTCGCGCGCCCAGCTCGACAGCTCGGGGCCACCGAGCCGGTAGAGCATGGTTTCCAGCGGCCAGTCATTGGCCAGCGCCTGCGTGATCGGGCGCACGCCTTGCACGAGGAACCGGCCGTCACGATGACGTTTTGTCCGGTTGTTGAGGTATGCCTGCCACACCTGCACCGAGGCGTTGCGGGTACTCACTCGTCGCGTCACTGCGCTGTCCGTCCTATCGGGTCGGTGTTCGCTGGGGAGAGCAGGGCCAGCGCGGTCGCGGCGAGCTCGGGATCGGCACCGTCTACCCAGGAGACCCTGGGGTCACGGCGGAACCACGACCGCTGCCGTCGCACGTAGCGGCGAGTGCCGATCAGGGTGCGTTCGCGGGCGTGGTCGAGGTCGTATTCGTCGTCGAGGTAGGCCAGCACCTGGGCGTAGCCGATCGCGCGGCGGGCGGTCTGGCCTTCGCGCAGGCCCCGGTCGATCAGTGCGCGGACCTCGTCGACCAGACCGTGTTCGAACATCAGGGCGGTGCGGGTCTCGATGCGGGCATCGAGGGCGGCGGTCTCCCGGTCGACGCCGAGAATCGCGGCGTTCCAGCGCGGGGCGCCGATGGTCGGGGCCGAGGCGGCGAACGGGCGACCGGTCAGCTCGACCACCTCGAGCGCGCGCACCATGCGCCGGCCGTCGGTGGGCAGAATGGTCGCCGCGGCGACCGGGTCGGCCTCTCGCAGCGCCGCGTGCAGCGCCTGCACCCCGCCCTGCTCCAGGAGCGCTTCCCAGCGGGCGCGGACCTCGGGGTCGGTGGCCGGGAAATCCCACTCGTCGAGCAGCGCCTGCACGTACATCATCGAACCGCCGACGATGACCGGGGTCTTTCCGCGCGCCATGATGTCCTCGACGACGGCGCGAGCCGCGCTCTGGTAGGCGGCGACAGTCGCGGTCTCGGTGACGTCGAGCACGTCGAGCAGGTGGTGCGGGATGCCACGCCGCTGGTCGGGCGGCAGTTTCGCGGTGCCGACGTCCATTCCGCGATAGAGCTGCATCGCGTCGATGTTGACGATCTCGCCGCCGAGTTCGGTGGCGAGATCGAGGGCAAGGTCGGATTTCCCGGTGGCGGTGGGGCCGACGACCGCGATCGGTCTGCTCGTCACTCGTCGATCCCTTCCCGTCCACCCGGTTGCCACACGCTCACGTCGTAGCCGACGCCATAGGGTGCGCCCTGGTACAGGGTACGGACCCGCGGATCGGCCGAATCGGCGGCGAACAGACCGCCGAGGACCTGGTAGGCGGCGCGTCCGTCGACGAGCAGCGCCGCACACAGTTCCGGGTCGAGCGCGGCCAAACCGGCCCGCGAACCCGTGCGCAGCGCCGCGTCGAGGTCGTGCTGAACAGCGGTGGCCCGCTCGTCGAGATAGCCGGGCGACTTGACCGTCAACGTCGCGGCACCGTCCGCGACGACGAGCACCGCGCACGGGTCCTGCTCGCTGTCCAGCTCGGCGCGCAACGCGGCGCCCGCCGCGGCGCACTCGGTGGCCGACGTGCCCGCGGCGAACAGCCGGGCCCGCACCGAGATCCGGGGCGCGGCCTGCTCCCGCAACCATCCGGCGACCAGTACCGGAAGGGGAAGCTGAGCGTCTGCTGGACCGGTGTCCTCGCCCGCCGGACCGAGCCCGACGACGACATCGGCGCCGAACCCACGGAAGGTCCCCCGGGTCGCCGAACCGTAGGTCAGGTCATGGCTACCGACCCCGACGACGACCCACCGGCCCGCGGCCTCGGCGAGGGCCGCGGCGGCGTCGAGGGCGGCCGCGCGCAGCACCACGGTCGGATCGTCGGGATCGCTGCCGGACACCGGGACTCGCCCACACAGTTCGGGCACCAGCATCGGCGGCGACGGGACCAGGGCCGCTATCGAGAACACGCGGTAACCGTAGCCGCAGCGCGCACCGGGGCCCACATCCGGCGCGGCGCGGGCGCGCGGCGGTCTGCGAGTGTCCGGCGTAGTGATGCCCGCCGAGATTGCTAGTGTTTTCAGGTGCGACTACCCACGTCGTCCGGGACGAAATCCCAGGAAATCCGCTATTCGATCCTCCGGATCGATGGTTTCCGCGGCTCGAACCGGGTTCAATGGGATGTGCTAGGGCGTAACCAGGCAGCCGTGACGCGCGGCAGGGACGGAGAGCAATGACCGACAGCAACGGAACCGCGAAGCCCACCCCAGGTCCGGCCCCGCGACCGTCCGGTACCCCCAAGCCCGGCGGGAATGCTCCGCGTCCGCCGAAACCCCATGCCGTGAAACCGGCGCCGGGCCCCGATCAACCGCATCCGCACGCCGTGATCGTGCCGAGTGCCACCGACCCGAGCAAGTGGGGCCGGGTCGACGAAGACGGCACCGCGTGGGTGCGGACCGCGGAGGGCGAACGGATCGTCGGCTCCTGGCAGGCGGGCGACGTCGCCGAGGGCTTGGCGCACTTCGGCCGCCGCTTCGACGATCTGGCGACCGAGGTCGCGCTGCTCGAGGCCAGGCTGGCCGCGGGGGCCGACGCCCGCAAGACCAAGGCCGCCGCGCTGGCACTGGCCGAGACGCTGCCGACGGCGGCCGTCATCGGCGATATCGACGGCCTCGCCGCCCGGCTACAGGTCATCACCGAACACTCCGAGGAAGCTGCCGCGCACGCCAAGGAGGAGAAGGACCGCGCCCGCCACGAGCACACCGAGCGCAAGGAAGCCCTCGCCGCCGAGGCCGAGCAGATCGCCGCCGAATCCACCCAGTGGAAGGCCGCGGGCGACCGGCTGCGCGAGATCCTCGACGAGTGGAAGTCGATCCGCGGGGTCGACCGCAAGGTCGACGACGCGCTGTGGAAGCGCTATTCCAAGGCCCGTGAGGCGTTCAACCGCCGGCGCGGCGCCCACTTCGCCGACCTCGACCGCGAACGCGCCACCGCCAAGACGCGCAAGGAAGAGCTGTGCGTGCGCGCCGAGGAGCTGGCCGACTCCACCGACTGGACCGGCACCGCCGCGGTGTTCCGCGACCTGCTCACCGAGTGGAAGGCCGCGGGCCGGGCACCGCGCGAGGCCGACGAGTCGCTGTGGCGACGGTTCAAGAGCGCCCAGGATGTGTTCTTCGCCGCCCGCAACGCGGCGGTCAGCGAGCGCGACGCCGAGTTCGATCACAACGCCGCCGCCAAGCTGGAACTGCTGGCCGCCTACGAGCACATCGACCCGGCCAACGGTGTGGACGCCGCCCGCAACGTGCTGCGCGAGCTGCAGGACAAGTGGGACGCCATCGGCAAGGTCCCCCGCGAGCGCATGCAGGAGCTCGAAGCCAAGCTGCGCGCCATCGAGAAGCGGGTTCGCGACGCGGCCGATCAGCAGTGGCGTCGTTCCGATCCCGAGGCCGTCGCGCGAGCCGCGCAGTTCCGTGAGCGGGTGGCCCAGTTCGAGGAGCAGGCCGCCAAGGCCACCGCGGCGGGCAAGAAGCGCGATGCGGAGAAGGCGCTCGAGCAGGCACAGCAGTGGCGCGAATGGGCCGAAGCAGCAGAGGGCGCGGTCAGCAATCTCTGAGTGAGACAGAAAGAAACCCCCGACCGATCCGGTCGGGGGTTTTCTTGTCTCGCAGGACTATTCGCCGCTGAGTCGCTTGCGGTCGCGAACTTCGGCTTCGCGGGCCGCCGTGCGGCGCTGTTCCTCCGCGGCGAGTTGCACGGCGGTGCGACTCCACACCACACGAACCCAGTGGAAGGTGAGCACCATGATCGCGAGGGTGCCCAGGATCAGGCCGATCCCCGGACCCGCGCCCTGATAGTTGCCGAGACCGGGGGTCTGGCGGTGCCAGATCGAGAGCACACCGAACACCGAGCCGACGGCCGACCCCGCGCAGGCGACCCAGGCCAGTATCCAGCGACGGGTGGTCAGCGCCAGCAGCGAGAAGCCGACACCGAAGACGATGACCAGCCACACGAAGATCCGCGACGGCAAGCCGATGTGTTCGACCCCCGCCGCGTCGGTGTCGAGCAGCACGTCGAAGCCGCGCGCCGTACCCGCGGTCGGTAGGACCAGCGAGATCAGCAGCGCGAAGACCGCGCCCGCCACCACCAGCGCTCGCGCGCCGGGGTCGATCTCACCGGCGATGCGGCGCTCGACCGCGTCGAGTTCACCGCGGAATTGTTCGAAATCCTCGTCGTTGCGCGCCGGGTTCACCGCGTGTCCGCTCCTGTCCACAGGCTGGTCGTTGGCGGGTCCCACTGTGCCATCACCGGACGCGCCGTTCGCATCCGACCCACTACGACCGGTAGTAGATTCGTCGTCGCTCACGACGAGCACCCCGTCGAACAGCCGCTCTCGACCGTCTCGATGACCGGTGCGCCGATCCGGGGCAACCCGAGCCCGACACCGATCGGCGCCGTTTTGGGCGTGATTCCACGTTCGTGCGCGTCACCGGCGGCAGTGCGCCGATGCGACTTCACCGCGCTGTCGGCGATGAGATGGTGGGGCGCCGCCTCGGTGATGTCGACGGTGACGACGTCGCCCGGCCGGATGCCGGTCACGTCGCCGGGCCGGAAGTGCACCAGCCTGCCGTCGCGCGCACGACCGCTCATCCGCGCGGTCACCGCGTTCTTCTTGCCCGCGCCCTCGGCGACGAGCAGTTCCACCTCGGTGCCGATGAGCGCCTGGTTGTTCTCCCAGGAGACCTGGTCCTGCAAGGCGATCAGGCGTTCGAAGCGTTCCTGCACGACCTGCTTGGGCAGCTGGTCGGGCAGGTCGGCGGCCGGAGTTCCGGGACGCTTGGAGTACTGGAAGGTGTAGGCGCTGGTGAAGCGGGCCCGGCGGACCACGTCGAGGGTCTCGAGGAAGTCCTCCTCGGTCTCGCCAGGGAAGCCCACGATGATGTCGGTGGTGATCGACGCGTGCGGCATCGCGGCGCGCACCTTGTCGATGATGCCGAGGAAACGCTCCTTGCGGTAGGAACGGCGCATCGCTTTCAGCACCCGATCCGAACCCGATTGCAGCGGCATGTGCAGCTGCGGGCAGACGTTCGGGGTGGCCGCCATCGCCTCGATGACATCGTCGGTGAACTCCGCGGGATGCGGGGAGGTGAACCGCACGCGTTCGAGGCCCTCGATCTGTCCGGTCGCGCGCAGCAGCTGCGCGAACGCGCCGCGGTCGCGCGGCTGCTCGGGATCGACGAAGTTCACGCCATAGGAATTGACGTTCTGTCCGAGCAGGGTCACTTCCAGCACACCCTGGTCGACCAGCGCCTGCACCTCGGCGAGCACGTCTCCCGGACGGCGATCCACTTCCTTGCCGCGCAACGAGGGCACGATGCAGAACGTGCAGGTGTTGTTGCAGCCCACCGAGATCGACACCCAGCCCGCGTACGCCGACTCCCGCTTGGCGGGCAGCGTCGAGGGGAACGCCTCGAGCGATTCGAGGATCTCCACCTGCGCCTGCTCGTTGTGGCGGGCCCGCTCGAGCAGCACCGGCAGCGAACCGATGTTGTGGGTGCCGAACACCACGTCGACCCACGGCGCCTTGCGCACCACGGTCTCGCGGTCCTTCTGCGCCAGGCAGCCGCCGACGGCGATCTGCATGCCGGGGCGCCCCTGCTTGACCGGGACCAGCTGACCGAGGGTGCCGTAGAGCTTGTTGTCGGCGTTCTCGCGCACCGCGCAGGTGTTGAACACCATCAGATCGGGCGTCTCGCCGGTGGCGGCCTTGATATAGCCCGCGTCCTCGAGCAGCCCGGACAGGCGTTCGGAGTCGTGCACGTTCATCTGGCAGCCGAATGTGCGAACCTCATAGCTGCGCTGCGCCACAGAGCTGTGCTGCGTCGCGCCCTCAGTCGCGTCCTGAACCGTCGAATCCACCTGTCCAGGGTACGGGCAGCCCCGAGTGTGATGCGCGTCACGGTTGCGTTCGCACGATAATACGCAAAGGTAACGGGCAGCCGCCGGGTTACCAGCAGGTGTCGTTTCGGCGTGCCGTCACGGCATGTCTTCGAAAGCCGGGCAATTCTCCAGAATGGACATAAGGTTTCTGACCATGACCGACGACGCCGCACCCGCGAACGGGAACGCCGACGCCGCAGCCACCACCGCTGCTCCGCCGATGATCTCGATGCGCAACGTGGACAAACACTTCGGTGAGCTCCATGTCCTGCGCGATATCCACCTCGAAGTGCCCCGTGGGCAGGTCGTGATCGTCCTGGGCCCGTCGGGTTCGGGGAAATCCACCCTGTGCCGCACGATCAATCGCCTCGAACCGATCGACTCCGGTGACATCGCCATCGACGGCGTCGCACTGCCCGACGAGGGCAAAGCTCTCGCCGCGCTGCGCGCCGAGGTGGGCATGGTGTTCCAGTCGTTCAACCTGTTCGCGCACAAGACCATCCTCGAGAACGTGATGCTGGCGCCGACGAAGGTCCGTGGGAAGAAGAAGGACGAGGCGCGCAAGCACGCCCTCGCCCTGCTCGAGCGGGTCGGCATCGCCAACCAGGCCGACAAGTACCCGGCCCAGCTCTCGGGCGGCCAGCAGCAGCGCGTGGCGATCGCCCGCTCACTGGCCATGGATCCCAAGGTCATGCTGTTCGACGAGCCGACCTCGGCGCTGGACCCCGAGATGGTCAACGAGGTGCTCGACGTGATGGTGGCCCTCGCCAAGGAAGGCATGACCATGCTCGTGGTCACCCACGAGATGGGCTTCGCGCGCCGAGCGGGCGACCGCGTGCTGTTCATGGCCGACGGTGAGATCGTCGAAGACGCCGCGCCCGAAACATTCTTCACCGCACCGAAATCCGAACGCGCCAGGGACTTCCTGGGCAAGATTCTCAGCCACTGACTCGCAGCACCATTGTCACAAGGAGAAGGAAACCCCATGAGGATCAATCGTGCGATGCGCGTCGGAATCGGCGCAGCGGCACTGGCATTGGCAGCCACCGTCACCGCGGGTTGTGGTGGCGGTAGCGACAAGTCCGCCCTCGAGAACGCCCAGGACGGCAAGCTGACCATCGGCATCAAGTTCGATCAGCCGGGTCTGGGTCTGCGCAACACCGACGGCACCTACAGCGGCTTCGACGTCGACGTCGCCAAGTACGTCGCCGACAAGCTCGGGGTGAAGCCGGAGAACGTCACCTTCAAGGAATCGCCGTCGGCGCAGCGCGAGACGCTGATCGAGAACGGCCAGGTCGACCTCGTCGTGGCCACCTACTCGATCAACGACAAGCGCAAGGAGAAGGTCGATTTCGGCGGTCCGTACTACATCGCGGGCCAGGACCTGCTGGTGCCCGCCGCCAACACCGACATCACCGGCCCCGACTCCCTCGCGGGCAAGAAGGTCTGCTCGGTGAAGGGCTCCACCCCGGCCCAGAACATCGAGAAGAACTACCCGCAGGCGCAGCTGCAGACCTACGACACCTATTCGCTGTGCATCGAGGCGATGCGTAGCGGCGCGATCGACGCGGTCACCACCGACAACGTCATCCTCGCCGGTTACGCGGCGCAGTCGCCGGGCACCTTCAAGCTGGTGAACAAGACCTTCACCACCGAGAAGTACGGCATCGGCCTGAAGAAGGGCGATTCGGAGCTGCGCGGCAAGGTCAACGACGCCATCCAGGCGATGATCGATGACGGTTCGTGGAAGGCCGCGCAGGAGAAGAACTTCGCGGGTACCGGTATCGCGGTGCCCGCACCGCCGACCATCGACCGCTACTGATCAACCACTGACCATCGGTGGCCCGGGGTTTCCCGGGTCACCGATGCGGTGTTGTCCTGCTGGCTTTCACACCGATCGGAGGACGCGCGTCCGTGTTCGACCTGATCTCGAGGTATGACAACCAAATCCTCGATGCGTTCTGGGTAACCATCAAACTCACCTTCTTCTCGGCGATCGGTGCGCTCGTCATCGGTACCGTCGTCGCCGGCATGCGCGTATCCCCGATTCCGGTCGCGCGCTGGGTCGGCGCGGCGTATGTGGCGGTCTTCCGCAACACTCCGCTCACCCTGATCCTGGTATTCACCTCGCTCGGCCTGTACAGCACCCTCGGGTGGAAACTCGGCAGTGACGAGATCAAGGTCATCAACTATCGCTGGGCGATCATCGGGCTGAGCGTCTACACCGCCGCCTTCGTCTGCGAATCGCTGCGTTCGGGCATCAACACCGTCGCGCTCGGCCAGTCCGAAGCGGGCCGGTCACTGGGCTTCGGATTCGCCCAGAACCTGCGGCTGATCGTGCTGCCCCAAGCCTTCCGGGCCGTCATCGCGCCCCTGGGCAGTGTGCTGATCGCGCTGACCAAGAATTCCACGGTCGCCTCCGTCATCGGCGTCGCCGAAGCCGCGTACCTGATGGGCGCGATGATCGAGAACGAAGCCGCCATTCTCACCATCGGTGCGATCTTCGCGCTCGGCTTCGTCGTCCTCACCCTGCCGACCGGGCTGTTGTTCGGCTGGCTGGCCAAGCGATACGAGGTGGCACGATGAGCGGCGCTTCGGTTCTGTTCGACGCTCCGGGACCCCGCGCGCGGCTGCGTCACAACCTGTACTCGGTTCTGGTCGTCGTCGTGCTGGTGGGCGCGGGCTGGTGGCTCTACGACGCGTTCGCCGACAAGGGCCAGTTCACCGCGGCCAAATGGAAGCCGTTCCTCGAGTCCGAGATCTGGGAAACCTATCTCCTGCCCGGTCTGGAAGGCACCCTCACCGCCGCCGTGATCTCGATCATCGGCTCGGTGTTCTTCGGCATGATCTTCGGGATCCTGCGCCTGTCGGACCACGCGTGGGTGCGCTGGGTCGCGGGCACGATCGTCGAGCTCGCCAGGGCGATCCCGGTGCTGATCCTGATGATCTTCCTGTTCGCGGTGTTCGGCGACTACGACCTGTTCCCGTCCGATCAGCTGGCGCTGGCCGCGGTGGTCATCGCGCTGATCATCTACAACTCCGCGGTCATCGCCGAGATCGTGCGCGCGGGCATCAAGTCCCTGCCCAAGGGACAAACCGAAGCCGCCGTGGCGCTGGGTCTGCGCAAGAACCAGCTCATGCGGCTGATCCTGCTGCCGCAGGCCATCACGGCCATGCTGCCCGCACTGGTCTCGCAGATGGTCGTTGTCCTCAAGGACACCGCGCTGGGCTACCAGATCACCTACGTGGAGCTGGTGCGGTCGGGTCAGCAAGAAGGCGCGTCGTTGCAGAACACGATCCCCGCGCTGATCGTCATCGCGCTGATCATGATCTCGCTCAACATGGCGCTGAGCTTCCTGGCCACCACACTGGAAAAGCGGTTGCGGTCGCGGAAGAAGAGCGGTGGCGCGGTGCTGGCCGCCGACTCGATCCTCGCCGACGCCGCGCCCGGCGTGGACATCACCAAGAAGTAGTCCCACACACGACAATCGGGGCCCGATCCGTCCGGATCGGGCCCCGATTGTCGTTTCCTAGTCCTCGCCGATGAGGCCGAATTCGCGCAGCAGCGGCCCGATCTCGGTGTCGTCGAGCTTCTTCAGCAGTCGATTGCGGACGAACTCCGGTCCGGGCAGGCTCATCTCCTCGCCGTCGCGCAACTTGCTGGTCGCCGCCAGGAGCGAGCGGATGTCGTAGGTGGAGCCGAAGACCTCCGGCACGCCCCGCTCGACACCGAGCAGCGTGTAGGCCGCCTCCATACCGGTGCGCACCGAGTACTCGGTGGTGAAGATGCAGTCGCGGGTGGTCTCCGCGAACTGGCCGATGAAGGCGAAGTTCACCGCGCCCGCGGGCACCACATCGGGGCGGTCACCGGCCTGGCGCGGCATGAAGAACGCGGTGACATACGGCATCATCACCGGGACGCACGTCGCGGCGTCCGCGGCCATCTCCGGGATCTCGGCTTCGGGAACACCCAGGTGGTACAGCCATTCCTGGGTGATCTCCGCACCCGTGCAGTCCTGCATCGACTTCTTCACGAAATCGCCGGGACGGTCGACGAACAGCGCGTACACCCACACCACGATCTGGTCGGCGGGCTGCTGCTTGAAGTGCGGCTGCCGGTTCACCGTCCAGCTCATCAGCCAGGACGAGTCCTTCGCCGTCACGATGCCGCCGGTGACCACGTTGCCGCTGAACGGGTCTCGCTTGCAGATCTTCTGGATGTAGCGGGGAATACGGTCATCGAGGGTGGTGACCGTGGCCGACTCCCATTTGGTCTCCGGGATGTGGCCGCCGAAGACCTCCGGATGGCCGAACGCGGGGTCCTTGGCGGCGATGCGCCGCCACAGATCCCAGGCCGGGGCAGGTCCCTCGTCGAGCCGGGCGGGAGTGTGCTGATCGCCCTCGTTCGAGTTCTCGGTGAGCGAGCCGATGGTGACGAACAGCAGGTCGTCCCCGGTCAGGTCGACCCCGCCCTCGACCCCTTCGGACACCCAGTGCAGCCGGGTGGCCTGCTTGCGCGGCCCGCTGATGTCGAAGTCGACATCGGTGACCTCGGTGTCGAAGCGGAATCGCACACCCTGGTCGAGCAGCCACCGGTACAGCGGCAGCACCAGCGACTCGTACTGGTTGTATTTGGTGAACTTCAACGCGGAGAAGTCGGGCAGGCCGCCGATGTGGTGGATGAACCGGTGCAGGTACAGCTTCATCTCCAGCGCGCTGTGCCATTCCTCGAACGCGAACATGGTGCGCCAGTACAGCCAGAAGTTGCTCGCCAGGAAGTCCGGGCCGAACACCTCGTCGATGCGCTTGTTCTCCATCTGTTCGCGGGTGGCGAGGAACACCTTCACGATGTCCTTCTGCGCGCGATCGGTGAGGGTGAACAAGCCGTCGGTATGCGCGTCCTGGCCCCGTTTCACGGTGGCCCGCTGCAGGGAGAAGTTCGGGTCGTCCTTGTTGAGCCAGTAGAACTCGTCGAGCACGCTGGCGCCCTCGATCTCGATCGACGGCACCGAACGATAGAGGTCCCACAGGCATTCGAAGTGGTTCTCCATCTCGCGTCCGCCGCGAATGACGAAACCCTTCTTCGGTTCCCTGATGCCGTCGAGCGCGCCACCGGGCAAGGCCAGCCGCTCCAGCACGGTGATCTTGTCGGCCGCCAGCTGCCCGTCCCTGATGAGGAATGCCGCGCCGGAGAGCGAGGCCAGCCCGGCACCGACGAACCAGGCCGATTTGCGGTCCACCCCTTCGGGTTTGCGCGGCCGGGCGAACGCTTCGTAATTGCCACTGCTGTAGTACATCCGTCTCCTCTGTCCGTTCCGGAAAGTCGAGCGGGACTATTCGCTGTAGCGGTAGAACCCCTCTCCTGTGGCGGCACCGAGCTTGCCCTTGTCGATGTAGTTCTCCTTGAGCCAGGCCGCGAGCTTCTTGTGGGCGTCGCTGCCGTTGATCAGGATGTTGTACGGAGTGGTCAGGCCGACGATGTCGAGGATCTGGAACGGGCCCATGGGCGCGCCGGTGGCGATGCGCCAGGTCTCGTCGACCGCGGCGGGTTCGGCGTATCCGCCCGCGGCGAGCTCGATTCCGGAATTCAGGAACGGCACCAGCAGCGAGTTGAGAACGTAACCCGCCTTCTCCTTGTGCAATTCGATCGGCACCATGCCGATGGCCTTCGCGAACTCGACCACGGCGGCGAACACCGCCGGATCGGTCCGTTCGGTGCCCATCACCTCGGCGGTGTTGAACTTCCAGACGTGGTTGGCGAAGTGCAGCGCCAGGAACCGATCGGGGCGCCCGGTGTAGTCGACGATGTCGCTGGGCAGCAGCGTCGAGGAATTCGTCGCGAACACGGTGCGTTCGGGCGCGAGCGCACCGAGCTTGCCGTACAGGTCGCGCTTGATCTCGAGTACCTCCGGCACCGCCTCGATGATGAGGTCCGCCTCGGCCGCCGCGGTGGCCAGGTCGGTGGTCAGGGTGATGCGCGCCGCGGTCGCCGCGGTGTTGCTCGCATCGGCGCCTGCCACGTCCTGCTGATACACCGCGGCGAGTCCATCGAATCGGGTGCGTGCGGCGGTGAGCGCCGCGTCGTCGATGTCGTAGGCGGTGACGTCGAACCCGTGGAAGGCGGTCTGGAAGGCGATCTGGGATCCGAGCACCCCCGTCCCGAGGACTGTCACCTTGCGGAATTCGATGGTCATGCGTCAGCCTCCCAGTCTGGACGCGGGCACCCCCACCGCTGCGCGTCCTGGTTTCCGGTGTCTCTACCGCCGTCCATCATGGCCCGAGAAGCTGAGGCGTTGGTGTGAGCGACCCACGCGTTCCGGACATCTCGGGCAGATGCTGGTAACAGTTCGGCAAACCGGCGCGGTGGGTCAGCCGGCGGTGACGAGGCCCTCGGCGACCATCCAGTCACGGGCGACATCGGCGGGTTCGCGACCGTCGATGTCGACCTGACGGTTGAGTTCGGTGATCACCTCGTTGGTGAGGCGGGCGGAGATCGGCGCCATCACCCGCACAACCTGGGGGTGCGCGTCGGCGAAATCGCGGTGCATGACCAGCGACGCGTTGTACTTCGGGAAGAAGGCCTTGTCGTCTTCGAGGAGCACCAGTTCGAGCGCGGGGATGCGGCCGTCGGTGGCGGCGACCGAGCCGAAGCGGCACTGCTTCGCGTCGGCAGTGGCCTGGTAGACGAGCGCGTCCTGGACGATCTGGCGCTGGGCCTTGCCCTGGTCGATCCCATAGGCGGCGGCCAGACCGGGATAGCCGTCCGGGCGGACGTTGAACTCGGTGCCGACACAGGTGGCCGCCGCGCCTGGATCTTTCGCGAGGAGTTTCGCGTAGTCCGAGAGCGTGCGCACGCCGGTTTCCTCGGCGGTGCCCTTGCTCGTGACGAGGGCGTAGGTGTTGTTCATCGGCGCCATCGCCGCCCAGACCATGTTGTGTTCGGCCAGGTCGGCGTCACGGACCGCGTCGAACTGCGCCGCCTCGGTCGGGATCGGCTTCTCCTTGCCGAGGTAGTTGATCCAGCCGGTGCCGGTGTAGTCGTAGGCGATGTCGATCTGGCCGTTCAGTTGCGCGTCGCGCAGGCTGTTGGAGCCTTGGATATTGGTCAGGTCACGCACATTCGCGCCCGCGGCCGTCAAGGCGAATTCGATCATGAAGCCGAGGATGTTGGCCTCGGTGAAGTCCTTGGAGCCCACCGTCACCGCGACACCGTCGAGTTCTGGCACCGGCTCGATACTGCCCGGTCCCACGGGCAGCGGCACCGAACCGCCCGACTGCAGACCACAGCTCGCGAGCACCAGCACGCTCAGGACCGGGGCCAGCCCGCGCAACAATCCGGTGAATCTCACCGCAACCCCCTCGGACCGAGGAACTGTTCGGCCAGTGCGCCCAGCCAGTCGACGAACAGCGCCAGCGCGACGGCGAGCACCGCGCCGAGCGTCAGGGTCACGGTGTCGCGCAGTTTGTAGCCGGTGTCGATGAGAATGCCGAGTCCACCCGCGCTCACCATGAACGACAGGGTGGCGGTGCCGACGGCCAGCACCAACGACGTCCGCAGGCCCGCCAGGATGTAGGGCACCGCGAGCGGGAACTCGATGCGGCGCAACACGAGTCCCGCCGACATGCCCTGCCCCCGGCCCGCATCGATCAGGGCGGGGTCGACCTCCTGGTAGCCCAGGATCGTATTGCGCAGCACCGGCAGCAGCGAGCAGAACGCGATCGGCGCGACACCCACCCAGAACCCGGTGGTGCGGGTGACCAGGTAGCACAGCACGATCAGCCCGATCGCCGGAGCCGATGCGCCGATATTGGCGATGCCGACGAAAATTGGTGCCAGACGGCGGAATCGGGACCTGGTGAGCACTGTCCCGAGCGGCACGGCCAGCACCACGACGATGAGCACGACCGCCGCCGTGATCAAGATGTGCTGCCAGGTCACCTGGGCGACATTGCTCACGCTGATGCTGGCCTGCTGGGTGACGGTGAGATCGCGCCGGAACGCCCAGACCAGCACCCCCACGGTGAGGATCAGCACGAGCACCGGCTGAGCCAGCAGGCGGAGGTATTCCGCGCGCCGCTGGGTAGCGGGGGCAGCGGTCGCGGCGGGGACGTCGACGATCGAACGTGAAGAGGTGGCAACAGAATTCGTCACGATATCGATCTCCTCACCCGGTCCGATTCGACCAGTGACCGTAGCGCTGACCACTGTGCTCCGACATTACGGACACCCGGGATCTGGTTGGTTCGGCTCGCCGACACCGAACCAGCGAGAACCAGGCACACCCTGTGTGGACCACGATCGTGCGCGGCACAGCCCGCGGGCACCGCAGGTTCGTAGGAGGCCGGCCGATGCGATGCGGTCGTCATGCCGGCGCCGATTCGGTGGCGGCGAGGTGGTTGATGAGGGTGTCGACGGTGACTGTTCCGGCGTAGGTCCCGGTGTTGTCGACGACGACGGCGGAGGCGGTGCGTTCGGTGAGCAGCGCGGCCAGCGCGTCTTGCAGAGTGGCGTCGGCGGGGAGGGTGGTGCCGATCGGGGTGCCGAGGTCGCGCGGCGAATCCGCGCGGGCGAGTTCGCCGGTCGTCACGCGCCGAAGCGGGCGGCGCTGGGCGTCGAGGACGATGCCCCAGGTGCGGTCCGCGTCACGCAGGGCGGCGGTGAAGACCGCGGGGGTGGTGTCGTCGGTGGCGGTGATGCCCTGGTCCAGGTCGAGGTCGGCGAGGACGGTGAGGCCGAGGCGGTCGATGGTGGCGGTCGCGCCGACGAACCCGGCGACCGTCTCGTCGGCGGGGGCCGCCAGGATCGCGGCGGGGGTGTCGTATTGCAGGATGCGGGATCGGTCGCCGAGGACGGCGATGCGATCGCCCAGCTTCACCGCTTCCCCGAAGTCGTGGGTGACGAAGACGATGGTCTTGCCGAGTTCGCTTTGCAGACGGAGCAATTCGTCCTGCAGGAGCCCCCGGGTGATCGGATCGACCGCACCGAAGGGTTCGTCCATGAGCAGCACGGGCGGGTCGGCCGCCAGCGCCCTGGCCACGCCGACGCGCTGCTGCTGTCCACCGGAGAGCTGGCGAGGGTAGCGGTTGCGGTAGGTGTCGGGGTCGAGGCCGACGAGGGTGAGCATCTCGTCGGTGCGCTCGGCGGTGCGGCGGCGGTCCCAGCCGAGCAGGCCGGGCACCGTGGCGATGTTCTTGGCGACGGTCATGTGCGGGAACAGCCCGGCCTGCTGGATCGAATAGCCGATGCCGCGACGCAATTCGTCGGCGTCGATCGCGCCCGCGTCGCGGCCGCCGATGGTGACGGTGCCCGAGGTGGGTTCGATCAGCCGGTTGATCATCCGCATGGTGGTGGTCTTACCGCAGCCGGACGGGCCGACCAGCACCACGATCTCCCCGGCCGGGATGGTCATGGAGACCTCCTCGACCGCGGGTTCGGGCTGTTCGGGATAGCGTTTGGTGACCCGGTCGAGGACGATCTCGACCCCGGAGTCCGCGGAAGCGCTTGCCGCCTTGGTGGTTTCGATGTCAGTCACGAATTCCCCTCGGAATAGTGAGCCGTCCGAGCAGAACCAGGACGCCGTCGAGTGCGAGTGCGAGCACGACGATGAGGACGGTGCCGGTGAGTGCCTGCGGCACCGCGTTCGGGCTGCCGAGGCGGGAGAGTCCGGAGAAGATCACGTTGCCGAGGCCGGGCCCCTTCGCGTAGGCCGCCAGCGCCAGGATGCCCATGATCATCTGGGTGCTGACCCGCATTCCGGTGAGAATGGACGGCCAGGCCAGCGGCAGTTCGATCTTGGTCAGCAGGCGCAACCGGTTCATCCCGACACCGCGCGCGGCATCGGTCACCGCCGGATCCACCGACGACAACCCGAGCACCGTGTTCCGCAGGATCGGCAACAGCGCGTAGAGCACCAGGGCCACGATCGTCGGCCCGACACCGAGCCCGAGAAACGGAATCAGCAACCCGAGCAACGCGAACGAGGGCACCGTCAGAATCGCCCCCGCCATCGCGGTAGCGGCAGCTGACCCGAGCGGACTTCGATACACGAGTATCCCGAGTGCCACGGCGATCACGGTCGCCAGCACCAGCGACTGCACCACCGCCGACACATGCAGATAGGAATCGACCAGCAATTGCTCCCGCCGGTTCACCACGAACGACCACAACGCGTCCAGGGTCCACCTCCCCGTCGTTCGGCGGCCGCCTACGGCCCTGCTCCCCGGATTTCCCACCCCGAACCGGGTGAAACATCCCGTCCCCACATCCGCATCGTCACCGATGCGGCGAATCAGCCTGCGCTGAACCAGGTTTCGCCAAGCGTGATCATCTTACGCGCCGCGTACAGCCCTCGCGGCAGTTCGGCGCTTGTCTCCGCAGTCGAAAACCTTGTCGCACCACGGCCTACTCCGAGCCTCCGCGATACTTTTGGAACGGGTCGGCGCGTAGTGCCGCGTCCATGCGGGCCTCACTGATCCGCCTGCGACAGTTCCGCTTTCACCACCGCGAAGGCCGTCGACGCGCTGTAGCCGCGGCGGGCGAGCATGTCGACCAGGCGTCGCGTCGCCTTGGTGCGGTCCAGATCGGCGGGCATGGAACGGAGTTTGCGCCGAACCAGGTCGATCGCGGCCTGTTCGTCGCCGGGAGTCGGGCGCGAAGGGCGGGCGCTGTCCGCTTCGTCGGTCTCTTCGACGGTTTCGTCGGCGCCCGAAAGACCAGCACCGCGCGGCGGCGAACGGCGTGTCTGCCACGAGCCACCTGCCGCGTCGGCAGGCGGCGCCTGCTCGCCCGCGCCGGCAGCACGGGTGGGCCGGGGCGCGGTGCGTTCGAACCCCGCTTCGTCCAACTCGGCGGTGACGACGGCGAAGGCGGTGGATTGGTCGTAGCCGCGGCGGGCGAGCATGCCGACGAGGCGGCGGACCGCCTTGTCGCGTTCTATCTCCCGGGGAAGGGTGCGCAGTTTTCGGCGGACCAGGTCGGCGGCGCGAGCGTTTTCGGCGTCGTCGGTGACCATCGACAACGCCTCTTCCGCGTCGCCCGGGGCGACGCCCTTCTCGCGCAGCTCACGTTGGAGTGCCTTCTTACCCCGGCCGGAGTAGGTGTGTCGTTCGTGGACCCACTGTTCAGCGAACGAGGCGTCGTTGATCAGACCGATTTCGGTGAACCGTTCGAGAGCGGCCTCGGTCACCTCGACGCGGAACCCCTTCTCGCCGAGGCGTTTCTCCAGTTCAGCGCGGCTGCGAGCACGCACCGAGAGCAATCGCAGGCACACGTCCTTGGCCTGCTCCAGAGTCGCATCGGGACGGTCGCCCGGGGCGAGCCGGCGTGCGCCGGCCCGCCTGTCGGGCTCTCCCGGCTGGGATCCGGCCGCCACCGGATCCGCCTGCCGTCCGTCGTCACCACCGACGACGGTCGACAGGGAGACTTCGTCGCGCCGCGCGGACTTGCGTTCGCGTCGTGCGCCGCGGGGTCGTCGCCGACCCGCACTCCCCCACTCTTCATGATCATCACCAACCCGCGCAGCGAAATGCGGTGGTTTGTCCCCATCGGTGAATCCGGTCGGGTGCGCGCGCTGCGGATCGCCCGCACCCGACCGAATCCTCTCCGCGTCCAGGTCGGCCCGTGTGTCACGAGCCGACCGGACGAGTCCATCGGCCGTGCCCCTGCCGCGCCCCACCGCGGGCGCTGTGACCGGCTCCGGCTCGACCTCGATTCCGAGGCGAGCCAGCTGCCTGCGCATCTGTTCGACCGGGTCGGCCGAATCGCGGTGGCCGCCGGGGCTCGGCGTGGTCATCGGCTCAGAAGTCGGCGGGCGCGTCGGCCTCGGCGGTCAGGACGGCGCCGATGCCCAGCTTCTCCTTGATCTTCTTCTCGACCTCGTCGCGCACGTCGGTGTTCTCCAGCAGGAACTTGCGGGCGTTCTCCTTGCCCTGACCCAGCTGGTCGCCCTCGTAGGTGTACCAGGAGCCGGACTTGCGGATGAAGCCGTGCTCGACACCCATGTCGATGAGCGAGCCCTCCTTGGAGATGCCCTGGCCGTAGAGGATGTCGAACTCGGCCTGCTTGAACGGCGGCGCGACCTTGTTCTTGACCACTTTCACGCGAGTACGGTTGCCGACCGCGTCGCTGCCGTCCTTGAGGGTCTCGATGCGGCGCACGTCCAGGCGGACCGAGGCGTAGAACTTCAGCGCCTTACCACCGGTGGTGGTCTCCGGGGAGCCGAACATGACGCCGATCTTCTCGCGCAGCTGGTTGATGAAGATGGCGGTGGTGCCGGAGTTACTGAGCGCACCGGTCATCTTGCGCAGCGCCTGGCTCATGAGGCGGGCCTGCAGGCCGACGTGGCTGTCGCCCATCTCGCCTTCGATTTCCGCGCGCGGCACCAGGGCGGCGACGGAGTCGATGACGAGGATGTCGATGGCGCCGGAGCGCACCAGCATGTCGGCGATCTCCAGGGCCTGCTCACCGGTATCCGGCTGGGAGACCAGCAGTGCGTCGGTGTCGACGCCCAGCTTGCGGGCGTAGTCGGGGTCGAGGGCGTGCTCGGCGTCGATGAAGGCGGCGACACCGCCCGCGGCCTGGGCGTTGGCGACGGCGTGCAGCGCGACGGTGGTCTTACCCGAGGATTCCGGGCCGTAGATCTCCACGACGCGACCGCGCGGCAACCCGCCGATCCCGAGCGCGACGTCGAGCGCGATGGAGCCGGTCGGGATGACCGCGATCGGCTGGCGGGTCTCCTCGCCCAGGCGCATGACCGCGCCCTTACCGAAGCTCTTCTCCACCTGCGCCAGTGCCAGTTCCAGCGCTTTGTCGCGATCGTAGGCCTGCGGTGCCATGATGTGTGCCCCTTCTCGAGGTGAGTGTCTCTCTGGTTGGCGCCCACAGTAGAGGCCGGCACCGACAAGTTCTGGCGCCCAGGTTAGTCGAACACCCATTCGAGTCAAGCGACGCGCCCACCAACACGCGAAGCAGCCGCTCCGACCAGCAATCCGGGAGCGAAACCGGTCCTCAGTGCTGCGGTAGCACCGAGTCGTCGCCCTCGGCGCGTGGCCCGAAGATCCGCCGCTGCGACTGTTCGATGCGCACGTCGTTGATGCTGGCCTCACGCCGCGCCATCCGCCCGTCCGCCGCGAACTCCCACTGCTCGTTGCCGTAGCTGCGCCACCACTGCCCCGACGCGTCGTGCCACTCGTACTGGAAGCGCACGGCGATGTGGTTGTCGTGGAAAGCCCACAGATCCTTGCGCAGCGCGTAGCCGTTCTCGGCCGACCACTTGCGGGTGAGGAAGTCGACGATCGCGGCACGGCCGGTGAAGAACTCGTCGCGGTTACGCCAGCTCGAATCCTCGGTGTACGCGGCGGCGACGCGTTCGGGATCCCGGGTGTTCCAGGCATTTTCGGCGGCGAGCACCTTCGCGCGCGCGGAGTCGAGGTCGAAGGGTGGCAATGGTGGACGCATGGAAGGCCTTTCGGTGTGATCAGGGGTTGTTCGGGGAGAGCTCGGGCGGCCCCCAGCGCACAGCGAGCGCACCGGGCCGTTCGATCGCCTCCTCGACGGTGAAGTCGACGGCGCACTGCGCACCGATTGTGAATGCCGCGCTGTCCCAGATCAATTCGGCGCGGCCGGTGAGCTGGAGCAGCGCGCCGGTCGACCAATCGGCGACGAGCAGCCCGCAGCGCGGTTGTACGGCGAGGTTGCCCAGCGTCATGAACATCGAGTTGCCGCGATAGTCCGGCCAGCGCAGCCGCGCCGGCGACAGCACCTGCAGGAAACCGGGATTGCCGCCGCGGTGCGAGGCGTCGGCGTGCCCGTCACCATCGGCGGTGGCGACGAAGAAGGTGTCGGCGGCGCCCACCATCTCGACCGCGGCGGGCGTGAGCGCCGTGCCGCGCCACACCGGGCCGGGCTCTCCGGCGGCGGACACCTCCCGGATCTGCCTGCGCGAGATGTACTTCGGGCAGTTCGCGTAGACCTGCTCGGTGGTGATCCGCATTCCGCCGTCGCGTACCGCCGACGTGCCGTTGACGCGCATTCGCCTGCGGCGCTGCGGCTGCAGGGCGATCAGCCCGACCTCGACGTCGCCCGCCAGTGCCGCCGAGAGCGGATCAGCCGTCTCGGGCAGCGTGTCGATGTCGATGGTCACGTCATCGATCGCGTGCACGAACCCGGCGGGACCGGTGAGCGGGCTCGCCCACAGCCGCCCCGCCGGATCGGCGGCGCCGAGCACCACCATCGACTGCTCGGCCAGGAAGGACGCGGCGACCGCCGGAATCCCGGTTCGGATCGAACGGCCGACGCGAGCAGCCGTGTCGGACTGCCCCATGCGTCGCTGCACGGCCAGCTCTCCGGAGTGAAACATCCTCGCCCTTCCTGTCTACGACGTGAATTGCCCGGGGGTCAGAAGAATCCGCACGTCGGGGCAGGCCCGGCCGGCGCGGGAGCGGTGTCGGCACCCAGCGGCGCGTACACCTCGAGCCGGATGCCGTCGGGATCGGCGAAGAAGATGCCACCGGAGGACGCGCCCTCACCGTGAGCGACCACCCCGTCGTGGAAGAACTCGGCATCGACTTCGCGCAGCGCCGACTCCACGACACGCACCGTGTCGACATCGTCGACCTGGAACGACAGGTGATGCAGGCCCGGTGTGCTGGTGGAGAATGCGCCGGTGCTCTGCTGCCACAGCGTGAGCACCAGCGCACCGCCCCGACCGAGGAAGGCCCAGCGCTGCTCGCCGTCGGCGCCGGTGCCGAGCTGTTCGAAGCCGAGGCCACGGCGGTAGAAGTCGACGGAACGGTCGAGATCGGCGACGTTGAGTCCGATATGACCGGTGGTGAGCACAGGTGCGGCGACGGTGGTCATGGTTTCCTCCCGGAATGGTTAACTGCCTATCGGTTGTTGAACAGTTAGAACATAGAATGAGCTCACCGCTTCGTCAACCCTTGAAAGACTTTTAGACAGTTAGGAGGGGCGTGTTGATAACCTCGGGCATGCGCGATCCCCGTCCGCACACCGGCGAACCCCCTGCTCTCGACCTGCTCAACACCCGGTGGGCCGGCGCCGAACCCGGCGATCTGCTCGCCGATCTCGACGGGCTGCGCACCTGGCTGGAGCTCATCGGGCTCGCCGATCGCGTACCCGCCGACGACCACTCCCTCACCGCGCTGCACACCGCACGCGCAGCCGTCCACGACGCCGTCACTCGCGCCGACCACACCGCACTGAACAAGGTCCTCGACCACGGGCGGATCCGCCGTGAACTGACCGACGAGGGGCCACGAGACATCCCCGAGGTCGACGACCCGGCGTGGCTACCCGGCTGGCTCGCCGCCGACAATCTGCTGCACCTGATCGCGCAGGCACCGCAGCGGATCCGCCAATGCGCGCACCCCGACTGTGTGTTGTTCTTCTACGACACGTCCAAGAACGGCACCCGCCGCTGGCATTCGATGGCGACCTGCGGCAACCGCACCAAGGCCGCGCGCCACTACGCCAAGACCAGCTGAGCAGCGCCTCGTCAGAACAGCTCGTCGAGCAGCCGGTAGTAGTCGAGCTTGGCGCGATCGGGTTCGCTCAGGCCGTAGGCGGCGTAGAACGCCGTGACCGCCGCGACGCCGAAGTCCCCGGCCAGGTCGCGCTCGGCCAGCGCCAGATCGCGATAGCGGTCGCCGGCGCCCAGCGTCGCGACATCGATGAGCAGGCCGCCGGTGAGCACATTGCCCGGCGTGAAATCGCCGTGCGTGACGACCAGATCCTCGGTGGCCGGGCGCCGCTCCCGCAGATGCTCGAGTATCGCGGCAGGTGCGAGGTCGCGATGATCGTCGTCGAAATCCGTGGGGTCGACGAACCCCTCGACCACATGGCGGTGGGCGCGGGCGAGGCTGAGATCCAGACCACCCTCGAAGGGGCAGCTCGGCACCGGGAGGTCGTGCAACGACCGCAGGGCGCGGCCCATCTGGGCACCGACTTCGGCCGGATCGGTCTGTCCGGCGAGCGAACCACCCGCATCCGCGAGAACGAGAACGTCCTCGGCGAACGCGACCACGTCCGGCACCGCGATCCCGTTGTCGCGCAACCAGGTCAGCCGGGCGTGCTCGGCCACCGCCCGCGGACCACGCTTGATCCAGTACCCACCCGACCGCACCAGGTTCCCGTCGCAGCCCTCGTGATCGTCGGACCACTCCGGCACCGGCCCGAGCAGCTCCTCGATCACCGGCGGCAGCGGCACGGCCAGCTCGTCGAGATGGTCGAGGGCCGCGCGGGTGGACTCGATGAGTTCGGAATCACCGTCGGCCACCCGCAGCCGCATGGCCTCGTTGAGCAGCTCGCGCGCCTCCAGCGGACGGTGCTGTTCGGCCAGTGACTTGCCCAGGTGGTGGGCGGCGAAGGAGACGAGTTCGGGGTCGAGCGCGCGGCTGGCGTGCAGCGCCCGGCGGTAGAGGATCTCGGCGTGCCCCGGCTCGCCGTGATACCGGTAGACATCGGCCAGGTTGATCCAGACGGTGATCCGGCGCCGCTCGGTGTCGGCCAGTTCGAGGGCTTGATCGAGCCGGTCGAGGGCTTCGTCGTAGCGCCCCAGCAGCATCAGCGCGATGCCGAGCCTGCGCAGGCCGGGAAAATCGTGCGGGTCGGCGAGGGCGACCCTGGCCGCGAGCGTCTCGGCGTCGACCGGGATCATCCGCAGCCGCTCGTCGAACCGATACGGTCGCGTGTCCGAGTTCTGCGCTGTCACGGCCATGGCCTGGTCACCACCGGTTCGGAGGTACGTCGAAGTCGGCACACAGCGCCCGCCACACCTCGCGTGGGTCGACGCCGTTGTCGATCGCCACCGCGCCCGTGCGCCCCAGCTGGGGTATCACGTGATCGGTCAGCATGGCGTCGGCGCGCGCCACGCCGAACTCGGTGTGCATCAGCTCCTGGAATTCGGTCAATCGCACGTTGCCCAAGATACTCGCGCTCGGCGAACGCCGACAGGGCCCGCTCGGCCCACCATGAGCCGCGGGCCTACCCGGCCGACGCCCGACGGGCCGCTACCGCTTCGCTGCGTCGTGGCAGATCTGGACCGGGTCCTCGACCTCGGCCAGACCGAGGGCGGCGTGACGAGCCGCTTCGGCATAGGCGGGACCGTCGAGCACCTGCCGCACCGCGGCGCCGACCGCCTCGGGCGTGAGCGGACGCACCAGCACCGAACTGCCCTGCCGCACCGCGCGATTGGCGAGCTCCCACTGGTCACCACCGCCGGGGACGGTCACCACCGGCACGCCCGCGGACAGGGATTTGGCGAGCAGGCCGTGGCCACCACCGCCGACGACGACCGCGGCGTGCGTGAGCAGTTCGTCCTGACGGCCGAGGCCGGCGGTGGCCCACTCCGGCAGGTCCGCCGGTGGGGTGTCCAGGGTCGAGATCGCAGCGCGCACACCGAGTCCGGCCAGACCGGACAAGACGACGCCGGCCATGTCGGCGACGCCGGTGTGCGCGGTCGACGGCGCCACCATCACCAACGGCGCATCGCCGGGAGGCAGTGGAAGTACGGCATCGGTCGGTTCCCACAGCAGCGGCCCGACGACGTGGGTGTCGGCGGGCCAGTCCGGGCGGTCCATCTCCAGCGCGGGCAGGGTGGCGACCAGGCGGGCGGCGGGGCCGGGGTCCTCGGCGGGCAGGCCGATGGTTTCGCGGGCCGCCGAACGCTGACGATGTCCGGCGCGGACCGCGCGCGCGGTCATCGTGCGCAGGACACCGTCGCGCATCCGGCCACGCACACCCTCCCCCGGTGCCAGGCCACTACCGATGGGCGGCAAGGCTTTCGACGGCAGGTAGAGCGGGTGCGGTGACAACTCGACCCACGGCAGACCCAGCCGCTCGGCCGCCATCCCGCCGCCGGCGGTGAGGACGTCGGAGACGATCAGGTCGGGCAGCATCGCGCTGAGTTCGGGCAGGTTCTCGGTGGCGATATGGGCGGCGCGCTCGTGGATCCGGGCGCCCGCGTCGGTGTCGTCGTCGGTGGGGCGCGGCGCGAGACCCTTGAGCTTGCGCACGCTGATCCCCGCCGAGCGTGCCTGATCCAGCCATCTCGGCCCGGTGAACAACACGGGTTCGTCGCCCGCGGCCAGCAATCGCAGACACAACGCGATCGCGGGAAACGCATGCCCTGGATCGGGCCCGGCCACCACAGCTATTCGCATCCGCCCACCCTGCCATACCTCCAGGCCCCGCCCACCTCGGACGACCGATCGACGATTTCTGCGCTATCTTGACCGCCGCGAGACCGATCCGTCCCAGCGACACCACCAGGAGCGAGCACGTGCGACACCCCGGTATCGACACCGTCGACGACCTGTTCGCGCTGCTCGAGCGGTGCGCCGACGCCTGGGACACCGCGGACCGGACCGGCGATCCGGTCGACATCCTCGATCACGATCGCCAGTGCGCACAGTTGCTCCGCCGCGACTTCCCCGATGACGAAGAGCTCCAGGTCGCGGGTCTGCTGCACGACATCGGCCACGTACTTCTCCCCGGTGACGACGCGGGCCACGGCAGGCACGGAGCCGACGCGGTGCGCGCGCTGCTCGGCCCCCGGGTAGCGCGCCTGATCGAACTACACGTGAGCGCGAAACGCTTTCTGGTGGCAACGGATTCCACCCACGCCGCCGGTTTGTCGGCATCGAGTCGGCGCACGCTCATCGCGCAGGGCGGGACGATGACACCCGCCGAGACCGAGGCGTTCTGCGCGGACCCCGACTTCACCGCGGCCCTGGCGCTGCGCAGGGCTGATGACGCGGGCAAGGTGGTCGGCCTCCGAGTCGCCCCGCTTCAGGACTGGCGGCCACTGGTCGAGCGCGTCGCGGCCCGACGGCTCTGATGCCGACGCCACCCATCGCTCCTGCACCGCAACATCATCGAGAGTGTTCGCTGATCAGCCGCCGAAGGTGAACAGTTCGAACCCGACGGCGTGTTCGGCGGGGAACCCTTCCTTGGGACCCGTGGCGAAGCTGACGATCTCGCGCACCTGCTCCTCCACCGGCACCGGGCTCAGCACCTGCAGATAACGCCGATGCGCCGACAACGACGCGCGCGCCTGCTCCAGCTGAGCGCTCACGTCGACAGCATGGGTGGCCACCGGACCGACCACGGCAGCCCACCGCGCCGACCACGGTGGCAGATCAGCGATTTCGGGGAAGATCCACTCGTTGCCCGCGTCGGAGATCGCGTCCATCGCCGATCGGCCGACAGCCCGGTGATCGGCACTGTTGACCACGCCGGGCGCCCAGGTGTCGCCGAAGTTGAACAGCACCACCATCTCCGGGCGATGCCTGCGCAGCGCGGCGGCGAGTTCCCTTCGCAGCGGCAGACCTTCCTCGATGCGGCCGTCGGGATGGTCGAGGAACTCGACGCTGTGCACGCCGACCTCACGGGCGCCCGAGATCTCCTCGATCTCCCGCAACGGCGCGGCCTGCGCGGGTGGCATCCCGGCGATCCCCGCCTCGCCGCGCGTGACGAGCAGGTAGCGAATGTCCTTGCCCTGCCCCGTCCATCGCGCGACCGCCGCCGCGGCGCCGTATTCGATGTCGTCGGGGTGCGCGACGATCACCAGTCCGCGTTGCCAGTCCTCGGGTACCTGTTCCACCCCGCCATGCTAACCACAGACGACTAACTGATCGGGGTCTTGTCGCTCCCCGACATCGCCTTGTACAGCAGGTACACGCCGGTGCCGATCGCCCCGATCACCAGGATGGGCATCAGCGCCTCGATCAGCGCGCCGAGAATCCAGAACGCGATCACCGCGACCACGACGATGCCGATGACTTTCAAGACCATGACGACTCCTTCACCTCTGCGACCGCCGTCCAGCGATCCGACACCTTCGATCCTCCCACCCGGCGAGCAATAGATCACCAGGTCAGCACCGATATCCGGGTGTAGATCAGGGTTCACCCCGAGATCGCGGGCGCAGCCGGGCTACCGTGATCGACATGGACTACTTGGCGTTGCTCTGTGCGAAGCTCACCGCCTTCGGTGAGCTCATCACTCCCGACACCGATCTGGCCGCGCCGGTGCCGTCCTGCGGCGACTGGGCGTTCTACGACCTCGTCGACCACGTGGGGCGCGGCAACCTCTGGGTGGTCACCGCGGTGGCCGAGCTGCGCGGCGATTTCGAGGGCGAGCCCGCGCCGAGAGATCCCGCGGCCCTGCGCGAGTGGTACGAGTCGACCGCCGACGCCATGGTGAGCTCGCTGTCCGCGGACGAGAACCAGGAGGCCTGGACCTTCACCCGGTCCATGCCGCGCACGGTGGGTTTCTGGCGGCGGCGCCGCGCCCACGAGACCCTCATGCACCTGTGGGACGGTCAGAACGCGCTCGGCAAGGCCGACGCGTTCGACCCCGATCTCGCCGTCGACGGCATCGACGAGGTCTTCACACTGTTCGCGCCCCGGATGATCCACCGCGGCCTGGCGGTCGAACCCGAGGTGGCGCTGCGGCTGCGGGCCACCGATACCGGCGGCACCTGGACCTACGGTCCGGGCGAGCCGGTGGCGGAGCTGGCGGGTACCGCGTCGGACCTGCTCCTGGCCCTGTGGGGGCGCAAATCCGGCGACGACACGGAGTTCACCTGGGACGGCGACCGCGCGGCGGGCGAACGAGTACTGGCCGGACCGCTCGTTCCGTAGGCAAACGACTGACGGCGAACCGGACAAGCGCCCATAATCGGGGCTCACCGCGCGTAGGAGGACTTGTCATGGAACCCATCGTCACGACCACGAGCGGCGCGATCCGCGGCCACACCGAGGCCGGGATCACCCGCTTTCTCGGGGTGCCGTACGCGGCGGCGCCGGTCGGGCCGAAACGTTTCCAGCTCCCCGAGGCCGCGCCGGCCTGGGAAGGCGTGCGAGACGCGACCGAAATGGGCGCCACCTGCGCACAGACGCCGTATCCCGCACCGATCCACGCCCTCATCGGCAGTGACGGCATCCCTGGCGACGAGTACCTCAACGCGAACGTGTGGACGCCCGACTCCGCCGCATCGGGTCTACCGGTGCTGGTGTGGATTCACGGTGGCGCGTTCGTCCGCGGGTCCAACGCCCGGGCAATCTACGACGGGTCGGCGTTCGCGCGCGACGGCGTGGTGATGGTGGGGATCAACTACCGGCTCGGTGTGTCGGGTTTCGCCGAGATCGAAGGCGCACCGTCGAATCGCGGTCTGCACGACCAGATCTTCGCCTTGCGCTGGGTGCGCGAGAACATCGCCGCCTTCGGTGGCGACCCGGACAATGTGACGATCTTCGGTGAGTCCGCCGGCGGAATGAGTGTCGCGGCGCTGATCGCCGCACCGCACACGGCCGGGCTGTTCCGCCGGGCGATCATGCAGAGCGGCAACGGTGCGGTCGCCGCCGATCCCGAGGACGCGCGCAAGGTGTCCGCCGCGCTGGCCGCCGAGCTCGAAATATCGCCTACCGCGGAGGATTTCGGAAAGCTGGGCCCGGACGAGTTGCGTACCGCGCAGAACGCCGTCGCGCTGGCCGTGATGACCGACCCCGATCCGCAGCGTTGGGGCGACTCGGTGATCCAGCTGGGCGGCGGCATCATGAGCCTGTTCCCGGTGATCGACAACGACATCGTCGAGGGCCCGCCGACGGAGGTGCTGCGCGCCCATCCCGATCGCGCGGTCCCCCTCATCGCGGGCACCACCGCCGACGAGTTCCGCTTCTTCACCGTCCCGGCCGGGCTCGCCGCCGCCATCACCACCGACACCCTGCCGTTCGTCCTCACCCGCTACGGCATCGATCCCGCTGTCGCCCAGGTCTATTCGACAGAGCGCCCGGATGCCACCCCCGCCGAGATCTTCAACGCCGTCCTCACCGACATGAGCTTCCGCTCCGGCACCTATGACTTCGCCGAGGCCTGCGCCGCCACCGCCCCCGCCCATGTGTACGAATTCGCGTGGCCCACCGGCCTTCCCGGCCTCGGCGCCTGCCACGTCCTGGAAGTTCCGTTCGTCTTCGACACCATCGACGACGCCCATACCCTCACCGGGCCCACCCCGCCCCAGGCACTGGCCGACGAAATCCACGCCGCCTGGGTTGCTTTCGCCATCGACGGCACCACCGGCTGGGCCCCATTCACGACCGACGAGAAGAATGTCCGGATCTTCGACAACCCCGAGTCCGTCACCGTCACCGATCCCCGCGCCACCGAACTCGCGGCACTGCGCAAGGCCATCGCCCCAGCCTGACCATTCGGCCGGCACGCCGCGTCCCGGACCGGCGTGCCGATCAAAAGTCGCGGTGGTCCGAGAGGGGCTAGCGGACGGAATCCGTTCCGCCGGCGAACAAGTCGGGGCCCTGGTCGGCCATCTCGGTGAGGGCTTGGGCCCAGCCGTCGAGGCGGTCGGCGGCTTCACGAAGATCGGCGACGATGCCGTTGAACTGGTATGCCAGGACCGAGTCCTCGGGAACCGCGAGGATGCGGGCCGCGGCGGCGACGAGCTGTTCGTACTCGACCACGCCGGTCTCCAGGCGGGTGAGCACGCCGGCGACGGTGGTTTTCAGTGCCGCGACGGTGTCGGGGTTGGCGCGGCCGACGGTGTCGGCGGCCTGTTCCATAGCGACGACGTCGGTGGCGAGCGCGTGCAGGGCGGCCGCGCCGGAGCGGGCCGTCTCGAGCAGGTCGCGCAGTTCGTCTTCGGGGAGACGGCGGGTGCGCGCGATCTGGGCGCCGAGGTCGTAGAGCGCCCGTTCAGCACGGATCAGGCGCTGGATGGGGGCGCGCGCGGCCGATCGCAGGCCGGGCGACTTGCGGGCGACGAAAGCCGCCTGGGGCAAAGGCTTGTTGCGCAACTCCAGGTAGCGGCGCGCGCTGAGAGCGGTACCGGTGACGAAGGCGATGGCGCCACCACCGATCACCACGACCGCCCAGGCGGGCGCGGAGATCACGGCCAAGCCGACCGCGCCGACCGTGGTGATACCGGAGGCGGTGCCGAGCTGAAAACTGCGCCTGCGCACCCGGCGCCGACGGCGCAGCTCACGCTCGCGCGGATCGGCCCAGCGTCGCACCGCGACCAGTGCCTGTTCACCGACCCCACGCAGGGTCGCGGGCACCGAACCTGCCATCGCGGCCTGCGCGATCGCCGCCGGATCCACGATCTCGGCACGGTCGCGCCGCATTTTCCCGCTCATCGGTGTCCTTCCCCCGTATGCCGGTCGTCACGCCACACCGTTGATGGCGCGGCCACGGGCGTTGCCGCCGGTTTCCGCGCCGTCGCCGGATCACGTACTACTGCTGAGCCGCCTGGCCCTTGTCGATGTTCGGTGCCGGTGCGGCCGGGTTGATCGCCGAGTTGTTGTTGCCGGTGGGCAACGCGTCACCGCGCATGGAGGCGCGGATCTGCTCGAGCTTGCTGTGCCCGGCCATCTGGACGCTGGCCTGCTGCACCTCCATCATGCGACCCTGCACCGTGTTCTGCGCCAGCTCGGCCGAGCCGAGCGCGTTGGCGTAGCGGCGCTCGATCTTGTCGCGCACGGCGTCCAGGCTGGGCGTGGAGCCCGGCGCGGACAGGGTGGAATCCATCTGCTGCAGCGAGGCCGAGACCTGCTCCTGCATCTTGGCCTGCTCGAGCTGGCTGAGCAGCTTGGTGCGCTCGGCGACCTTCTGCTGCAACATCATCGCGTTCTGCTCGACCGCCTTCTTGGCCTGTGCGGCGGCCTGCAGGGACTGATCGTGCAACACCTTGAGGTCTTCCACCGACTGCTCGGCGGTGACCAGCTGGGCGGCGAACGCCTCGGCGGCGTTGGTGTACTGGATCGCCTTCTCGGTGTCGCCCGCCGCCTGTGCCTGATCGGCCAGGGTGACGGCCTGACGGGCGTTGGCGTTGAGCTTCTCGACCTCGTCGAGCTGGCGGTTCAGCTTCATCTCCAGCTGACGCTGGTTACCGATCACCGACGCCGCCTGCTGCGACAGCGCCTGATGCTGACGCTGCGCCTCCTCGATAGCCTGCTGAATCTGGACCTTCGGATCCGCATGCTCTTCGATCTTGGAGTCGAAGAGGGCCATCATGTACTTCCAGGCCTTCACGAACGGATTAGCCATCGATTGATCCCGCCTCCATCTGTGCGTCGCTCGTGCGACTGGTGGTACGCGACCGTCACGCACCAGATACGTGCTTATCCTTCACCATGCGGCACCCGGACCGGCAGTGGCCGGACCGTTCGACGCCTGATGAGAATCTATCCGTTCTCACCAGCGGTGTGCAGCGTCTCGCGCGCCGGGCGCAGGGTTCGCCGCGTCACATTCCCTTCACCAGTACCAGCATCTCGGCCCTCGGGGCCGGGATGACGATGCGGGTGTCTTCGGCGATGCCGATGCGCGCGCCCTGCTCGGCCGCCGCGCTCGCGGAGGCGGAAGCCTCGCCCGCAGCGGGTTCGGGCAGGGTGGCAGGCTCGGCTTCGGCGGGCTCGCGCTCGGCGGCGGGGCCGGTCAGCGCGGGTTCGCGCGGCGCGGAGCCGTCCGCGCCCGCCATCAGGGTGCTCACGTCCCAGAGCACGCGCGAGAGCGGCACGTCGAGTGCCTCGCAGATGCTGGCGAGCAGTTCACTGGAGGCTTCCTTGCGGCCGCGCTCCACTTCCGACAGATAGCCGAGGCTCACGCGCGCCGAGGTCGACACCTCGCGCAGCGTTCGATGCTGGGCGAGACGCGCACGCCGCAGACTGTCCCCGATTGCCTCCCGCAGCAGCGTCATCTCGTTCTCCTCCACCTCGTGTCACCGCCGTAGCGGTGCTCACCTCTTTCTGGCACAACGTCGAGCATGGACCGGTGGTTCCCGAACCGGGCTACTTCACACTGACACAGCGCAGCAACTCCCGCACCGCACTGTGCACCGCACCGAGTCTGATCGTCCACCGGTCACCGTGCAGTTTCAACCGGACCACTTCACTGTGATGTGGACCGGCCAACCCGAGGTATACCGTGCCGACGGGATGCCCGTCCTGGGAATCGGGTCCGGCGACCCCGGTCAATCCCAGACCCCAGTCCGCGCCACACTGCTCGCGCGCCCCCACAGCGAGCTGTTCGGCGGTCGAGGCGGCGACCGGTCCATCGGTGCGGAGCAGCTCGTCGTCGACGCGGGCCAGACGGCTCTTGAGGTCGGTGGCGTAGACGATCAAGCCGCCCCGCAGCACCGCGCTCGCACCGGGAACTCCCGCCACCGTCGCCGCGAGCAGACCCGCGGTGAGCGATTCGGCAGTGGCGACGGTCTGACCCGCCGTGTTCAGGGCCTCGACCAGTTCGGCGACCGGCGCACCGTCGACGAGCGGATCACTCACGAGCGTGACCGTCCACCCGCCAGCCACACCCTGGCCGCCTGCCCCACATAGTCCACACCGGTGACCACCGTCAGCGCCACGGCCAGGTACATCAGCCACATGCCCGCGGTGGCGAAGACACCCGACAGCGGCAGCACCAGCAGCGCGATCGCCACCGACTGCACCAGCGTTTTGAGCTTGCCGCCGCGTCCGGCCGGGATCACCCCGCGCCGCACGACCGCCAGCCGCAGCAGCGTGATGCCGATTTCGCGGCCGCAGATGACCAGGGTGATCCACCACGGCAAGTCACCGAGCACCGAGAGCCCGATCAGCGCGGCGCCGATCAGCGCCTTGTCCGCGATGGGGTCGGCGAGCTTGCCGAAATCGGTGACCAATCCGTATTTGCGGGCCAGTTGCCCGTCGAAGCGGTCGGTGATCGCGGCCAGGCCGAAGACCGCCGCGGCGATGACCCGCCAACGGGTGTCGTGCCCACCCTCGGCGAACAGCGCCAGCACGAACAGCGGCACCAGCACGATGCGCGCGATGGTCAGCACGTTGGCGATATTGAGCAGCGGAACCTGGCTCTCCACCACCCCGTGCATCGGCGTCACCGCACTCGACCCACGATCGATCTCTTCGGGTCGCACGCTCATGCCCTGTCCTCGTGGCATGACCGGGCGCCTCGCGTGACCACTCGAGCTACCGCCTCCATGCGCTGACCGTTCATGCGCTGCCCTCTCGGCACTCACCGGCACTGCGCCGAAATCCAACGGTTTCGCGAGCTGTTTGCTCGCACGATCGGTGCCGCGCGATCCGGTCGTCGAGCCCGGCGCGATGCGAGGAGCGGAACGACAGGATGTGCGGCACATGTTCAGACTATCGGTAACCCGGCCGACTACTGTGCACCCATGACCTCACGGGGACCCTTGAGCGGTTCGACCAGCGACGCGCATCCTGCCGCGCCCACTGTGGCGCCTGTTTCCGGCGTGGTCGTCCGACGAGCGCGAACCTCCGATGTCCCCGAGATCAAGCGCCTCGTCGACGAGTACGCGGGCCGCATCCTGCTCGAGAAGAACCTGGTCACCCTGTACGAATCGGTGCAGGAGTTCTGGGTCGCCGAGCTCGACGGGCAGGTCGTCGGCTGTGGCGCGTTGCACGTCCTATGGGCCGATCTGGGCGAAGTACGCACTGTCGCAGTCGATCCCGTCGTCAAGGGGCGCGGAGTCGGCGGCGCGGTGGTCGAGCATCTGGTCACCGTCGCCCGCGAACTGCAGTTGCAGCGTGTGTTCGTGCTCACTTTCGAGGTGGACTTCTTCGGCAGGCACGGGTTCGTCGAGATCGACGGCACGCCCGTCACCGCCGAGGTGTACGCGGAGATGTGCCGCTCCTACGACACCGGTGTCGCCGAATTCCTCGACCTGAGCTTCGTCAAGCCGAACACCCTCGGCAATACCCGCATGCTGCTGACCCTGTAGAGAATCCCTCGCGAGAAAGTGATCGACTGTGCCGATCTTCGCTGTCCACTACACCTACTCCGATGCGACGGCGGCCGACCGCGCGACCAACCGACCCGAGCATCGCGGCTGGCTGAACGCGCTCGTCGACGCGGGCACGGTGCTCAGTAGCGGGCCCTACCCCGACGGTTCGGGCGCGCTGCTGCTGTTCCGCGCCGAGGACGCCCCCTCGCTGACCGAGCTGCTGACCAACGATCCGTTCGCGAAACTGGGGCTGATCGACGCCGTCCGTGCGGTCGAGTGGCTGCCCGTGATGGGCGCCTTCGCCGAGTAGCCGACACCCGGATACAGCACTGCCCGGAACCCTGCGGTTCCGGGCAGTGCTGTTCGTCGGCTTGTGTCAGGCGTTGGTGCGGCGGGTACGCAGCAGGCTCGCCACTGTCGCGATGATCAGAATGCCGATGATCACGCTCAGCGAGACCGCCGTGGAGATCTCCGGGACGCTCACGTGCTCACCGCCGTTGATGAACGACAGCGTGTTCTCGTGCAGCGCGTGCAGCACCAGCTTCACGCCGATGAACGCCAGAATCGCGGCCAGGCCGTAGGACAGGTACACCAGGCGGTCGAGCAGTCCGCCGATGAGGAAGTACAGCTGACGCAGACCCATCAACGCGAAGGCGTTGGCGGTGAACACCAGGTACGGCTCCTCGGTGAGACCGTAGATCGCCGGAATCGAGTCCAGCGCGAACAGCAGGTCGGCGAAACCGATCGCCAGCAGTGCGAGCAGCAGCGGCGTCACCACGCGTTTACCGTTGATCCGGGTGACGAGCTTGTCGCCGTCGTACTCGTCGGTGGTGGGCAGGATCCGTTTGGCCAGCGAGACGATGTAGCTGTCGCGCTTCTTCTCGTGTTCGACCTCGTGCCCGCTCTCGCGCAGCAGGTTGATCGCGGTGTAGATCAGGAACGCGCCGAACAGGTAGAACACCCAGCTGTACGCGCTGATCGCGGCCGCGCCGACCGCGATGAACACACCGCGCATCGCCAGCGCCAGCACGATGCCGATCAGCAGCACCTTCTGCTGGTAGATCCGCGGCACGGCGAAGGTACTCATGATGATGAGGAAGATGAACAGGTTGTCGACCGAGAGCGCTTTCTCGGTCACGAAGCCCGCGTAGTACTCCCCCGAGAACGTGCCGCCCCATTTCCAGGCGACGAACAGGCCGAACAGCAGCGCCAAGCTGATGTAGACGGCCGACCAGATGCCCGATTCCTTGAAGGTGGGCTCGTGCGGGGTGCGCACGTGGGCGAAGAAGTCGAAGACGAACAGGCCGAGGATCACCAGTCCGGTGATCACCCACTCGAGCGTGGTCACCTGCATGTGGTGGTCCGATCGATGAAGTTCATGTCGCCCATCATGCCCGAATTGTCCGTTTCAGTCGGCTTTGCGGAACGATTGCCCGTCATGATTTCACACACATCGGCGGCCGACGCACCCGCCGCGCACACGGAAAAGCGCTTTCGCCCGGTTCGCTACCGCTGCTACCGTCACCGCATATCCCGACCACAGCCCCGAGAGGAGCCAGCCGTGTACGAATCCACCGCGCAGAACCAGCGCCCCACCGCGATGCACCGGCACAGCCCCGGTGCCGTGAAGCCGGGTACCCGCCTCGCGCGCGCCCGCTTCATCGCCTGACAGGCGATTTTCGCCCGACCCCGGGCCGTTTCCGACCATGAGCCGTGCCAGGTCCCTCCTCGTTCGTCGCCGCCTGCTTCCGGCGCGGTCAGAGCAAACCGGGAACGGCGTCACTCGTCCTCGGACGCACCGGGATCACCGCCACGGATCGACCACAGCAACCCGTCCAATTCGTCGGGCTTGATGAGTACGTCGCGCGCCTTGGAGCCCTCGCTGGGCCCGACCACGCCGCGCGTTTCCATCAGGTCCATCAACCGGCCCGCCTTGGCGAAGCCGACGCGCAGCTTGCGCTGCAGCATGGAGGTCGAACCGAACTGTGAGGTGACCACCAGCTCCACCGCTTGCAGCAGCACGTCCATGTCGTCGCCGATATCGGGGTCGACGTCCTTGACCTCGCCGGCCTTGGCCGCGGTGACGCCCTCCTGATATTCGGGTTCGGCCTGGGTCTTGCTGAACTCGACGACGGCCTGGATCTCCTCGTCGGAGATGAACGCGCCCTGCAAACGGGTGGGCTTGCCCTGACCCATCGGCAGGAACAGCCCGTCGCCCATGCCGATCAGTTTCTCCGCGCCCGGCTGGTCCAGGATGACGCGCGAGTCGGTGAGCGAGGAGGTGGCGAACGCCAGCCGCGAGGGCACATTGGTCTTGATCAGACCGGTCACCACGTCCACCGAGGGCCGCTGGGTGGCCAGCACCAGGTGGATACCGGCGGCACGCGCCTTCTGGGTGATCCGCACGATCGCGTCCTCGACGTCACGCGGTGCGGTCATCATCAGGTCGGCCAGCTCGTCGACGATGGCCAGGATGTACGGGTAGGGCCGGTAGACGCGCTCACTGCCCAGCGGCGCGGTGATCTTGCCCGATCGCACGTTCTTGTTGAAGTCGTCGATGTGGCGGACCTTGTTGGCCTGCATGTCCTGGTAGCGCTGCTCCATCTCCTCGACCAGCCAGGCCAGCGCGGCGGCGGCCTTCTTCGGCTGGGTGATGATGGGCGTGATCAGGTGCGGAATGCCCTCGTACGGCGTGAGCTCCACCATCTTCGGGTCGATCAGGATCATCCTGACCTCCTCGGGGGTGGCCCGGTGCAGCAGCGAGATCAGCATCGAGTTCACGAAACTCGACTTACCCGAACCGGTGGAACCGGCCACCAGCAAGTGCGGCATCTTGGCCAGGTTCGCCGAGACGAACTCGCCCTCGATGTTCTTGCCGAGACCGATCACCAGCGGATGGTGATCGTTGCGGGTGTGCGGCGACTTCAGGACGTCGGCCAGGCGCACCAATTCGCGGTCGGCGTTGGGCACTTCGATGCCCACGGCCGACTTACCGGGGATGGGCGCGAGCAGGCGGACGTTCTCGGTGGCGACGGCGTAGGCGAGGTTGCGGGCCAGCGCGGTGATCTTCTCGACCTTGACGCCGGGACCGAGCTCCACCTCGTAGCGAGTGACGGTGGGGCCACGCACGAACCCGGTGACCGCGGCGTCGATCTTGAACTGCACCAGGACTTCGGTGATCGCCTCGATCATCGATTCGTTGGCCGCGGAACGCTTCTTGGGCGGGTCGCCGTCGAGCAGCAGTGTCAGCGGGGGCAGCGTGTAGTCGCCGTCGACGACCCGATCGGTGACGAACTCCGGTTCCGGTGGCGGCGGCGGGGTCTGATCGACCGGCTTGACCACCGGCCGCTTGCGCGCCGGTTTCGGTGCGGGCGCGGGCGGTTCCTCGATCGGCTTGGCATCGCGCAGCGGCGGTTCGCCCAGTGATTCGGTGACCGCGTCGGAGCCGCCGAACTCGTCGGGCGGGTAGTTGTCGTCGGGGTTGCGGCCGCGGCGACGGGTTCGGTTGCGGTGCACCGGGAATCCGTCGGCGTCGTAGTTGGCCGGGTCGTAGGGGTCGCTGTCGTCGGCGTATTCGCCGAGGCCGAAGTATTCGCGCAGCTTGGCAGGCACCTCGCGCACCGTGGTTCCGGTGAGCAGCAAGACGCCGAACATCATGGCCAGCAACAGGATCGGCAGCGCGAGCCACGGCGTGAGGCCCTGGCCGAGCGGTCCGCCGATCGCATAGCCGAGCGCGCCTGCCGCGGTGGCGCGGCCGTCCGCGTCGGTGGGGGAACCAGCCGCCAGGTGCCAGATCCCCAGAGCGGGAAGCACGACGAGTAGCCCACCGAGGACCAGCCGTGGCCGGATCTCCGGATGTGGTTCGGTGCGCATCAGCACCACCGCGAGCGCGACCAGCAGAATCGGCGCCAGCGCGGCCGCGGAACCGGCGATCGCCCGTACGATGTCTTCGAGGAAACGGCCGACCGGCCCGCCCGCCGACAGCCACATCGCGGCGGCGATGATCGCACTCAACGCGATGAGCGCCAGGCCGATGCCGTCGCGCCGGTGCCCGTGGTCCAGGTCGCCCGCCCGGCTCAGCGTGCGGGTGGTGGCGCCGACGCCGCGCGCCAGCATGGTCCAACCGCTCCCGATCCCGCGGCTGATCACCGCCAGCGGTGCGGTGTTGGAGGCGCGTTTGACCGGCCTGCGTACGGGCGTGGTGCGCCCACGCGGAGCCGCCGTCGCTCGCGGGGTCGCCGAACGAGACCGCGCCGCCGGCGTCTGCCCCCTGGTCGATCCCGCCCGCGCACGAGAGGTCGTGGTGCTGCGGGACTTACCTGCCATGACCATCAGGCTAGCCGCTCGAACACCTCCGAGACCATCCGCAACACTGGTCCCACCGTGCTCGCCGCGGTGATCCAGGGTGGATGCGCAGGTCGCAGCGCCCCGGTCAGCGTGGGGAAATCTCGCCGGGGACCGCGTTTCGCGGGCCCGAACTTACGGAATCCTTGTCGATCGCCACTGATTCGGGCGTGCGCGGGCTCGTGAGGCTGGCGCAGGCGCCGTAACCCTCGGTACGTTGACTGCGCTCTATCGGGTCGTCGACCCGTGCAGATGAAGGGGACGCTACAAGTGAAGAGAATGCTCACCAGCGCGGCCGTGCTGGGTGCCACCGCAGCCGCAGTGTTCGCGGGGCACATCGCACCGGCCCAGGCGCAGTCGGGCAACTACGGCGCCATCGCGGTGTCGGTCAAACCGGGGGTTTACGGATACGCCACCGACTACGGCAGCTACGCCGATGCCGAGGCCGGTGCCATGTCGGCCTGCCTGCGTGGCGGTGGCGGTGGCGGGTGCGACGTGAAGGTGTCCTACCGCAACGGGTGTGGAGCCATCGCGATCTCGCGCGGGTGGTGGAGCTACGGCTCCGCGTCGACGATCGGCGGCGCGAAACGCGAAGCGCTGAACAACAATCCGGGCAACGCCTACATCAAGCACTGGAACTGCACCAGCGGCTACCAGCTCTAGCCCGACCGTTTCGACCATGATCATGGGAGTTGTAGTGAACAACCGTCCAGTGAAATCCGCTGCCGTTCTCGTCGCGATCGTCGCGATCGTCGCGGCGCTCGGCCTCAGCGCGTGCAGTTCCGACGCCGACTCGACCAGCACCGGCGCGGCAACCACCACTGCCAAGGGCGGCGCCTTCGAAACGGGCGACGCCAAGTCGGGCAAGGAAGAGGGCGGCGAGCCCGCGGCCACCACGGTGCCCAACCTGCCCAAGCCGACCGCCGCCGAGCTGAACGCCCGGTTGAACAAGGCCCTCGCGGGTCAGCTCACCGGTGACGAGAAGAAGACCTATATCGAGGACGCCGACCAGGATCCGATGCTGGTCGACAAGTTCGTCGAGGCGGCCAAGCAGAACAACGTCAAGGTCGCCATCACCACCGTCGGCGACCCCGCCGACGGCAAGCTCAAGGCGAACGCCGATGTCACCATCGACGGCGCCCCGGTCAAGGACGCCTTCGTCGACTTCGTCGCCGAGGACGATTCCTGGAAGGTGTCGCACGTGTTCGCGTGCAACATCGTGAAGTCGGCGCAACTCGACTCCGCGGCCTGCCAGGCCTGAGACCCGGTCCGAATCGGTCCGAATCGGTCCGAATCGGTCCGAATATCAAGAAAACCGCTGGGCGACAATGTCGCCCAGCGGTTTTCAGTTGATCTGTTGATCTCTCGATCAGACGGCGACGACCGTCGGCACGATCATCGGACGACGACGGTAGACGTCGGCGACCCAGCGGCCGACCACCCGGCGCACGCCCTGGGCGATGCGGTGGGTGTCGGTGATGCCCTCACCGGCCAGGCGCAGCAGTTCCGCCTCGACCAGTTCGTTCGCGCCGTCGAGCGCGGTCCGGTCGTCGGAGAAGCCGCGCCCGTTGAGCTCGGGCGTGCTCACCGCCTTGCCGGTGGTGGAGTCGATGACGATGGTGATCGAGATGAACCCACCCTCGCCCAGGACCAGGCGGTCCGACAGGGTCGATTCGCCGACATCACCGACCGAGAGGCCGTCGACGTAGACGTGTCCGACCGGTACACGGCCGACGATGGAGGCGATGCCGTCGACCAGGTCGACCACCACGCCGTCCTCCGCCAGCATGACCCGCTCCTCGGGCACACCGGTCGCCACGGCCAGCGCGGCGTTGGCGCGCAGGTGCCGCCATTCGCCGTGCACGGGCATGGCGTTGGTCGGGCGCACCGCGTTGTACAGATACAGCAGCTCACCGGCGGAAGCGTGCCCGGAGACGTGCACCTTCGCGTTCTGCTGGGTGATCACGGTCGCGCCGAGCCTGGCCAGGCCGTTGACCACGGCGAACACCGAGTTCTCGTTGCCGGGGATCAGCGAGGACGCCAGCACGACCAGGTCGTCGGCGCGGATGTTGATCTGCCGGTGCTCGCCTCGTGCCATCCGTGACAGCGCCGAGAGCGGCTCGCCCTGGGAGCCGGTGGAGATCAGCACCAGGCGATTACCGGGCAGGTTCGCGGCCTGATCGAGGGTGACCACGACGTTGTCGGGCACCGTGAGGTAGCCGAGGTCCTGCGCGATCTCCATGTTGCGGACCATCGAGCGGCCGACGAAGCAGACCTTGCGGTTGTACTTCTGCGCCACGTCGACGACCTGCTGGATGCGGTGCACGTGGCTGGCGAACGACGCCACGATGACGCGGTTGGTGGCCTTGCCGATCACATTGTCGAGCACGCCACCGATCTCGCGCTCGGGGGTGACGAAGCCGGGAACCTCGGCGTTGGTGGAGTCGACCAGGAACAGGTCGACACCTTCGTCGCCGAGGCGGGAGAAACCGGCCAGGTCGGTGAGGCGGCCGTCGAGGGGCAGCTGGTCGAGCTTGATGTCGCCGGTGTGCAGAACGACGCCGGCACCGGTGCGGATGGCCACGGCCAGCGCGTCGGGAATCGAGTGGTTGACCGCGAAGTACTCGAGCTCGAACGGGCCGTGCACCGTGGTCTCGCCCTCGGCGACCTCGCGCAGCTTGGGCTGCAACCGGTGCTCGCGAGCCTTGGCCGCGACCAGCGCGAGGGTGAACTTGGCGCCGATCACCGGGATGTCCTGGCGCAGGCGCAGCAGGAACGGCACGGCACCGATGTGGTCCTCGTGGCCGTGGGTGAGCACGATGGCCTCGACGTCGGCCATCCGGTCCTCGATGGGCCCGAAGTCCGGCAGGATCAGGTCGACACCGGGCTGCTGGTCCTCGGGGAACAGCACACCGCAGTCGACGATCAGCAGCTTGCCGCCGTATTCGAACACCGTCATGTTGCGGCCGATTTCGCCGATACCGCCCAGGGCGAACAGGCGAAGGCCGTTCTTCACCAGCTTCGGCGGCGGGCCCAGCTTGTCGTGGGCAGCCTTCTCGCGCGGCTCGGCGACCGGCGCCGAACCTCGACCGCGTCCACCGCCCTGCCTGCCACGGCCACCGCCGCGGGACTGCTCGGCGGCGGGCTTGCTCTTGGCCTCGGCCTGCTTGCCCTTGGCTTCGGTAGCCGGCTTGGCCCTCGCGCGTCGCGGCGCCGTCTTCTTCGCGGTCACCCGCTCTTCGGCGACGCCGAGCAGGTCGGTGCCCACTTCGGCGTTACCGGCCAGGTTCGCCTCCGCGGTGACCTCGGCGATCGGTTCGGCGATCGCCGGTTCCTGCGCCACGGGGGCTTGCTCGGGCGCGACCACTTTCTGCACCGCGGCTTGCGCGGTCTCAACCGGCGTCGGCTCTGGCGCACCGGCGGCACGCGATGCCGACCGGCGTCGGGGCTTACGGGCTACGGGTTCGGTCATGCCGACACCCCCGCGGCCTGCAGGTCCAGCGCCAGCTCCTCGAGCTGTGCCTGCGTCGGCATCAGCTGGGGCAATCGGGGCTCACCTACGTCGATGCCGAGCAATCGGAGTCCTCCCTTACACATCGCCACACCTCCCAGGCGGGTCATGGCCGCGTACAGCGGCAGTAGTGTCGCGTTGATCTCTCGCGCCCTGGCCACGTCACCGGTGGTGTAGGCGTGGTGGATCTCGCGCAGTCGCTCCGGCACGAGGTGTCCGATGACGCTGATGAATCCGACCGCACCGACCGAGAGCCAGGGGAGATTCAGTCCGTCGTCACCGGAGTAGAAATCCAGATCGGTGGTCGCGATGAGATCGGCTCCGGAGACGAGATCGCCCTTGGCATCCTTCACCGCGACGATGTTGGGATGCTCGGCAAGGCGCCGGATCGTGTCGATGGCGATAGGCACCACCGACCTCGGTGGAATGTCGTAGAGCGTGATCGGCAGCGCGGTGGCGTCGGCGACCGCGGTGAAATGCGCGATCAGGCCCTCCTGTGTGGGCCGCGAGTAGTACGGGGTCACCACGAGCAGACCGTGCGCGCCCGCGTTCTCCGCGGCACGCGCCAGTTCGATCGAGTGCGCGGTGTCGTAGGTACCCGCGCCCGCGACCACGGTGGCCCGGTCGCCGACGCCGTCGACGACCGCCCGCAGCAGATCGTGCTTCTCGGTTTCGGTCGTGGTCGGCGATTCGCCGGTGGTACCCGAGATGATCAGCAGGTCGACCCCACGGTCGACCAGGTGTGCCGCCAGTGCGACACCGGCATCGACGTCGAGCTTGCCCGCAGCGCTGAAGGGGGTCACCATCGCGACACCTACCGTGCCGGACGCGCGCAGCTCCGTTGGCGTCGATTCACCGTTCGTCATGGTCAGAAAGGCTACCCGGTCGCCGGATGCGCCTCGACACCCTAGCGCCCGAAGCGGCTGCCGGTGGGTGTTTTTCACCTTGCGTGATGTCACATATGACGTCACAATGATGTCATGGATCTGAATGCTCATACCGCGCGTTTGCGCGAGGAACTGATCGCCGCCGCCGCGCTCGGCGACGAGAAAACGCAGGCCACCGCCGCCGCCCTCGCCGCCGCGGTGGAGAGTTCGAGCCGCCTGGTGCTGCTGTCGGCGCTGTCGGAACTGGCCGCCGAGATCAGTACCGAACTCGGTGACCGCACCGTGCACGTCCGCCTGGAAGGTACGGAGGCGAAGGCCGACGTGCGCAAGAACACGCCGCCGGGCGCGGAGGAACCCCAGACTTTCGAGGAAATGACTGGCGACATCAGCCGGGTGACCCTGCGCTTGGTCGAACAGCTCAAGTCCCGCGCGGAGGAAGCGGCCCAGCAGAACGGGCAGTCGCTCAACTCCTGGCTCTCCGGTGCCGTCAGTGGCGCGTTGAAGGATCAGATGCGCGGATACGGCGGCAAGGGCTGGTAGACGGCGTCCGAGATCACAGCAGTGGAGCCAGGTCGCCGCGTTCGCCGATAACGACTTCGTCGAGTTCGAGCCAGTCGGCCATTTCCCGCAGGGCCCCACGCAAGGCCTCGGCGGTCTCGACGGTCGCGTAGCCGGGTTCGGCGAACGCGCCGGGGGCGAGCAGTCGGCCGGTGGCGCGTTCGGCGCGCAGATCCACCCGGCCGACGAGCTTGCCGTCGACGAGCAGGGGGAAGACGTAATAGCCGTGCACCCGTTTGGGTTCGGGGGTGTAGATCTCGATGCGGTAGTGGAAGTCGAAGACCCGCTGGGTGCGTGGGCGGAAGAAGATCAGCGGATCGAACGGGCACAGCAGCGCGGTCCCGGTGATCCGGCGCGGGGTGGCGGCCTCCGGGTGCAGGTAGGCGGGCGCGTCCCAGCCGTCGACATCAACGGGTAGTAGTTCGCCCGCGTCGACCAGGTCGGCGATCGCCGGAGCGCTCTGGCGCCGGGCCAGGCGGTAGTAGTCGCGCAGGTCGGCCTCGGTGCCGATCCCCAGGGCCCGGCTGGACCGGCGGATCAGCTCGCGCGCGGCATCGTCCTCGGCGATCTCCCGGTCGCGTACATCGGCCGGGACGACCCGCTCGGTGAGGTCGTAGTGCCGGGTGAACCCTACCCGGCGGGCGGTGGACAGCTCACCGGCGGCGAAGAGCTGCTCGCAGATCATCTTCGTGTCGCTCAGGTTCCACCAGGTCCCCTTCGGCCGCGGCTTGTCCAGTTCCAGATGACGTTCGATCTCTCCCGCGCTCGCCGCGCCCACCTCGGTCACGACATCGAGAATGTCCTTGCCCAGCGTGGGATTTCGTTCGACGATCTTGCGCATCCCCGACCAGCGCCCGTGCCGGTACTCCCGCATCCGCCAGCGCATCAGCGGCCAGTCGGCGACCGGGATCAGTGCCGCCTCGTGCGCCCAGTACTCCACCAGCCCCCGTCGCGCTTTGGCGCTGTCGCTCCAGGCGGCGCCGTCGAGCAGGCTGCGATCGTAGGGGCCGATCCGGCTGAACACCGGCGCGTAGTGCGCACGGACCACAGCGGAGACCGAATCTATTTGCAGCAGACGGGTTCTGGCGACCACATCGAGCACGGCCCGACGCTTCGGGTTGGTCGGCCTTCGCTTGCCGAAGCCCTGCGCGGCCAGCGCCGTTCGACGGGCCTGCGCCGCATTCATCCGCTGCATCTGCTCAGCCTGACACAGGGGTCCGACAGGTTTTCGGCGCTCAGGTGGAGACCCGGACCTCGCCCGCGGTGTCGATCTCGGTCCGCCGATCCCCGCCCGGCGCGGCGGCCAGCACGGTCGCCACCCAGCGTCTGCCGACCGGCAGCACGCGCACGGTCACCGAGCCCGCTCGCGCCATGTCGAGTTCGTCGACCGCGGCCTCGATCACGTGGTGGCGCACCCATTCCGGTACCCCGAGGAAGCCGCCGTCGTCGAGCAGGGTGACCTCGACGCCGCGCGATCGGGCCCCCCGAGCGGCGGCGCTGAGCCGATCGGTGACCAGCTGCGGCGCCCGGAGACCGTCGCGCAGTTCGGCTTCGAGCAGCCTGCACTGTTCGCGTTCGGTGTCGGTGAGCTCGATCCCGGCTGCGATGCGGGCGAGCAGGGGCCCGGCCACCCGGTCGAGGGCTCCCAGCTGACGATCACGCTCGGCGTTGGCCGCGGCCAGCGCGGCCTCGGTCGCCGCGCGTCGATTGGCCTCGCTGCGCAGTTCCCGCAGCGAACGCTGGGTAGGCCGCACGATCGACATGAACACCGTCACCGCGCCGACGGTGGCGACCGGCGTCAGCGCGCGCACCACGGTTTCGGGGTGCCAACTGGTGAACACTCCCATCGTCACCAGCACCGTCGCGGCGGCCGCTACGCCGAGCCAGGCCGACACGATCCGCCCGCGCAGCACCAGCATCGCCAGCAGATACGACGTCGGATAGGCGGTCCACAGCTGGTGGGCGAATCCCGACGAACTCTCGAGCCACGGCACGGTGAGCGCCATCGCCGCAGGTCCGGCACACGCCACGAAGATCGTGGCGGGCCACGGCAGCGGGTCCACGGGGAACACCAGCACCACCAGCGCGGCCACTGCCATCAGCACCAGCGCGGCGGCCGCGGCCGCCGGCGGGGCGATATCGAAATTCACCCGCAGGTACATCACGATGGTGGCTTCGAAGATCACCACGAACAGCCACGCCGTGCCGTCGCTGAGGCCGAACAGATCGCGCATCGCGAACGGCAGATCCCGATCGACCATCAGCTACCCCACACCAGCGTCACCACGGTTCCCGCGCCCGGCGCCGATTCCACGAACGCCGCGCCACCGGCGAGCGCGCGCATCCGGCCCAGGATGCTGCCCGCGATCCCCATCCGATCGGCCGACACCCGCGCTGGGTCGAACCCGGCGCCGTCATCGGACAGCACCACCCGGATGCCGCCGGTCGCGATGGTGACCGACACGCCGCGCCGCACCGTCCGACCGGGGACGTCGGCATGACGCACGCTGTTGCGCACCGCCTCCGAGAGCGCGGCCCCGAGCACCTGCGCGGCCTCGATCGGCAGGCACAGATCGGCCGCGCGCCGCGAGGACACCTGCACCGGGATCTCCGATTCCACCTCGCACACCGCCTCGCGCAGGAATTCGATCGCCGCGGCGGCGTCGAGGTGGTCGATCTCGGGCGCGGTCCGCGACAGCTCGAGCTGTTCGAGGGTGCGCGCGGCCTGGTTGCGCAGCACCGGCGAGGACTGCTGCGCCCGCGAGGCCTCCAGCAGCGTCGACAGCACCGCGTCGTGGATGAGCGCCGCGAAACGCGCGCCCTCGCGTTCCCTGGCCGAGGTCGCCGCGACCGCCGCCGCCCGGCTGCGCTGCCGGACCGCTTCCCGGTCGACACGTTCGGCGGCGGCACGCGCGTACACCACGCACCACAGGAACAGCGCGGCTACGCCGAGCGCCCTGGTGATGTCGCCGAACAACGCCCACATCGAACTGTCCGGCACCACAAGGGCATTCGACACACTGGTCACCACCGCGAGCAGGGCCGCGAACGCGGCCGCACCACGTCGCGGCCACGCCAGACCCGCGGCCAGCACGCCGACAGCGAGCCCTCGATAGGGCCACGAAGCGAACGAACCGATGTGCACCACCGAGTACACCAGCGGCGTCGCCACGGTGGCCGCGAGATAGCACAGGGCGGCCGCGGCGGCGGTGCGCCGGATCGCCGCGGCGGGGCCGCGCGCCGACACGATCGCCAGCACACCGAACATCAGATACGCCGACATCAGATGCAGTTCCGGCCACACCGACTGATTGATCGGCTGCACCAGCACCGCGGGCAGTTCCAGCACCATCACCATCGTGGCGCCGGTCCCGATCACCAGCCCGAGCCTGCGCAGGATCTGGTCGGTCGCCGCGCGCGAGAATTCGACGTCGCCGACCGGTGCGGGCGCCGTCGCGACCGCGAGATCGGTCACGTGCGCTGCTGCCTTTCCGGCACGGGCAGCCATCCGTCCTCGACGGCCCGTTTGTACAGATCGGTCTTGGTGGGCGCGGGTCGGCCCGCGTCGGCGTACTTCTGCCGGATGCGGCCGAGGTAGTCGTTGACGGTCTGTTCCGACAGACCGGTCAGCCGGGCCACCCGCGAGGCCTTCTCGCCCGAGGCGTACAGCATCAGCACTTCCTCCTGACGCGGGCTGAGCCCGACGTCGGAGAGCTTCGGATCGCCGTCGATGGCGGCGGCCCAGTCGGTGGTCACCACCTGCTCCCCCGACGCGGCCCGGCGCACCGCCTCGACCACGGTCGCCACACTCTCGGACTTGCGCAGGACCCCGAGCACGCCCGCTTTGGCGGCGGAGCGGACCAGGAAGGCGTTGTCGGCGCCGGTGAACACCAGCACCTCGATGTCGCGTTCACGCAGCGCGGTGACATTGTCCTCGGGCGTCGAGCCGTCGGGCAGGCGCAGATCGAGGACGACGAGATCGAGATCGGTGGTCTCGGCCAGCAGCCCGGCGACGGACTCCGCCACCGCCACCAGTTCCAGGTCGGGTTCGGGGCCGAGCATGGCCGCCAGCCCGATCGCCACGGACTCGTGGTCCTCCACCAGACCGACCCGCCGCACCGTGCGCGTCTGCGCCAACTCGCTCACCCGACCACTCCCCATCCTCGAACACCCACCGCGGCCAGCCCGCAACACGTCGGTCGAGTTCTACCGCATCCCGAGCCCGCGTGTCAGCCCACCAAAATTCGGGGCGGGTCCGCTGTCGCGATCAGCTATTCCATCAGACCAGCGGCGATGGTCGCGCCCAGTTCCCAGCATTTCTCGAGATCGGCCTTGCTCGGCGGTCCCGAGACCACGACCGCCTCGGCGGCGCGCTGCCAGCCCAGCCCGGTGGTGATCCGCTCCACGCTGCTCTCGGCGCCTTCGGTGCCTTCGTTGCCGTGCAGGTAGAGCCCGTAGGGCCGTCCGCCGGTCGAGTCGAGGCACGGGTAGTAGATGGTGTCGAAGGCGTGTTTGAGGGCACCGCTCATGTAGCCGAGGTTGGCCGGGGTGCCGAGCAGGTAGCCGTCGGCGTCGAGCACGTCGACGGCGGTCACCGCCAGCGCGGCCCGGCGCACCACCTCGACCCCCTCGATCTCCGGGTCGCTCGCCCCGGCGAGGACCGCTTCGAACATCGCCTGGGTGTGCGGCGACGGGGTGTGATGGATGATCAGCAACCGGGCCATGGGCTCGCTACTCTCCTGGGTCGCGTTCCAGTTTTTCCAGTGCCACCGCGCGGCGCATGGTGTCGCGGGCGCGGCCCCGGTCGCCTGCGTAGTCGTAGGCGCGGGCCAGCCGGTAGGAGGAGCGCCAGTTGTCCGGGTCGGCTTCCCATTCGGTCTTGATCTGTGCGAACAGGGCGTCGGCCGCGTCGCGTTCGATCCGGCCCGAGGGTCGGCGCGGCAGTTGCGAGGTGTCGACCTCCAGGCCTTCCTCGTGGATACGCCGGGCCAGCCGTTGATGCGCGAACGCCGCGCTCAAGGTCGCCCACAGGATCCAGAGACCGACGACGGGCAGCAGCAGCATGCCGATGCCGATCGCGATACCCGCGAACCCGCCGTCGGCGATGTAGGCGATGGCGAGCCCGCCGAGCCGCACGAAGTAGAACAGCAGCGCGATGACCAGAAACACCACGACCGCAACGGTTTTCAGGACCTGCCGATCGGGTCGCTGCGCGTCGGAGTCGCTCACAGATCCAGGAACGGGTCGAGCCCGACGGTCAGACCCGGCCGTCCGGCGATCTCGCGCACCCCGAGCAGCACGCCCGGTGCGAACGAGGACCGGTCGATGGAGTCGTGGCGGATGGTCAGGGTCTCGCCCTGGGTGCCGAACAGCACCTCCTGGTGGGCGACGAGCCCGGCCAGACGCACCGAATGCACGCGCACACCGTCGACATCGGCGCCGCGGGCACCCTCGAGTTCGGTGGTGGTGGCGTCGGGGCTGATCCCCACCCCGGCCTCGGCGCGAGCCGCGGCGATCACCGCGGCGGTGCGGTAGGCGGTGCCCGAGGGGGCGTCGGCCTTGTTCGGGTGGTGCAGCTCGATGACCTCGACCGAGTCGAAGAACCGCGCCGCCTGCTCGGCGAAACGCATCGACAGCACAGCGCCGATGGCGAAGTTCGGCGCGATCAGCACGCCCACCTCGGGCCGCTGCGCCAGCTGCCCGCGCACGTCGGCGAGGCGGGCCTCGTCGAAGCCGGTGGTGCCGACGACGGCGTGGATGCCGTTCTCGATCAGGAACTTCAGGTTGCCCATCACCACATCGGGGTGGGTGAAATCGACGACCACCTGGGTGCCCGCCTCGGTGAACGTCTCGAGCGCGTCACCCTTGTCGACCTGCGCCACCAGCTCCAGATCGGGCGCCGCCTCCACCGCCGCGCAGATCGCCTGCCCGACCTTGCCGCGTGCTCCGAGCACTCCGACCCGAATGGTCACCGCATCTCCTCGTCCTCGACTCAGCTTGCTCGTCGAAGCCTATCGAGCAGCCCGTGGGGCCGCGGCGCCGACCTCACACCATCGGGCAGGCGGAGGCGTCAGTCGAAGACGATCACCTGTCGTAGCGCCGCGCCCGCCGCGAGATCGTCCATCGCCTGGTTCACCTGGTCGAGTCCGATGCGAGCCGAGACGAGCCGTTCCAGCGGCAGCTTGCCCTCGCGCCACCGCCGCACGTATTCGGGGATGTCACGGTCGGGAACAGCCGAGCCGAGGTAGCTGCCGATGATGGTGCGGCCCTGTGCCACCAGCGCCAGTGGCGAGATGGTGGCGGTGGCGGTCGGGGCCGGCAGTCCCACCGTCACGGTGACGCCACCGGGTGCTGTTGCGGCGACGGCGGTTTCGAACGCGCGGACGTTGCCCGCCGCTTCGATCACCACGTCGGCCTGCACGCCCTGCTCGGCGACCTCCCCCGGCGTGCAGGCCACGGTCGCACCGAATTCGCGGGCCAGCGAAAGCTTTTCGGGAACCGTGTCGACGGCGATCACCTCACCGAGACCGAGCGATACCGCGACGAGCACCGCCGCCATCCCGACGCCACCGAGCCCGACCACCATGATCCGGTCGCCCGCACCGGGTTTCGCGGCGTTGAGCAAAGCGCCGCCGCCGGTGAGCACCGCGCAGCCGAGCACCGCCGCCACTTCGGGCGGCACGTCGTCGTCGACCGGGACGACCGAGCGCCGGTCCACCACCGCGTGCGTGGCGAAGCCGGAGACGCCGAGATGGTGCTGCACCACCTCGCCGTCGCGGGTGAGCCGTCGCCCGCCGCCGAGCAGTTCGCCCGCGTTGTTGGCCACACTGCCCGGCCCGCACGGGGTGCGTCCGTTGCTCGCACAGCCCGCGCAGTCGCCGCAGCGCGGCAGGAATGTCATCACGACCCGCTGCCCAGGGGCCACATCGGTGACCCCGGTGCCCACCGATTCGACGATGCCGGCGGCTTCGTGGCCGAGCAGCATGGGCACCGGACGCACCCGATTGCCGTCCACCACAGACAGATCCGAATGGCACAGGCCGGCAGCTTCGATGCGCACCAGCAATTCGCCCTGACCCGGTTCGGCCAATTCCAGGTCACACACCGTGATGGGCTGCGAATCGGCGAACGGCGCCGGATCGGCGATCCGTTCCAGAACGGCTCCACGAATCTTCATGCTCGCGACGCTACCGCGAGTGCCCTTTACAGGTTCCGGGATCTGTCGCTAACCTCGATCTCGGTGATGGTGCTCCTGTCGGCCGCCTCGTACCGTGCCCAGGGTCGGCGCCATCACGAACAAGGAGAAATCCCCTGTCAGTGCAGTTCAATCACACCATTGTCGGATGCCGCGATAATCGGGAGACCGCCGAGTTCTGGGCGGACATCCTCGGGTTGGACGTAGGAAAAGAGTGGGGGCCGTTCATTCCGATCGCCCTCGAGCACGGTGCGGCCTTCGACTTCGCCGAGGTCCCGCCCTTCGTTTCCGAGATCCAGCCGCAGCACTACGCGTTCCTGGTCTCCGAGGCCGAGTTCGACGCGGCCTACGCCAAGATCCAGCGCTACAAGCTGGACCATTGGGCCGACCCGCAGCAACACGGGGTCAACGAGATCAATCACAACGACGGTGGTCGCGGTGTCTATTTCCTCGACCCCAACGGCCACTTCCTGGAACTGATCACCGTTCCGTACGGCGGTTGGCCCGAGTGAGTGCCCAGGCCGGTCCCGATTCCCTCGGGACCGGCCTGCGTTCTACGCCGTTCGCGTGGCGGCCCTGGTCCCGCGCAGTCCGAGCAGCGCGGCGCAGACACACGCCACCGAGACGATCACGATGAACCACGGGAACACCGTCGCGATCCCCCAGGTCGTCGCCGCCCAGCCCGCCGCGAGGGTCGGCAGCGCCATCGCCGAATAGGCCAGCAGGTAGTAGGCCGACATGGTTTCGCCGCGGCGATCGTGCGGAACCACTTCGGCGAGGTGCCGCAGCGAGCCGCCGAATCCGAGCCCGAACGTGGCGCCGAGCACCAGGCCCGCCACGATCACGACGGCGGGCTGTTTCGTGGCCAGCGCCGGGATGGTGGCCAGCAGCGACGCGGCCATGCCGAGGTCGCCGATCACCGCGGCGCGCCGGGCGGGGATGCGGGTGGCGAACAGCTGCGCCAGGGCCGCGGACAGCGCGGTGCTCGCGACGACGACGCCGCCGAACACCAGGTTGTGCATGCCGGTCTCCGCCGCGGCCAGCGACGGGTACAGCGACAGCAGCACGCCCAGCACCGACCAGGCGGCCATCACGCCGATCGCGGAGAACCAGAAGTCGGCCCTGATCTCGTGCGGGACAGACGGTTTCGCGATGGTGATGCGCGCCTTCACGCGAGCGGTGTGTGGTTCACGCAGCGCGAGGATGCCCGCCCCCGCGGCGAGGCACACCGCGGCGATCACGACGTACGGCGTGCGCAGCGGCGAGGGCGCGTACTGCGCCAGGACCGCGGTGCCGAGGACCGCCACCGCGATGCCGACGTTGAACGCCACGCCACTGAGCTGCCCGGATCGCGCACCACGCTCGGGCCGCAGATCCAGCAGCGCCGCCGCGCCCGCGACGACGGTGGCGCCGACGGCTGCCCCGTGCAGTGCCCTGGCCAGCAACAACATCGGCACCGAATCGGCGAGCAGGAAGACGACCAGCCCGAGGATCATGGTGGCGAAGGCGCCGATCATCACCGGCTTGCGGCCGACCACATCGGAGATCCGGCCGGAGACCAGCACCGCGCCGAGCGCCGCGAAGGCATAGACGGCGAAGACCATCGTCGTGGTCAGCGGGGACAGATGCCACTCGGTCTCATAGATCCCGTAGAGCGGAGCGGGCGCCCCGGAAACCCCGAGCGCCACCGCGCTCGCGGCCAAGACTAGCCCGTACGCCCAGCGCTGCCCGGCCTCGACCGGCGCCATCGTTGTCGCTGCCACAGCAGCCCCCATCAGCAGAGTTTGATAACCATCGAACGATGATCAGGCTACGCCGAGTATGATGACTATCAAACCCCCGAGTGAGGTAACTCATGACACAGGCTAAAGATCTGACCCCGGCGCCGACCATACCCGTGGCCGCGCTCCCCACCGTCCTCGGCGCCCTCCACGACCCCGTCCGCCTGGAGATGGTCCGTCGGCTGAGCAACGCGGCCGCCCCCGTCCGCTGTGCGGCGCTCTACGACGCGATCAACAAATCCACCGCGACCCACCACTTCAAGATCCTGCGCGAAGCGGGCCTGATCGAACGGCTCACCATCGACGGTCAGACCTTCCAGACACTGCGCACCGACGCCGTGGAGCACGCCCTGCCCGGCCTGCTCCCCTCGATCGTCGACGCCGCCAACCGCGTGGACGCGGATGCCACCCACCGCGACGAGCGGTCCTTGCGCTGATCGCCCGGACAGCGGGAGCCGAATCGCTCAGCGTTCGACGAGCTTTCGCACCGAGGCGGGCAGATCGCGGGTGCGCTGGTACGGGCCGGACACCGCGGCACCGTAAGGACGGGCGAGCAGGGTTCGGGCGATCTCGCTGACCTCGTCGGTGGTGACGGCGTCGATGCGCGCCAGCGTCGCCGAGACGCTGCGGTGGTTGCCGTAGCTGAGTTCGCTGCGGCCGATGCGGTTCATCCGGGAGGCCGAGTCCTCGAGGCCCAAGACCAGTCCGCCGCGCAAAGAGCCCTTGGCCCTGGCGCATTCGGCATCGGTGACACCGTTGGCGGCGACTTCGTCGAGCACGCCGCGTGCCAATGTCGCGACCTGGCCGAGGTTTTCGGGCTGGCAGCCGAGCGAGACCGAGAACGCGCCGGTGTCGGCGAAGGTGTCGACGCTCGAGTACACCGAGTAGGCCAGGCCGCGTTCTTCCCGGATGTGCTGGAACAGGCGCGAACTCAGGCCGCCGCCGACGATGGTGTTGAGGATCGACAGCGGCCAGCGCTGTTGGCCTTCGTGCCTGCCGAACGCCCGCACGCCGAAGGCGAGGTGGGTCTGTTCACTGTCGCGGTTGATCCTGATCAGGCCGGGTGCGCCCTGCGCGCGGAACTTCCCTTCGCGGCGCGGCGCGGGCTCGGCGGCGGTGTCCAGGTGTGGCCCGAACGCGAGGTGCACCAGTTCCACGACGCGTTCGTGCTCCACGTTGCCCGCCACCGCGACGACCATGCGCTCGGGCCGGTAGCGGCGCTGATGGAAGCCGCGCAGCTGGGTTGCCTGCATGTTCTCGATGGATTCGACGCTGCCGATCACCGGGCGCCCGATCGGGTGGTCGCCGAACATGGCGGTGAGGAAGGAGTCGGCGACCAGGTCTTCGGGGTCGTCGTCGCGCATCGCGATCTCTTCCAGGACCACCTGGCGCTCCACGTCGACGTCGATCGCGCGGCACAGACCGTTGAGCACCACATCCGAGACGAGGTCCACCGCGAGCGGCAGGTCCTCGTCGATGACGTGGGCGTAGTAGCAGGTCTGTTCCTTGGCGGTGAACGCGTTGAGCTCACCGCCGACCGCGTCCATGGACTGCGCGATGTCGAGGGCGGTGCGCGTGGGCGTCGCCTTGAACAGCAGGTGTTCGAGAAAGTGCGCGGCGCCGGCCACGGTGGGGCCCTCGTCGCGCGAACCGACGCCTACCCACACCCCGATGGAGGCGGAGCGCACGCCGGGCACGTGTTCGGTGACCACGCGAAGGCCACCGGGAAGCACGGTGCGGCGCACTCCCCCGGTGGAGACATCGTCAGCGGATTCGGTATTCGACTCGGTCAACTTCGGCTTCGTCACCCGATCCCACCGGACGGCTGTGCTGGCATGGTTCCTCAACCTCTCGAACGGGAGCTGGCGACGTGCGCGTAATGCCTCATTGTGCAGGCAGCAGGCACGACGGCCGGCTCCGCGATTCTATGCGCCCATCGCCCCCGCCCGCGCATCGGCCCTCGTCGCCGGGTCCTCGCCGGCGAACCCGCGCGTATCGGATCCGCTCCCGTCGAGAACGTCCGCGATCCGGGCCAGCGCCGCCTCGCCCGCCATCGCCCAGTGCGTGGCGGGAATGCCGTGCCGGTGGACCGTGCCGTCGACGGCGGTGGCCCAACTCGCCGCGCCGCGCGATCCGCTCGGATCGTCGACGGTGGCGGCGAAGTAGACGAGGTCGCCGCCGAAGCGACGTGGCCGGTATTCGTCGACCATCCGCATCGAGGCCGTGGCGGCGTCGATGATGCGGGCGATGCGGTCGCGATCGAGTGCCGCCAGTGGTCCGCCGATACCCGCGGCCGCGGCGGCGAGACCGTCGGTGTCGAACGCGAGATCGTCACCGGCGAGCCCGCCGAGCAGGTCGCCGACGGTGGGCATCGGAGTCTGTTCCGGTCCGTCGCCGAGCCAGCTGTCCATCATGGCCAGCTGTGCCACCTGTTCGCCGTCGGCTTGCAGGCCGATGGCGACGGCGTGGGCCAGCAGCCCGCCCAGCGACCAGCCGAGCAGGTGGTACGGCCCTTCCGGCTGCACCTCGCGGATGGCGGCGATGTAGCGGCGCGCCCAGTCCTCGATCGTCGCGGGCAGCGGTTCGTCGGCGGTGAGCGCGGGCGACTGCAACCCGTAGATCGGGCGCTGCGGGTCGAGGTGGCGGGTCAGGCCGGCGAACGACCAGGACACACCGCCGACGGGGTGGATGCAGAACAGCGGCGCGCCGGTGCCGCCCGCGCGCAGCGGGAGCAGGACCGCGAACGCGTCATCGCCCGAATCATCGTCGGCGCGTAGCCGTTCCACGACGACCGCGGGCGTGGGGTCGGTGAACAACCACGCCACCGGCACCGGGCTGCCCAGTGCTTCGCTCAGTCGAGACGACAGCTGGACCGCGGTGAGGGAGTTGCCGCCGAGGTCGAAGAAGTTGTCGTCCATGCCGATGCGGTCGAGTCCGAGCACCCGGGCGAACGCGCCCGCGACGAGCTGCTCGGTCCCGGTGATCGGCGCCCGATAGCTCGCTTGGCGCAGTTCCGGGCGCGGCAGTGCGCCGCGGTCGAGTTTGCCGGAGGTGTTGACCGGCAACGCGTCCAGCTCGAGTACCACGGAGGGCACCAGGTAGCCGGGTAGTTCCGTGGCCAGCGCCGTCCGCAGCACCGCCGTGTCGAATGCCGAGCTACCCTGTGCCATCGCGGAATCGGCCGCCGCGCCCACTCGGGCACCGGGGCCGGCGCCGACGGCAGTGGCACCGTCGGACTCCTGGTTTCGCGACGCCACCACGTAGGCGACAAGCCGATCTGCGCCGACCCCGGACACCACGGCGGCCGCGGCCTGCGCCACCCCCGGCTGCCGCTGCAGCGCGGCTTCCACCTCACCGAGTTCGATGCGCTGGCCGTTGAGCTTCACCTGCAGGTCGGCACGCCCGACGTATTCCAGTGCCGGAGTGCCGTTTCCCCGCAGGCGAACGAGATCGCCGGTGCGGTACATCCGAGCACCGGACACACCGAACGGGTCCGGGACGAACCGCTCAGCCGTGAGTTCGGCGCCCCCGATGTACCCGTGTGCGAGTTGCGCGCCACCGACATACAGCTCGCCGGTCACCCCCGGCGGCACCGGGCGCATCCTGGCGTCGAGCACGTAGAGCCCCGAATTCCACACCGGCGCACCGATCGGCACCGTGACGACATCGTCATCGGTCACCCGGTGCGCACTCACCTGCACCGTGGTCTCGGTCGGCCCGTAGAGGTTCACCACCTGCGCGCCGGTCAGCGCACGCACCTGCTGTGCCAGCGCGGCGGGCAAGGCCTCGCCACCCGCGAACACCCGCCGCAGCGTCGCACCCGCGAGATTGTTGCCCGCGGCGGCCGCCTCCTGCACATGCGCCACATAGGCCGCGAGCAGTGTCGGGGCGAATTGCACTGTGTCGATGTGCTGTTCGGCGATCAGTGCGGCCAGGTAGGCCGGGTCCCCGTGTCCACCGGGCCGGGCGATGACAGTGCGGGCGCCCACCCGCTGCGGCAGCAACAGCTCCCAGATCGAGGCGTCGAAGGTGATCGGCGTCTTGTGCAGCACGGCGTCACCGGCGGCGAACCCGAACTGCTGTGCCAGCCAATCGAGCTGGTGGACGATCGCGCGATGCGGAACACCGACGCCCTTGGGCAGACCGGTCGAGCCGGACGTGAAGATCACGTACGCGGTGTGCTCCGGGAGCAACGGCGACACCCGCTCGGCATCGGCGATCGGGGACGCCGGGAAACCCGCGAGATCGACGGTGTCCAGCGTGATCACCTCGTGCCCGCGCAGCGGGAGCTCCGTGGCATCGCCGCTGGTGGTGAGCACGCAGACCGGCTGGGCGATCCGCAGGACGCGGGTAATCCGCTCCGCCGGATGATCCGGATCGATCGGCACGTAGGTGCCACCCGCCGCCAGCACCGCGTACACGCCGACCAGCAGCTCGGCCGAGCGCCGAACTCCCACCGCCACCGCGTGATCCGGCCCGACACCGTGTTCGATCAGATGGCGCGCGAGCCGGTTCACCCGAGCCGCGAATTCGGCGTAGGTGAGAACGATGTCACCGTCGATGAGCGCGACAGCGTCCGGTGTCGCCGCGGCTAGGCAATCGAACGCTGTCGGCAGAACGCCGATCGCGCCGGCGTGAGCGACGTCACCCGACAGCGACCGCGCATCCGAGGTCGCCGCGACCCGCCACGCATCGCCGGCCGGATGCGCGGTGTCGCACCAGTTCTCGAGCATCCGGCGGTCGCCGTCGGTGAGCAGGTCGATATCGCCGACCGCCCCATCCGGGTTCGCCGTGACCGCGTCGAGGATTCGCACATAGCCGTCGGCGATGCGTGCGGCCGTCTCGGCGTCGAACAGGTCGGTGGCGTAGGTCAGGCTCACCGTGCAACCACCGTCGGCGGTGTCGGCGAGGACCAGGTCCAGGTCGAACTTGGCGATGGCGGCGTCGGCGTCCAGTCCGGTCACGGTGAGGCCGGGCAGGACCACCTCGACCGGGCTCGCGGCCAGGTTCTGGAAGGCCAGCATCACCTGGAACAGCGGGCTGTGCGCGGTCGAGCGGGTCGGGTCGAGGACGTCGACGAGCCGTTCGAACGGCACCTGCGCGTTCTCGAAGGCATCCAGATCCACCCGCCGGGTCTCGCGCAGCAGCGAGCTGAACGAGGCGGCGGGGTCGACACCGGTACGCAGCACCAGCGTGTTGACGAACATGCCGACGAGATCGTCGAGGGCCTGCTCACCGCGACCCGCCACCGGGGTGCCGATCGCAATGTCGCCGGCGCCACCGAGTCGCGCGAGCAACGCGGCCAGCGCGGCGTGGGCAACCATGAACTCGCTCACGTCGGCGCGACGCGCCAACCGCGCCACCCGCTGCCACACCGGCTGCGGCACCACAGTGTCGACGCTCGCGCCACGATGCGACGCGACAGCGGGCCGCGGCCGGTCGGTGGGCAATTCGAGCAGCCCGGGCAGTCCGGCCAGCTCGGTGCGCCAGAATCGCAGCTGCCGTGCGGCGACCGACTCGGCATCGTCTTCGCTGCCCAGCACCGCACGCTGCCACAGCGTGTAATCGGCGTACTGCACCGGCAGCGGCGCCCATCCGGGATCGCTGCCCGCGCGACGGGCGAGGTAGGCGGCGGTGGTGTCACGCAGGAGCGGCCCGGCGGAGAACCCGTCGGCGCTGATGTGATGGATCACCACGACCAACACGACTTCGTCCGCCGCACAGCGCAATACCCGCACCCGCACCGGCGGCGCGACGGTGACATCGAATCCGCGCCCGATCTCGGCCGCGACGATCGCCGGTACCGCGATGGGGTCCACGGTCTCCACCACCGGCGTCGGCACGAACTCCCACACCGCCTGGTGCCCGATCCCGTCGACGGCAGGGTAGGCCGTGCGCAGCACCTCGTGCCGGTCGAGCACATCGGTGACCGCGGCGGCCAGCGCGCCCGCATCGACATCGCCGGTGAGCCGCACCGCGATCGGGATGTTGTACGCAGCGGACTCGGGGTCGAGGCGGTTGAGCAGCCACATGCGCTGCTGGGCGGCAGACAGCGGTATCCGGGCCGGTCGTTCGCCGGATGTCAACGCGATCCCCGCACCGCTGCCGGCCGTGGTCGCGAGCGCGGCGGCCAGGTCGGCCACGGTGGTCGCTTCGAACAGGGTCCGCACGGGCACCCGCGTCGACAATGCCGCGCCGAGGCGGGCGGCGACCCTGGTCGCGATGAGGGAGTTGCCGCCGAGTTCGAAGAAGTCGTCGTCGAGCCCGACCCGCTCGCGCCCGAGCACGTCACCGAACACCTCGGCCACCGCCCGCTGCGCCGTGCTGACCGGTGCCCGGAACGGCCTGGCCACGAATTCCGGTGCGGGCAGCGCCTTGCGGTCGAGCTTGCCGGAGGTGTTGAGCGGGAACGCGTCGAGCACCACGATCACCGACGGCACCATGTAGGACGGCAGCACCGCGCCGACGCCCGACCGCAGGGCCGCCGGATCCAGTGCGACGCCCGGCGTCGGCACGACATAGCCGACGAGCTGGTCACCGGTCGCACTCGCCGAGACCACCGCCGCGGCCTGACCGACCCCGGCCAGACCACCGAGCGCGGTTTCGATCTCCCCGAGCTCGATGCGCTGACCACGGAACTTCACCTGGAAGTCGATGCGCGCCAGATAGACCAGCACACCGTCGCGAGTCCACTTCACCAGGTCTCCGGTGCGATACATGCGCGCGCCCCGGGGACCGTGGTCGCGGCCGTCACCGACGGGATGCGCGGCGAGACCCGAGTCCGCGCCGACGCGAGTGTCCGCACCGACGAACGGGTCGGCGACGAATCTGTCCGCCGTGAGGTCGGCGCGGCCGAGGTACCCGCGAGCGAGCTGTTCCCCCGCCAGATACAGCTCACCGGCGACCCCCGGGGCGACCGGGCGCAGTCGTTCGTCGAGCACGTACACGCGCGAATTCCATGCGGGCACACCGATGGGCACCGTCTGCCCGGTCGCACCGTCGGCGGGCCACGCCGTCACCGACACGGCAGCCTCGGTCGGCCCGTACAGGTTGTGCACCGCCGCGGGCGATTTCGCACGCAGCGTGCCGACCGTCTCCGGGGTGAGCGCTTCACCGATCGCGAGGACGAGCCGCAGACTCGTCAGCTGCTGGGCGTCAGCGTGCGCGGCGAACATCGCCAGCATCGACGGCACGAAGTCGACGACGGTGATCCGCCACGCGGCCACCAGTTCGGCGAGGTATTGCGGGTCGCGGTGACCGTCCGGGGTAGCGAGCACCAGGGTCGCGCCCGCCGCGAGCGGTGCGAAGAAGCCCCAGACCGACAAGTCGAACCCGGCCGCGGACTTCTGCAGGTACACATCGTCGCTGTCGATCTGGTACTGCTCGATCAGCCAGGCGATCTGATTGCGAACTCCGGCACGACTCATCGCCACGCCCTTGGGCTTGCCCGTCGAGCCGGAGGTGAACAGCACGTAGGCGAGGTTCGAATCCCGCACAGGGGCGAGAAGTTCGGACTCGGCGACCGGATGACCAGGGTAGCGGGCGGTGTCGACGTCATCGAGCGCGACAACCCTGGTCGGCCGGTCAGCCGGCGCCTGCCTGTCGAATTCGGCTGCGGCGGTGGTGAGGACGAGGTGTGGCCGCGCGGTGTCGAGGATCTGGGTGATCCGGTCGGCCGGGTGGTCCGGGTCGATCGGCACATAGGCGCCGCCCGCGGACAGGACCGCGTACAGGGCGACGACGAGTTCGGTGGAGCGCCGGATGGCGAGCCCCACCAGTGTGTCGGGGCCGACACCTTCCTCGATCAGGTACCGGGCCAGGCGGTTGACCTGAATATCGAGTTCGGCATAGGTCAGGGCCGTGTCCTCGAACACGAGAGCTGTCGCGTCGGGGGTCGCCCGAACCCGCGCACGGAACGGGGTGAGTAGCGTGGCGGCGCTGTCGATCTCGTGGGTGGTGGCATTCCACTCGGTGAGGATGCGGGTGCGCTCGACCGGTTCGAGCACCTCGACGGAATCCAGCGGTGTGCGCGGCGAGGCGGCGACAGCGGTGAGCAGGCGTTCGAGCCGTCCGGCGATCGCCACCGCGGTCTCGGTGTCGAACACGTCGTGGGCGTAGGTGAGGACGCCGGTGACGCCCGCGGCCGCGCCGTCGCCCGCGTACTCGTCGCTGACGATGAGGTGCAGATCGAACTGCGACAGCTCGTTCTCGGTGTCCAGCCCCGACACGGTGATCCCGGGCAGGGCCAGCTCGGCACGCTCGAAGTTCTGGAACGAGAAGCCGACCTGGAACAGCGGATGCCGGGCGGTGGAGCGCGTCGGATCGAGCACCTCGACGAGACGTTCGAACGGCACCTCGGCATGGGCGTAGACGGCGAGGTCGGTCGCGCGCTGGCGAATCAGCAACTGCTGGAACGACTCTCCCGCCCGCAGGCGGGTACGGAAGACCAGCGTGTTCACGAACATGCCGATCAGGTCCTCGAGTGCGGCCTCGCCGCGCCCGGCGACCGGGGTGCCGACGGTGATGTCCGCACTGCCCGAGAGGCGACCGAGCAGCGCCGCGAACGCGGTGTGCACGACCATGAACAGCGTTGCTCCGGACTCCCTGGCCAGCGCACTGAGCCGGGCGTGGGTGCCCGCGTCCAGGGTCACCGGCACGGTCCCACCGGCGAGGGTACGCACCGCCGGGCGCGGGCGGTCCAGCGGCAACGCGAGCTCATCGGGGAGGTCGGCGAGTTCGCCGCGCCAGAAGTCGAGCTGGCGGGCGGCCACCGAGTCGGGATCGGCTTCGTCGCCGAGCAGCGCGCGCTGCCACAGCGCGTAGTCGGCGTACTGCACCGGCAGCGGCGTCCACCGCGGTGCCGCACCGTCGCGTCGTGCGAGGTAGGCGGTCATCAGGTCGCGCACCAGCGGCGGCATCGACGAACCGTCGGCGCTGATGTGGTGCACGACCATGGCGAGCACAGCCTCGTCGGCGCTGATCCGATACAGCACCACCCGCCACGGCACACCCGCCGTGACATCGAAGGCGGTGGCGGCCAGCGCCGTCACGGCAGCCACGACCTCCGCGGGCGCGAGGTACTGAACCCGCAGAGCCACACCGGCTTCGGCGGCGGACAGGATCTGCTGTACCGGACCTTCGGCGGTCTCGGGGTAATAGGTGCGCAGTACTTCGTGCCGGCCGATGAGATCGTCCACCGCGGCGGCGAGCGCGTCGAGATCGAGCGCGCCACCGAGTCGCACCGCGATCGGCACGTTGTAGCCGGCCGAATCCGGATCGAACCGGTTGAGGAACCACATGCGCTGCTGGGCGGGCGAGAGTGGGATCGAAGCGGGCCGCTCCCCCGCCACCAGCGCCAGTCGCGCCGCGCCGCGCTCGGCGTCGAGCGCGGCCGCCAACGCGGCCACCACCGGCGTCTCGAAGATCCGCGCCACGGGCACCTGCCGGTTCAACGCCGCCCCGAGCCGCGCCGCGACCCGGGTCGCGATCAGCGAGTTGACGCCCAGATCGAAGAAATCGTCCTCGGCACCGACCAGTTCGACACCGAGCACCTCGGCGACGACCCCGGCCACCAACTGCTCCGACGGCGTGGCCGGAGCACGGAATTCACGAGCGACCAGCTCGGGCGCGGGCAGCGCCCGCCGATCGAGCTTGCCCGAGGAATTGACCGGGAACTCAGGGAGAACGACGAACGCGCTCGGCACCATGTAGGCCGGAAGTGCCTGTTGAAGAGCGGTTTTCACCACGTCGAGATCCAGCCCCGGGACACCGAGCAGGTAGGCGGTGAGGTAGTCGCCGGTGCCGTCGTCACGGACGGTGACCACCGCCCGTTCGATGGTGTCGAGACCGGTGAGAACTGCCTCGATTTCACCGAGTTCGATGCGCAGGCCGCGCAGTTTCACCTGGAAGTCGGTGCGGCCCAGGTATTCCAGTTCACCCGAGCGAGTGCGGACCACGAGGTCGCCGGTGCGGTACATGCGGTCGCCGGGGGCGCCGAGGGGGTTGGCGACGAAGCGGTCGGCGGACAGGTCCGGTCGGGCGAGGTAGCCGCGGGCCAGTTGAACGCCGGCTAGATACAGCTCACCCGGTGTGCCGACGGGAACGGGCCGCAAACGGGTATCGAGCACGTGCAGGGCGGTGTTGGCGACCGGGGCACCGATCGGCACCGTAACCGTGTCGGTGTCGGTAACCTCGTGGAAGCTCACGTCGACCGCGGCCTCGGTGGGTCCGTACAGATTGTGCACGGCGACACCGGGAACCAGCGCGCGCAGGCGCTGGGCGTCGGCCGCGGGCAGCGCCTCACCGGAGGCGAACACCTGCCGCAGCGAAACACAGTCGGCGGCACGCGGTTCGGCGAGGAACGCCGCCAGCATCGACGGCACGAAGTGCGCGACGCCGACACCGGTGCGGGTGATGACCTCGGCCAGGTAGGCGGGGTCACGGTGCCCGTCGGGCCGCGCGATCACCAGGGTGGCACCGATCTGCAAGGGCCAGAACAGTTCCCACACCGAGACATCGAAGGTGATCGGCGTCTTCTGCAGCACGGTGTCGGCCGCGTCGAGCCGGTAGGCATCCTGCATCCACACCAGGCGATTCACGATCGCGGTATGGGTAACCGCGACACCCTTGGGCTTCCCGGTCGAGCCGGACGTGAACAGCACATACGCCAGGTCCGCTGCACGCAACGGCCGGATCCGGTCGGCATCGGTCACCGGGTCGACAGCGAACCCGGACAGATCGAGCGTGCCGGGCACGACAAGACGAATGCCGGTCTCGGTGCCGGATTCGGACGCCTGCGTACCGGATTCGACCGACCGGCTGTCGGGCTCGACGTGCGCGGCGGTGCGAGCGCCGGTTTCGGGGAAATCGGCGGCGGCCAGCACACACACCGGGGCCGCGGTCGCCAGGACGTCGGCGATCCGGTCGGCCGGGTGGTCCGGATCCAGCGGCAGATAGGCGGCGCCTGCGGCCTGGACCGCGTAGAGGGCGACCAGGAGATCGATGCCGCGCCGCAGCCCGACACCGACGACCGCGCCGGGACCGACCTGCTCGGCGATCAGCCAACGCGCCAGGCGGGCGACACGAATCGCGAACTCGCCATAGGTGATCCGCTGCCCCTCGAACTCCAGGGCGATCGCGTCGGGGGTCCGCGCGGCCTGCGCGGCGAACATCGAGACCAGCGTCGCGTCGGCGTCGAGCGGGGCGGCGGTGTCGTTCCACGCCGCGAGCTGAGCGGACTCGGCGGCATCCAGCAGATCTATCTCGCCGACCGCGATGCTGTCGTCGGCGACGACCGCGCTCAGCACCCGCACGAACCGCGCACCGAACGACGCCACCGTGTCGGCGTCGAACAGATCGGTGGCGTAGCGCAACCACCCGCGCATTCCGGGTTCCCCTGTGGCGCCGATGATCTCGTTGATCGCCAGCGACAGATCGAACTGGGTGGTCGCCGCGTCCAGAGCGAACTCGTCGATCCGCAGCCCGGGCAGCTCGATGATGGTGTCCTCGCGATGCTCGAACGCGAGCATCACCTGCACGATCGGCGAATACGCCGTGGAGCGAACCGGATTCAGCTCGTCGACGAGTTGCTCGAACGGCAGGTCGGCGTGTGCGAAGGCGCGCAGATCAGCGGCCCGCACCTCGGCCAGTAGTTCACCGAACCCGGCACCGGCATCGACCGCGGTCCGCAACACGAGGGTGTTGACGAACATGCCGACCAGGTCGTCGAGCGCGGCATCGGCCCGCCCGGCGACCGGCGTGCCGACGAGCACATCCGCGCCGGCGCCCTGACGAGACAGCAGCACCGCGAACGCCGCGTGCACCACCATGAAGGTGGACACCCCGTGGCGGCGGGCCAGCGCCTCGATCCCCGCCACGACATCGGTGGGCACCTCGAACCCGACGGCTCCACCCGCACCCGTGCGGACGGTGGGCCGAGGCCGATCCGTCGCCAGTTCGAGAACCGGTGCGATCCCGGCCAATTCGTCACGCCAGTGCGCCGACTGTCGCGCCAGCCGCGACTGCGGGTCGGCCGCGTCGCCGAGCACGGCACGCTGCCACAGGGTGAAGTCCGGATACTGCACCGGCAACGGCTCCCAGACCGGAGCGATCCCCGCGGCGCGCGCGGCATAGGCGGCGATGAGGTCCCGCGCCAGCGGCGTCGTCGACACACCATCGGCGGCGATGTGATGCACGGCGAGCACCAGCACGTGCTCTGGCTCCCGCGAACCCACGGAATTCACGGCCGCGAGACGCGGCGTGGCATCGCCGGCCACGGGTCGGCGGTCCACAGTTTCGACCCGCGTTTCGCGGCGCAGCAGCGCGGCGCGCAGAGGTGACTGAGTGGTCAGGTCGTAACCCTGGCCGATGATCGCGCGCACCGCAGCGGCCAGCTCGCCCTCGGCCACCTCGCGCACGACGGCAGCGGGCAGCACCGCGTCAGTGGGAAGGACCACCTGGGTCGGGCCGTCGGCGTCCTCGGGGAAAATGGTGCGCAGTGATTCGTGTCGGTCGAGGACATCGGCCAGCGCCGCCCACAGGGCGCCGGTGTCGAGGTCGCCGGTCAGGCGCAACGCGATCGGCAGCGTGTAGACGGCCGATGCGGGATCGATCCGGTTCAGCAACCACAGGCGAGTCTGAGCCAGCGACAACGGGATTCGATCCGGGCGCGGTCGCACCACGGTCAGCGGCGGCGACTGCTCGTGGCCGGCGCCCGCACGCTCGGCGAGTCCGGCGACGGTCGGGGCGTCGAACACATCGCGCACGTCCAGCGCACTGCCGAGGGCCGCATTGGCCCGGGCGACCAGACGCATGGCGAGCAGCGAGTTACCGCCGACAGCGAAGAAATCGTCGTTGGCGCCGATGCGCGCCAGCCCGAGCAATTCGCCGATCACACCGGCGAGCGCGGTCTGCGCACCCGGTCGCGGCGCCACGTATTCGGTGGTGACGGACAGGTCGGCGGCGGGCAGCGCGGCCCGATCCAGTTTGCCCGCCGAGTTGAGCGGCACGGTGTCGAGCACGACCAGGTGCGAGGGCACCATGTACGCGGGCACCCGGCCCGCGACGTGGGCACGCACCGCCACGCTGTCCACCTCCCCCGCCACATACCCGACCAGACACTGCCGACCGGCATCGTCGGTGGCGGGCAGCACGGTCGCGTGGGTGACGCCGGGTGCGTCGCCGAGCGCGGCCTCGATCTCGCCCAGCTCGATCCGCAGTCCACGGATCTTCACCTGGAAATCGTTGCGGCCCAAGTAGACCAGCGCACCGTCGCGATCGCGGCGGACGAGGTCACCCGTGCGGTACATGCGGGTTCCGTCGGCCCCGAACGGGTCGGCGACGAAGCGGTCGGCGGTCAGGTCTGGCCTGCCGAGGTAGCCGCGGGCCAGCTGGTCACCCGCGAGATACAGCTCGCCCGCGACACCGCCGGGCACCGGGTGCAGGCGCTCGTCGAGGACGTAGGCGCGCACATTCCAGGTCGGCCTGCCGATGGGCAGCTCGGTCTGCTCCACCGGCGCGGTGATCCGCTGGAACGTGCTGGTGATCGCCACTTCGGTGGGGCCGTAGGTGTTGTGCAGTTCGCCGGGGATCGTAGCGAGGACGGTGGCCGCCAGTGGCGCGGGCAGTTCCTCGCCACCCACGTGCAGCATGCGCAGCCCGCTCAGCGCGTCGCCGAGCCCTTCGGCGAGCATGGCGGCCAGCACCGACGGCACGATCTCCATGATGGTGACGCCCTGCTCGCGCACCACTGTCGCCTGATATTGCAGGTCGAGGTGACCGCCCGGGCGCAGCAGCACCAGCGGGGCGCCGAGCAGCGCGGGGGCCAGCAGTTCCCAGAGCGAGACGTCGAAGGTGAGGGGCGCGCGCTGCAGGAAGCGATCCGCTGATGTCATGTCGTATTCGCCACGCAGCCAGCAGATCTCGTTGACCACGGCGCGGTGCGAGATCAGTACACCCTTCGGCGTACCGGTGGAGCCGGACGTGAACAGCACGTACGCCGGGTGCTCGGGATGCAGCGGCGCCAGGCGTTCGAGGTCGGTGACCGGGCCGGCTGCCACAGTGTCGTGCGCTACGTCCTCGAGCTGGCCGACGGTGAGGACCGGGACCCCGGATCGCGACGCGGCGGCGAAATGCACCGAGGCCGTGGCGGATCGGATGCCGCTGTCCACATGGTCGAGGTCACCGGCCGCCGCGACGACGACGAGTCGCGGGGTCGCGGTCGCCAGCACCTGCCCGATGCGTTCGGCGGGCTGGCCCGCATCGATCGGCACGTACACGCCACCGGCGGCGAGTACACCGTGCAGCACCACCAGCAGTTCGATGCTGCGCGGAACAGCGACGGCCACCGGTGTTTCCGGCCCGACACCGCAGTCGATCAACCTGCGCGCCACCCGGTTCGCCCTGGCAGCGAGCGCGCCGTAGGTGATCTCGGCACCTTCGAAGATCGCCGCCACGGCGTGTGGCGCTCGCGCGGCCGCGGCATCGAGCAGGTGGGCGGCGAGTGGGGCGCGCAGGCCCAGGTCCGCGAGTGCGCGGTCGAGCGGCACCACGTCTCCGTGGTGCCGCGCCGGCAGTGTGGCCGCGGCGGGGTCGGTGAGCAAGGAGAGGTCGCCGACCGCGGTGCCGGGGGCGCTGACCGCGTCCCGCAGCACCCGATCGAGCATCCCGACCATGGTCGCGACGGTGTCGGCGTCGAACAGATCGGTGGCGTAGCGCAGTTCGAGGTCGAGACCGTCGGGCGCACCGTCGGGCGCGAAACGGTCGACGAAGGTGAAGTCCAGATCCACTTCGATCGGCGCATCCGGCAGGGTCAGCCCCGACAGCGTCAGGCCCGGCAATTCGAAGGCGGTCCTGCGCTGGTTCTGCAAGGCCAGGGAGACCTGGTACAGCGGTGAATACCCCTGTGAGCGCGCCGGATTCAATGCGTCGACGAGGCTCTCGAACGGCACGTCGGCATTGTCGAAGGCATCGAGATCGCCGGCACGGACCTCGTCGAGGAAGTCGCTGAAACGCGCGCCCGCGCGCACCTGCGCACGGAGCACGAGCGTGTTGACGAACATGCCGACGATGTCGTCGAGTTCGCGATGTCCGCGCCCGGCCACGGGTGTGCCGACGACGACGTCGGCACCGGCCGAGAGCCGCGCGAGCAGCACCGAGAGGCCCGCGTGCAGCACCATGAACGGAGTGGCCCGGTGCGCGCGAGCCAGCTCCTCGATCCCGCGATGCAGGTCGGCGCCGAGGGCGGTGGTGAAGGTGGCGCCCCGGTTGGAGGCGATCAGCGGCCTGCGCCGGTCGGCGGGCAGCGTCAGGACATCGGGCAATCCCGCGAGCCGGCGCGTCCAGTAGTCGAGCTGGCGGGCCAGCGGCGCATCCGGGTCGTCGGCGCTGCCGAGCCCCTCGGTCTGCCACAGCGCGTAGTCGGCGTAGTGCACAGCCAGCGCGGGCAGCCGGGGCTGCGCGCCCGCCGCACGGGCGGCGTAGGCAGCCACCAGATCCCGGGTCAGCGGCCCCATCGACCAGCCGTCGGCCGCGATGTGATGCACGACGAGCACCAGCACGTGTTCGGTCGCCGCTACCCGCAGCAGTGCGGCGCGCACCGGCACCTCGCGGGTGATGTCGAAACCGCCGGCGAGGACCGATACCACCGTCGCGGGCACGTCATCGGCAGCCACGTCGACAACGGCGAGCTCGGGCACGAACGCCGGACCGACGAGTTGTGTCGCCTGCCCGTCGAATTCGGGATAGGTGGTGCGCAATGTCTCGTGCCGGGCGATCAGATCGCCCAGGGCGCCGCGCAGCGCGGTCGTATCCAGCTCGCCGCTGAGCCGGATCGCGACCGGGATGTGGTACGCGGCGGAGTCCGGATCGAAGCGGTGCAGGAACCACATCCGCTGCTGGGCGGGCGAGAGCGGGATCCGCTGCGGCCGTTGGCCCGCCACCGGTCCACGCCTGCTGCCGGTGCCGCGCAGCGCGTCCAGCCGCACGGCGAGTCCGTCGACGGTGCTCGCCTCGAACAGCTCGCGCACCGGCACCCGCGCATCCAGCGCGGCACCGAGCCGGGCCGCCACCTGGGTCGCCAGCAGCGAGTTGCCCCCGAGGGCGAAGAAGTCGTCGCCCGCACCGACCCGGTCCAGGTCGAGCACCCCGGCGAACGTCGCGGCGACGATCCGCTCGGTGGCGGTGGCGGGCTCGCGGTAGTCGAGCTGCCGCAACTCCGGCGCGGGGAGTGCCCGGCGATCGAGCTTGCCGGAAGCATTCACGGGCAGCTCGTCGAGGAAGACGTAGGCACCCGGGACCATGTAGGAGGGCAGGGTCGCCGCGATCGCTGCGTCGAAGTCGGCGGTGGTGGGCGCCGCCGACGAGTCGGGTCGCGGAACAGCCGGCGCGACGTCGACAGCACGGACCGCGTCGCCTCCCGTGGAATCGGCGGGTGTCTCGGCAGCACGGACGACGTAGGCGACGAGCTGATCGGTCCGGCCTTCGTCCGAGCGAACCAGGACGGCGACGCGGCTGACGCCGGGAACCGAGGCGATCGCGGCTTCGATTTCGGCCGGTTCGATGCGCAGACCGCGCAGTTTCACCTGCAAGTCGGTGCGGCCGAGGTAATGCAGCGCCGGACCGTCGGCGCCGGTGCGCCAGGTGACCAGATCGCCGGTGCGGTACAGGCGCTCGCCCGCGCCGAAGGGGTCGGCGACGAAACGTTCGGCGGTGAGCTCGGTACGGCCGTGATAGCCGTCGGCGAGCTGCGCGCCCGCCACGTACAGCTCGCCCGGAACACCCGCGGGGACGGGACGCAGGCGCGAATCCAGCACGTACACACGGGTATCGGCGACCGGTGCGCCGATCGGCACCGTGGCGCCGAGTTCGTCACCGGCCTCGTGCGTGGTGACCTGGATGGCGGTTTCGGTCGGGCCGTACAGGTTGACCACCGTCGCGCCGGTCATCGCGCGCACCCGCCGCGCCAGGTCGGTCGTCAGCGCTTCACCGCCCGCGAAGACCAGTCGCAGCGAATCAGACTGCGCGGCAGCCGGTTCCGCCACGACCGCGGCGAGCACCGACGGTACGTACTGGACGACGCTCACCCGATGCCGCACGGTGGCTGCCGCCAGGTAGGCCGGATCGCGATGCCCGTCAGCGGTGGCGAGCACCAAGCGCGCCCCGGCGTGCAACGGCCACAGCAGTTCCCACACCGATGCGTCGAAGGTGAACGGCGTCTTCTGCAGCACCACGTCGTCGGCACCGAGCGGGTACTCCCGCTGCAACCACAGCAGCTGGTTCACCGCGGCCTTGTGCGGCACGGCCACACCTTTCGGCTTGCCGGTGGAACCCGACGTGAACAGCACATACGCGAGGTGCTCGGGACGCAGCGGCGCCACCCGCTCCGTATCGGTGATCGGCTCGCCGGACAGCTCCGACAGGTCGAGCACGTCGACCTCCACCACCGACTCGCCTACAGCCACACCGATTCCGGCAAGCGTCAGCACACAGACCGGTGCCGTCTGCGCCAGCACATACGCGGTCCGCTCGGCTGGATGATCCGGGTCCACCGGCACATAGGCCGCCCCGGCCACGAGCACGGCGTGCACCGCGACCAACTGCTCCACACCACGGCGCATCGCGACCGCGACCAGCGAGCCAGGGCCCGCTCCCAGCCCGATCAGATGACGTGCCAGTCGCGCGACTCGCACGCCGAACTCCACGTACGAAAGCTCCACTGCGGTCGTGGAATCAGCAGCACGCAGCGACACCTCGGGCACCACACCCCCGGCGCGGTGTGCGGCGATGGCATCGGCTGCCGCGTGTTCGAGCCGGGAAATCGCGCTCGAGGACGCCCCGATTCCGAGGGGCGCGCCATCGGTAACTACCCGAGCGCCGTTCTCGGCCGGCGTGCCCGCCTCGACTGTGCGCGCCGACAGACGACCCGGCTTCGCCGTCGACTCCAGGCTCTCCTGCACCGATTCGTCTCTCGCGGTGGGCGATACATCGAGCGCCCGTGCCATCGTTGTGGCGGCTGCCGGCGCGTCATCGGCCGCGGTGGGGTCGGTGTCGACGACGACGGCGATCGCGTGGGGCGTCGCGGCGGCACGGTCGGCGAGCAGCGAGGCGAGGGTCGCGGCGTGGTCGCTCTCGGTGGCGGTGTCGTTCCACGTGGTCAGGATTCGGGTCCGCTCGGCGGCGTCGAGGAAGTCGAGGTCGCCGACAGGGCGGGCCGGGTCGGCGAGGACGGCCGTGAGGATGCGATCCAACCGGGTAGCGAACGCGGCGATGGTGGTGGCGTCGAACAGGTCGGTGGCGTAGAGGAAGGCACCGGAGATGCCGGTGGGAGTGCCGCTGTCGTCGCGGTGTTCGGTGAGGGTGAGCTCCAGGTCGAACTTGGCGATGCCGGTGGGCAGGTCGACACCGGCGACGGTGAGGCCGGGGAGGGCGAGTTCGCTCGGGGTGTCCTCGTTGACGGACAGCATCACCTGGAACAGGGGGTTGCGGGCAGTGGAGCGGACCGGGTCGAGGACCTCGACCAAGCGCTCGAACGGCACGTCGGCGTGGCCGAAGGCGGCGAGGTCCTTGTCGCGGACCTGGGCGACCAGTTCGGTGAACGGGGTCGCGGGTGCCACCTCCGTGCGCAGGACGAGGGTGTTGACGAACATACCCACGAGATCATCGAGCGCACGCGCACCGCGTCCCGACACCGGCGTGCCGATCGCGATGTCGGTGGTCGCCGACAACCGCGCCAGCAGCACCGCGAACACCGCGTGCGCGGCCATGAACACCGTGATGCCCTGCGCACGGGCGAATTCCGCCAGTGCCCGATGGGTCGCGGCATCGATCTCGACGCCGTGCATCGCACCGCGCCGGGAGGCGAGCGCCGGACGGGTCCGGTCGGTGGGCAGTTCCAGCTGCTCGGGCACCCCCGCCAGCGCGTCACGCCAGAACGAGAGCTGCTTCGCCGCCACCGATTCCGGATCGGCCGCATCACCGAGCACCGCGTGCTGCCACACGGCGTAGTCGGCGTACTGCACCGGCAACGGCACCCAACCCGGGGCCGCACCGAGGGCGCGCGCGCCGTAGGCGGTGAGCACGTCCCGGATCAACGGCCCGAACGAGAAACCATCGGCGGCGATGTGATGCAACACGATGACCAGCACGTACTCAGCACCGGCGGACCCCGTCGAGTCCGCCGCTCCGGCATGCCCGTCGGCCCCGTCACGCGCACCCGATGCGCGATGCTCCAGCGCGGTGTCCGCGGCGACACGCAGCAGCGTCGCGCGGATCGGAGCATCGACGGTGAGGTCGAAGCCGGTGGAGGCGAAGGTCCGCACGGCGTCGGACAGGTCGGCCGCATCCACGATCCGCGGGTGGATCTCGGGCACGAGACCGGTCGCCGGAAGGATCTCGGCGATGGCGTTGCCGTCCAGTTCCGGGTATCGGGTGCGCAGGACCTCGTGCCGGTCCAGCACGTCGACGATCGCGGCCTGGAGTGCGGCGATGTCGAGCGCACCGGTGAGCCGGACGGCCAGCGGGATGTTGTCGGTGGCCGAGCCGGGATCGAAGCGGTTGAGGAACCACATGCGCTGCTGGGCAGGCGAGAGCGGGACGGGATCGGGCCGGGGTCCCGCCACCAGCACGGGGCCGGAGCCGGTGCCACGCAGACGGTCGGCGGCCGCGGCCAGCGTCAGCACCGTCGTGGTGTCGAAGAGCTGGCGGAGGGGAATACGTATGTCGAGGTCGGTGCCGATGCGCGCCATCAACCGGGTCGCCAGGAGCGAGTTGCCGCCCAGATCGAAGAAGTCGTCGTCGCGGCCGACCCGGTCCAGTCCGAGGACCTCGGCGAACGCGGCGGCCACCACCTGCTCGGCCACCGTCTCCGGTGCCCGGTAGGCGGCGGTGTCGAAGACCGGTGCGGGCAGCGCGGCCCGATCGAGCTTGCCGACGGGGGTCAGCGGCACGGCATCGAGAGTGACGACCGCGGCCGGCACCATGTGCGAGGGCAGGTGTGCGGCGGTGTGCGCGATGAGGGTCGCGGCGTCGACCGTGGCACCGGCGACGGGCACGACATAGGAGACCAGCAGGGTGGCGCCCGCGTCGGTCCGGTGACCGACGGTGGCGGCGAAGTCGACCGTCCGATGGCGGGCCAGGACCGCGTCGATCTCGCCGAGTTCGATCCGGAAGCCGCGCACCTTCACCTGGAAGTCGTTGCGGCCCAGGTACTCCAGATCGAACGATCCTTCGCGCCGCACCCAGCGCACGGTGTCACCGGTGCGGTACATCCGCTCGCCGGGCGCGCCGAAGGGATTGGTGACGAACCGTCCCGCGGTCAGCGCGGGCCTGCGATGGTAGCCGCGCGCCAGCTGCGCACCAGCGATGTACAGCTCGCCGACTACCCCGGCGGGCACCGGCCGTAGCCGCTCGTCGAGCACCAGTTCGGTCGTGCCCTCCACCGGCGCGCCGAGCGTGATCGCCGTTGTCGCACTGAGTGGTTCGCTGATATTGGTGACGATGGTCGTCTCGGTCGGGCCGTAACCGTTACGGAAGATCAGGCCCGGAATCGCGGCGGTCCACCGCGCCACCAGTTCCGGCGGGCACGCCTCGCCACCGACCACCACCATCCGCAGCTCGTCGAGCCCCTCCGGGTGCACCGTCGCCAGCGCCGACGGCGTGATAACCACATGGGTCACCCGCTCGGCCCGCAGCAACTCCCCCAGCTCCGCCCCACCGAACACCCCGGCGGGCGCGATGACCATCGTCGCCCCCTCGGTCACGGTCAGCAGCAGCTCGGCCACGGAGATGTCGAACGAGGGCGACGCCACGTGCAGCACGCGCGCATCGGCGCTGGCCAGGTACCGCCCGGCCTGTACGGGCAGATACGCCGCGACCGCACCGTGCGCAATCACCACGCCCTTGGGCAGCCCGGTGGTACCCGAGGTGTAGATCACGTACGCGGGATCCAACGGATCCACCGCTCGACCACCCGCGCCGCCATTCACCACATGGCCACCAGCTGCGCCGCCTGGACGGGAATCGGCCACGGGGGCATCTGGAGAGGTCACGACGCCGCCGCATCCGGTCTCGGCTTTGACGGCGCTGATCGTCCTGTCACCGGGACGTGCGTACGCGCCCAGGTCTGCCCGCGCCGCATCGTCTGGCGTGGGTTCTGTGCCGTCGAGCACGAGCCAGTTCACGGTAGCCGGCAGATCCGACCGCACCGCCTCGATCGTGATACCCGCCGCCGCGCCGGAATCGGAGAGCATGTGGGCGATGCGGTCGGCGGGGTAGTTCGGGTCGACCGGGAGGAAGCCCGCGCCGGACTTCACGACGGACCAGATCGCGGTGATCGACTCGGCCGAGCGCGGAATACTCACGGCGACAAGGTCACCCGTGCCGACGCCGAGATCGGCGAGACGAGCGGCCAGGTAGGTGGAGGCGGCGTCGAGCTCGCCGTAGGTGAGGGTGCGGGCGCCGTCTCGGATGGCGATCGCGGTGGGGTCGGCGGCGGCGCGGGCGAGCACCTGCGGCAACAGCGGAGCGGGAGTCGACGGGCCGCCGGTGCGGGCGGTCAGCTCGGCGAGTTCGGTGTCGATCAGCAGTGGCAGGTCGGCGACGGGAGTCTGCGGGGCGGCGGCGATCGCGGCGAGCAGGCCGGTGAAGCGGGCCACCGTGCGCTTGACGGTCTGCTCGTCGAACAGATCTGTGGCGTAGGAGAATTCGCCGGACAGACCCATGGCCGCGGAATCACGCAGGGTCAGGGAGAGATCGAACTTCTCGATGTCATAGGGCAAGTCGACGGCGGCCGCGCGTAAACCGGGCAGCTCGAACGAGGTCGGCGGCAGGTTCTGCAACGACAGTGCCACCTGGAACAGCGGGTGGCGACCGGCGGAACGGGTCGGCGCGAGCACTTCGACGAGCCGCTCGAACGGCAGGGTGGTGTGGTCGAAGGCGGCCAGATCCCCGGTGCGGACGCGACCGAGCAGGTCGGCGAACGGCTCGCCGCCACGCACCTGAGTGCGCAGCACGGCGGTATTGACGAACATGCCGATGACGTCGTCGAGTTCGGCCGCACCGCGCCCGGCGACCGGCGTGCCGATCGCCACATCGGCATTGCCCGACAGGCGTGCGATCAGCACCGACAATGCCGCGTGCAGCACCATGAACAGGGTCGCACCCTGTTCCGCGGCAACCGCGTTCAGCCCTGCGACCACGTCGGCATCGAGCTCGAACGAGACCCGGCGCCCCCGCATCGACGCGGTGGCGGGGCGAGGGCGATCGGTCGGCAGGCCCGACTCGTCCGGCAGTCCGGCCAGCGAGTCACGCCAGAACGCGATCTCACGCCCGGCCTGCGAGTCGGCGTCGTCCTCCGCGCCGAGAACAGCACGCTGCCACAGGGTGTAGTCGGCGTACTGCACCGGCAGCGGATTCCACTGCGGCGCCACACCTTCGGCACGCGCGTAGTAGGCGGTCATCGTGTCACGCACCAGCGGACCGGCCGACCAGCCGTCGGAGGCGATGTGATGCACCACCAGCACCAACACGTGATCACCGTCGACCTCGAACAGGCTCGCGCGCACCGGCGGTGCGGCCGTGACATCGAATCCGCGCAGAACAACGGCCGCCAACACGTCCGGAAGGTCCTCGGCGCCGATGCTGAGGGCATCGAGCAGCGTCGAAGACCCCGGCGCGACGCCATCGGCGTGGTCGCTCGAAGACACTTCGGCCGCAAGCACTTCGAGCGCCTCGGCGACAGGAAGAACCCGCTGCGTCCCCACCCCGTCGACCTCGGGGTATACCGTGCGCAGCACCTCGTGCCGCGCGATCAGATCACCCACTGCCGCCCGCAACGCATCCCGGTCCAGCGCCCCCGTCAACCGCACCGCGATCGGGATGTTGTACGCCCCGGTCTCCGGATCGAACCGGTTGAGGAACCACATCCGCTGCTGCGCGGGCGAGAGCGGCAACACATCGGGACGCGGACCCGCGACGAGCGCGGGTCGATCATCGACCACCCCACCCTCGACCAGCTTCGCCAGTACGGCCACCGTCGGGCTGTCGAAGAAGTCGCGAACATCCACCCGCACACCGAAGTTCGCCTGCAACCGGCCGATGGCGCGGGTGGCGATCAGTGAGTTGCCCCCGAGGCGGAAGAAGTCGTCGTCCAAGCCGACCACGTCCACCTCGAGCAGCTCGGCGAACAACGCGGCGACGGTGCGCTCGGTCGCCGTGCGCGGCTCCCGGAATTCGGCGGCCGACACCCGGAAGTCCGGCTCCGGCAACGCTTTCCGATCCAGCTTGCCGCTGGCATTGATCGGCATCGCGTCCAGCTGCACCAGCAGCGAGGGCACCATGTACTCGGGCATCGACGACTTGGCGTGCTCGACGAGTTCGGCCTCGTCGAGCCCCGCACCGTCGACGCTCACCACATAACCGACCAGCGCCTCACCGGCGGCATGGCGATGCAGCACCACCGCCGCGTTGCCGACGCGAGGGTGCGCGGCCAGCACGGCCTCGATCTCCCCCAGCTCGATCCGCAGACCACGCAGCTTCACCTGGAAGTCGGTGCGCCCCAGGTATTCCAGCTCACCGCGCGACTCCCGCACCAGGTCACCGGTGCGATACATGCGCTCACCGGGCACGCCGTACGGATTGGCGACGAACCGATCGGCAGTGAGCCCCGGCCGCGCCACGTACCCACGCGCCAGCTGGACACCCGCCAGATACAGCTCGCCGACCACCCCGACGGGGACCTGGTCGAGGTTCTCGTCGAGCACGAGCAGCCCGGTGTCGTCGGCGGGACCGCCGATCGGCACCGACACCTCATCGAGAGCGGTCACCTCGTGCGCGGTGACGTCGACGGCCGCCTCGGTGGGCCCGTACAGGTTGTGCAGCGCCGTCGCCGACAACGCGCGCAGCCGGGCGGCCGTGGCAGCGGGCAGCGCCTCACCGGAGGCGAACACCATCCGCAACGACGACAGATCCACCTCGGGGCCCACGTCACCGACGAACGCGGCCAGCATCGACGGCACGAAGTGCGTCACGGTGACCCGATGCTGCGCGATCAGCGCCGCCAGGTACGCCGGATCCCCGTGGCGCCCCGGTTCGGCGACCACCAGCCGGGCGCCGATCTGCAAGGGCCAGAACAACTCCCACACCGACACATCGAAGGTGTAAGGCGTCTTCTGCACCACCACATCGGCCTCGGTCATGGCGTAGCGGCGCTGCCGCCAATCCAGGTTCGCCACGATCGCCCCGTGGGTGACCGCCACACCCTTCGGCCTGCCCGTGGAGCCGGACGTGAAGATGACGTAGGCCGTGTTGGCTGCCCGCACCCCGGACACCACCTCGCCGGGCGCCGCGTCCCAGTCGATGTCATCGGTGCGCAGCACCGCCGCGCCGTTCAGATCCGGTTCGTCGCCTGCCCGTGTCACGACCACCACCGGCCGCGCCACCTCGAGCACATAGTGCAACCGGTCCACCGGATGATCGGGGTCCAGCGGCACGTACGCACCGCCGGCCCGCACGATCGCGTGCACCGCGACGATCAGCTCGACACTGCGCCGCAGCGCCAACCCGACCAGCGTCTCCGGCCCGACGCCCGCCTCGACCAACCGCGCCGCCAGCACCCGCACTCTGGCATCGAATGCCGCATAGGTCAGCGTGACGTCACCGCACTGCACCGCGACAGCATCCGGCGTCCGCGCCACCTGCGCGGCGAACCGATCGACCAGCGTCGCCGCGGCCACCACCTCCATCCCCAGCGTCGCCATCGCATCGCCCGCGAGCGAATCCAGCAGCACACCGAACGTCCCCTCGGCGGCATCGACCACGCCGGGGAACAGCTCGGCGAGCACCACCTGCACGAGCGTGTCCGCGTCCAGCGCCCCACCGGTGAGCTCGGCCATCAGCGTGAGCTGGGCGTCGAGATCGGCATAGGACACCGCGGTGCCGTCGAACTCGACCGCGATCCGCGCCGGATCCATCGCCGCGACCGTCGCCACCAGCGCTGCCAGCTGTTCTGTTTCCGCGCGCGCCGGAGTGGGGTTGGTCATCGCACACTGCCTTCCATTACCGGCCGCGGGTAACGCCACGCGGCCGCACAAACTCTCGGAACTCCCCGGCTCGAACCGGGGTGGGGTGGATCGGCGCGGGGGCGGCCAACCTCGGGCACCCTGCCCGAAATCCGCCCGCGCACACCGGATTCAGTGCGATCGGCTATGACACGATCGCGGCAATCCGGCTCGCCGCCACGCAACCAGCAATGACTCGGTTATCTCCCGACCTCCATCGTCAACCCCGACACCTGAAACACGCGTCCGAACACGAGGAGAAGCGTATTCGTTTCAATAATAAACCGGACCAGATTCAGTCAAAATCACGGCGGGGCGACACACTTTCCGGCGCTGAGAAACGGTCCAGCGATCCGACCGCGTACGCCGAGCCGACAGCGGTCGGCACTGCGCTCCGAGTGGGCGGCAGCACGGCTGTCGGCACAGATTCTTACTGTGTCCAGCCACACTAGGCGACGCAACGTTGCATCACCGTTGCATCTTCGTGATCCAGGTCACGAACCTGTCCGAGGCCGGAAACGACAAAACCCCCGCCGTACAACGGCGGGGGTTTCGGCAGTCAGCAGCAGCGACGACTACTCGGCGTCGGTGTTCTCCTCGACGGCGGCCGGCTCAGCGGCAGCGGCCTCGTCCTCGACCGGGACGAGCGAGATCTTGCCGCGGTTGTCGATATCGGCGATCTCCACGCGCAGCTTGTCGCCGACGTTGACCACGTCTTCGACCTTGGCGACGCGCTTGCCGTTGCCCAGCTTGGAGATGTGCACCAGGCCGTCGCGGCCCGGCAGGAGCGACACGAACGCACCGAAGGCGGTGGTCTTGACGACCGTGCCCAGGAAGCGCTCGCCGACCTTGGGCAGCTGCGGGTTGGCGATGGCGTTGATCATGTCGATCGCGGCCTGGGCCGACGGCCCATCGGTCGCACCGACGAACACGGTGCCGTCATCTTCGATGGAGATGTTGGCGCCGGTTTCCTCGGTGATCTGGTTGATCATCTTGCCCTTGGGCCCGATGACCTCGCCGATCTTGTCGACCGGGATCTTGATGGCCGTCACGCGCGGGGCGTAGGGGCTCATCTCGTCGGGGTCGGTGATGGCCTCGGCCATCACGTCCAGGATCGTGGTGCGGGCGTCGTGCGCCTGGTTCAGCGCACCGGCCAGCACCTGCGAGGGGATACCGTCGAGCTTGGTGTCGAGCTGCAGGGCGGTGACGAAGTCACGGGTGCCCGCGACCTTGAAGTCCATGTCGCCGAAGGCATCCTCGGCGCCGAGGATGTCGGTGAGCGCGACGTAGCGGACCTCGTCCTCACCTTTGTCGTTGGTGATGGTGTCGGAGACCAGGCCCATGGCGATACCCGCGACCGGCGCCTTCAGCGGCACACCGGCGTTGAGCAGCGACAGCGTCGAGGCACAGACCGAACCCATCGAGGTCGAGCCGTTCGAGGACAGAGCCTCGGACACCTGACGGATGGCGTAGGGGAACTCCTCCTGCGAGGGCAGCACCGGCATCAGCGCACGCTCGGCGAGCGCACCGTGGCCGATCTCGCGACGCTTCGGCGAACCGACGCGACCGGTCTCGCCGGTGGAGAACGGCGGGAAGTTGTAGTGGTGCATGTAGCGCTTGGAGGTCTCCGGGCCGAGCGAGTCGACCTGCTGCGCCATCTTCACCATGTCGAGAGTGGTGACACCCATGATCTGGGTCTCGCCACGCTCGAAGATCGCCGAACCGTGGGCGCGCGGGATCACGTCGACCTCGGCCGACAGCTGACGGATGTCCGCCAGGCCACGGCCGTCGATGCGGAAACCGTCGGTGAGGATGCGCTGGCGCACCAGCTTCTTGGTGACCGAGCGGAACGCGGCGCCCAGTTCCTTCTCGCGACCGGTGAAGTCCTCACCCAGACGGGAGAGCACCTCGGCCTTGATCTCGTCGATCTTGGCTTCGCGGGCCTGCTTGTCGGCAATGCTCAGCGCCTGGTTCAGCTCGACCTTCGAGGTGCCTTCGACAGCCTCGAACACGTCGGGACCGTACGGCGGGAAGAGCGGGAACTCCTGGGTCGGCTTGGCAGCCAGCGCGGCCAGGTCGGCCTGGGCGCGGACCAGGCGCGCGATGAACGGCTTGGCGGCTTCCAGACCCTCGGCCACCACAGCCTCGGTCGGGGCCTGCGCACCGTCTTCGATCAGCGCGATGACCTTGTCGGTGGCCTCGGCCTCGACCATCATGATGGCGACGTCGCCGGTGTCGGTGACGCGGCCCGCGACGACCATGTCGAACACGGCGCCTTCGAGCTGCTCGACCGTCGGGAACGCGACCCACTGGCCACCGATGAGGGCGACGCGGACGCCACCGATCGGGCCGGAGAACGGAATGCCCGAGAGCTGAGTCGACGCCGAGGCGGCGTTGATGGCCACCACGTCGTAGAGGTCGGCCGGGTTCAGGCTCAGGACCGTGACGACGACCTGGATCTCGTTGCGCAGACCGTCGATGAAGGTCGGGCGCAGCGGCCGGTCGATCAGGCGGCAGGTCAGGATCGCGTCGGTGGAGGGGCGGCCCTCGCGACGGAAGAACGAGCCGGGGATGCGACCCGCGGCGTACATGCGCTCTTCGACATCGACCGTCAGCGGGAAGAAGTCGAACTGGTCCTTGGGGTACTTGCCGGCGGTGGTCGCCGACAGCAGCATGGTCTCGTCGTCCAGGTAGGCGGCGACGGAACCCGCGGCCTGCTTGGCCAGACGGCCGGTCTCGAAGCGGATGGTGCGGGTGCCGAAGCTGCCGTTGTCGATCAGCGCGACCGATTCGAAAACTCCGGGCTCGACCTCGACCGCAGTCGAAGGGCGTTCAGTTGTCTGCGTCATATTTTCTTCTCTCGACCTCTCGTCTCGCTGGTCGCGCTGCCGTTTCCAGGCGTACATTTCCCCTGGTGGGCGCGAACCCAGCTGTCGTCAGCCGTACCGGACACGGACACGTGGAAACCCTCCTGGCTGCCACGCGCAGCACCCGGCCGTATCCCCTTGGCTGGAACATTCCACAAAAGGGGCAACGCGGAGGCGATCATCGATCGAAGCCCGACGGCGGCGAGAACAACGCCTGCCGAAAGGCCACTACCGAAGACCGACGCCACGCGGACGGATGCACACGGCTGTCACATGTTGTAATGCAGCCGGGAACCCGATGGTCCCCGAATACACGAATAGCCAACGAGAAGAAGTGTACTTCTTCCCGTTGGCCAGGTGTCGACCGCCTCGACGAGGAGGCGTGTCTGATTCAGATCAGCGACGCAGACCCAGACGCTCGATGAGCGAACGGTAGCGGTTGATGTCGTTGGCCTGCAGGTACTTCGACAGGCGGCGACGACGACCGATCAGGGCCAGCAGGCCGTGACGGGTGTGGTGATCGTGCTTGTGCTGCTTCAGGTGCTCGGTCAGGTCCGAGATCCGCTTCGACAGCAGCGCGATCTGCGCCTCCGGCGAGCCGGTGTCGGTGGGGTGCAGGCCGTATTCGGCGAGAATTGCCGACTTCTGCTCAGTGGTCAGCGCCATGTGGCTCGACTCCTATTTTCAGTTCCGCGCTCGAAGGTCCGGTTACCCGGGATGGGCGCCACCGCGGACCGCAGCAAACCCGAGGAGCCACTCTACTTGACACGTAACGGCCGGGGTAATTCGGGCTCAGGCGTCGGCGGCGGTGAGAATCTTGCGCGCGGTCTCGACGTCGCGACCCATGGCCTCGACCAGATCGTCGATGGAGTCGAACTTGCGCATTCCGCGTAGTTGTTCGACGAAATCGACACCGACGTGCTGGCCGTAGAGATCGGCCTCGCCGTCGAGGACGAACGCTTCGACGGTCCGTGAGCGGCCCGAGAACGTGGGGTTGGTGCCGACCGAGATCGCGGCCATCGCGCGCTCGCCGGGTGCGGCGTTACCGATGGCTGGGCCTGCCCCGAGCACGGTGAACCATCCCGCGTACACCCCGTCGGCCGGGATCGCGGCGTGCATCGGCGGGGCGACATTGGCGGTCGGGAAACCCAGCCCGCGCCCGCGCCCGTCGCCGTGCACGACGACGCCCTCGACGCGATGTGGGCGCCCCAGCGCCTCGGCGGCCGCGGCCATGTCGCCCGCGTCGACACAGGCCCGGATGTAGGTGGAGGAGAAAGTGACAGCGTGTTCGCCGAGCAGGGTCACCCCGTCGACCTCGAAGCCGAACCGCTCGCCGAGTTCGCGCATCGTGTCGACGGTGCCCGCGGCCTTCTTACCGAAGGTGAAATTGTCGCCGACCACGACCTCGGTGACGTGCAGACGTTCGACCAGCAGGTCGTGCACGTATTCGGACGGGGTGAGCTTCATGAATTCCTGGGTGAACGGCATCACGCAGAACACGTCGATCCCGAGCTCCTCGGCCAGCTCCGCGCGGCGGGTCAGCGTGGTCAGCTGTGCGGGATGCGAACCGGGTCGCACCACTTCCATCGGATGCGGATCGAAGGTCATCAGAACCGAGCGCACGCCACGCTTACCCGCCGCGGCGACCGCGCGGCTGATCAGCTGCGCGTGCCCCCGATGTACCCCGTCGAACACGCCGATCGTGAGAACGCAACGCCCCCAGTCCGCGGGCACGTCGTCGAGACTTCGCCATCTCTGCACAGAGCGAAGCCTACGCAAAGCGGTGCCCGAACAGAATTCCGGTGTGCGGCGGATCGCCGGTGCGCGGCGTGCCGGTTCGCCGATGTGTCATTCGGGCCAGGGATGCCTAACATTGGTGATGTGCCAGCTAAACGAGATGTCGCGACCCGCAGCGCGCTGACGCAACCCGCCGAGCAGGCCGAACTCAGCCCCACGATCGCCCCCGAACTGTCGGCGGTGGCACAGGATTATCTGAAGGTCATCTGGACCGCCCAGGAGTGGTCACAGGAGAAGGTGTCGACCAAGTTACTGGCCGAGCGGATCGGCGTGTCGGCCTCGACGGTGTCGGAGGCGGTACGCAAGCTCACCGATCAGGGCCTGGTCGAACACGCCCGCTACGGCGCGATCACCCTGACCGAACACGGCCGTCGCGCCGCGGTCGCGATGGTGCGCCGTCATCGGCTGATCGAGACCTTCCTGGTGAACGAGCTCGGCTACGGCTGGGACGAAGTGCACGACGAGGCCGAGGTACTCGAACACGCCGTCTCCGACCTGCTCATGTCGCGCATCGACGCGAAACTCGGCCACCCCGACCGCGACCCGCACGGCGACCCCATCCCCTCCACCGACGGCGCCGTCCCCACTCCCCCCGCCCGTCAGCTCAGCGACTTCGCCGCGGGCGAATCCGGCCGGGTGGCCCGCATCTCCGACTCCGACCCCGCGATGCTGCGCTATTTCGACTCCGTCGGCATCGCTCTCGACACCACCATCGAAGTCGCCGAACGCCGCGATTTCGCCGGCACCATCGCCGTCCGCATCGCCTCGTCCGAGAATCCCACCGAGCTGGGAACCCTTGCCGCCGAAGCGATCTGGCTCACCGCCTGAGCTGTCGGGGCGCGCCGGATCAGCAGTTGAAATAGGTGCGGAGGCGGGCCGGTACGCCGTCGGCCGTGGCGGCGGTCCAGCACGTGTCGTGCGGGAACCGGACATAGGTGGTCCAGGTTCCCGAAGCGCGGGTGATGAGGCGCTGGTTGTCGCCGGGGGTATCCCAGCGGATGACACCCCACTGTCCGTCGCAGTCGGGGATGGTCGCGGCGGGTCCCGGATCGACGCCGAGTTCGGCTTCGATGGTGGATTCGGCGCAGGCGGAGGCGGGTTCGGGCGCGGCGTCCTGGAAGCGCAGTTCGCCGGTGGCCGTGCCGCCCGGGGCGACCAGGAACAGCGTGTGCATGCCTTCGGGGACCGGGTTCGTTCCCGACGGCGCGGTCATCCCGAAGTAATAGCAACCGATCTCGGTGGTGAACGCCGCCCGGCCCTGTTCGTCGGTGACACCGTCGCGGCGCACTGTTTCGGCCGTCTCACCGAGGGGGATGTCGTTGTTCGCCGGATCACACGGCTGCTGCAGCGAAAGATGCACCGGCACACCGGGAACAGGGACGCCGGACAGAGTCACGGTGCGCAGGACGACAGTGCCGGTCGCGACTGCGGGCGGCGTGGCGGTCATCGCCGGAGCGGTGGGCGCGCCCACAGACTTCGATGGGCCGCCCTCTCTGGCCGTAGGCGCGGGCCCGCCGGGAGTCACGGCGGGAGCAGCACTGGGAGTGGCGATCGGTATCGACGCGGTGACCGTGGTCGTCGAGCGCGCCGAGGTCGATCCCGGCACCTGCGGATCACCACTCCCACAGGCCGTGAGCAACACCGTCACGCCGGCGAGAACGCCGATCCAGGTCTTTCCGATCGCAGTCATGGTCTGCCCCTCCGCCGCGAAAGCTATTCCTCCTCGCTATCGCCGGTATCGGACAGGACGTTAGCGACACGTCCAGTGTCACTGACAGCCGAAGCCGCCGAATGATCCGGCACTGTCAGCGCGACAGGAAATCCAGGAGCACGCGGAATTCGGCGAGCGAGAGGTATCCGTCGCCGTCCTGGTCGGCGGCCGCGAGCAGGTCGGCGGCCGGTTCGTCGATGTGGCCCGCGCCGACGTGGCGAATCAGCGATTCGAGCTCGGTGACCGAGATCCGGCCGTCGCCGTTGATGTCGAAGACCCGGAACGCCGCGTCGGCGTCGGTGACCTCGATGCGCCCCGCGACGACGGCGGCATCGAATTCGGCGCGGGAGACGAGGAAATCGCCGTTGGTGTCTGCGGCGGCGACCATCCGCTCGATGGCTTCCCGGTCGACGTCGATTCCCGCCGAACGGATTCCGTCGGCGATGTCATCCACCGACACCAGCCCGTCACCGTCGCGATCCCACAGCGTGAACGTGTCGACCGACTCTGCACTCATCTCACGAATCCCTCTTCCGCGGCCACTACCGGCCGGTCACGCCACTCTACGGATTCCGGGGAGTGGGTGCGGCGCACACGAGTGGGCGACTCTCAGCTCGCCTGGCCGTCGAGCACGCGCAGTGTGATCGATTCGGCGGCCGGTTGCCGGTATTCGGTGAACAGGGCCGCGACGAGTTCACCGCGACTGGTGACGCCTGTCTTGTCGAAGACGGACTTCACGTGGTCGCGCACCGTGTGGGCCGATACCCGCAGGTACCGGGCGATGGCGGCGGTGGACAGTCCCGCCGCGACGAGTTCGGTGACTTCGAGTTCGCGGCGGGTCAGTTCATAGGCCGCGGCCACGAGTGCGGCCACCTCCGACGGCGTCGCGTGTTCGATCACCAGTGCTGTCGTAGTCGGGTCGCCGTTCACATCACGCAGACACGAGGCGTGGCAGACGAGCCACCGGCCGGTCAGCGTGCGAATACGGATGCGGGCGCTGTCGCCGGTGAGACGCGCACGCCCCGCCGTGCTGAGAATCCAGACGGGCAGCGGTAATTCGAGGCCGGAGTCGGTGGTCGTGGACGGGCCGGGCGGCATCTGCGCGAGCAGCTCACGGGCTTCGTCGTTCACCGAGAGCAGGGCGCCGTCGGCGCCGAACAGCAGCAGGCCGGGCGCGTGGACGCCGTCCGAGCCCGTGGTCGCCGGTCGCGCGAAGCCGCGCAAGCGCCGTGCCATCGGGGCCGACAACGCTTGCAGCACCGCGATATCGGCGGCGGCGAAGGCCTGCCTGCCACGGTCCCGGAACAAGCTCACCTGTCCCCAGCCCTGGCCGTCGACGCGCAGCACAGCCCGCAATTCGTCGCTGAATCCGCGGGGTCGCAGAAAACTTCGATACAGCGGGCTCAGCGTCGGCCGGTCGCCCGTGACCGCGCGCAAACCGGCCACCGGCACCTGTGCCACCGCCAGATCGCGGAACAGGTTGACGTGCTCAGCGAAAATTTCTGACTCCCAGTAGGTTCCGCAGCCGCCCTCGTGCAGGTTCTCCACCCGCACCGGCGCGGTGGTCAGCCCGTTGACCGGATCGGTGGCTACCCACACCGCGGCATCGAACCCCACGGATCGGCGCAATCGGGTGGACGTCCGCTCGAACAACTCGTGCGCATCCGGCGCCGCGGCGATCCCGCTGAGCAGAGCGGACAGGGAAGGCGAAGCCGGGGTGGTCATGTGCCCATTGTCGTCGCGTTCAGTGCTCGCCGACCATCCCGCAAACGCGGGATTTCGCAGCGACTCCGGCGCGACCACGCTGATCACCGAGCGGGCACGACGTCGTGCCCGCCATCGAATGAGAGTGCGCGGCAACGCCCTCCGACGACAGGAGTCGATATGCGAATCGGGATCATCGGTGCGGGAGTGGCCGCGGTCGGGTTGCTCGACGCGCTCGCGGGAGCCGACGGGGCACCGGGCACGATCACCGTGTTCGAGGGGTCCGCGGCGCTGTGGCGCGGGCGGGCCTATCAGCGCGATGTGCCCGCGGTGCGAGTGAACGCCCCGCCCGCGTTGATGTCCGCGCGGGCCAGCGATCATGGGCATTTCCAGGACTGGCTCGCCCAGCGACCGGACGCGGTGCGCTTCCTCGACCCCGGGTTGGGGCAGCCGATCGTGCCGCGCGCGGTGTACGGCGAGTACCTGGAACAGTCGGCGCGCGCGTCGATCGACCGGTTGCGCCACGACGGATGGCGGGTCGACGTGGTGAACGACCGGGTCACCGGCGTCGCACAGCAACAGCCGGTGGTACTGCGCACCGAGGGCGGTGTCACGTATCCGGTGGATCGCGTGGTGCTCTGCGTCGGCAGCGGCCGCCCCCGCGACCAGTACGGACTGACCGGCGCCCCCGGCTATTTCGACGAGCCGTATCCGCTGGCGCGCACGCTCACCGAGGTGGATCCCGAGGCTCGGGTAGCCGTGATCGGTAGCGGCCTGACCGCCGTCGACATCACGGCCGCGTTGACCGAGAACGGTCATCGAGGTCCGATCACCCTGCTGTCGCGCAGCGGGATCCTGCCGTTCGTCCAGCAACGTCCACGACCGCTGTCGCCGCGCCACCTCACCCCGGCCGCCGCGCTGGACCTCGCGGCGGGCGGGGCGGTCGAGTTCACCGCGGTGGTCGCGCTCCTGCGTGCCGAATTGGCCGACCTGGGTGAGGATTTCGACGCGTTCGCCGCCGATATCCGGGCGACCGGCTCCGAGGACCCGGTGCTTCGCCTGCGCCGTCAGCTCGCCGATGTCGACTCCAGCCTGCTGGGTCGACGCCTGCTCACGATGGCGATCCGCACGATGGGCCCGATCCTGTGGCCTGCCCTGACCGACGCCGACCGGATGATGTTGCGGACCGATCACTACCGCACGATCAGCAGCCTCAGCTCGCCGATGGTCCCGCACAACGCGGAAATCCTGCTGCGCCTGCTGGATTCGGGTCAGGTGCGGTTGCGCACCGGACTCACCGCGATCGCGGCGGACGACACCGGGTTCACGCTGACCGGCGAATCCACCGGGACGGCCGACATCGTGATCAACGCCGTCAACCCACCCGCCCATGTCACCCCGCAGGACACCGAGACGCTGATGACACACCTGCTCGACAGCGGCACAGCGCAAGTCGCGCCCACCGGTGGTCTCCGCGCCGAACCACGCACCCGTGCGCTGCGTGGCGGCACCTGGCACGTCCTCGGCAACCTGGCGGCGGATTCGATGTTCATCGCCACCAACCCACCCGGCCTCGCCGCGGAAGCGGCACTGCTGGCCGAGCACCTGACGAAGGAATCCGGCCTACCGGAATTCCGGCGCGAGGCATTGCCCGTGAGCAGCTGACCTCTGCCCCGCAGGCGATTTCGGCGGCGCGGGTGCCGGCCTCACCCGGCCACGAGGCTGGCATCGAACGACAACGAGCTCGTCAGTCGCCGATTCCCCTCGGGCGCACCACCATCACCGAGCCGGCGCGTTTGCCGCTCTCCTCCAGGAGTGCGATGGCCCGGCCCCGTGGGTCGATCGCGGCGTAGACGCCCTTGATGCCGACAGGCTCGAGCCAGCGGCCGGTCCGCAGGTCGGTGGCCTGCGATTCGTCGATGTCACGGAGCGGGAAGGCGGTGCGGACCGCGGCGTCGATATCGAGGCTGAGCAGGGGCTGTTCGGCTTCGGCCGCGGTCGCGAGTTGTTCGAGCGTGCGGGCGTGTTCGAGCGTGAAGGGACCGACCCTGGTGCGGCGCAAGGCTGTCAGGTGTCCGCCCACACCGAGGGCCGTGCCGAGGTCGCGGGCCAGGGCGCGAATATAGGTACCGGAGCTGCATTCGACCGCGACGTCGAGATCCACGAATTCACCGTCGGCGACATCGCGTCGGGCCAGGATGTCGAAGCGCGACACTGTGACCGGGCGGGCGGCCAGCTGCACCTCCTCGCCGGCGCGCACGCGCGCGTACGCCCGTTCGCCGTCGACCTTGATGGCGCTCACCGTGGCGGGGACCTGCTCGATGTCACCGGTCAGGGCCGCGACGCCGGCCGCGATCTCGTCGTCGGTGACGTGCAGCGCGGGTGTGGTCGCGGTGACCTCCCCCTCGGCGTCGTCGGTGTTCGTGGCCTGACCGAGGCGGATCGTCGCGGTGTAGGCCTTGGTGGTGAGCAGCAGCTGGCCGAGTAGTTTCGTGGCCCGCTCCACCCCGAGCACCAGCACCCCGGTGGCCATCGGGTCGAGGGTGCCCGCGTGGCCGACCTTCTTGGTCTGCAACAGCTTTCGGCTGCGCGCCACCACGTCGTGGCTGGTGAGGCCGCTGTCCTTGTCGACGATCACGAGACCGCCCAGCTCGCCCACCCGCGACACTCGCGCGGCCATCAGCCGTGTGCGATCGCGGTCAGGATCAGCCCGTCGGCGATCAGCCAGTTGCCGTCGAACTCGGTGAGCGCGGCGCCGCCGTCGTTCGTCCGGCCGGGCACGAGCAGCTTCGTGTGAAAAGTGCCCGATCCCGCATCGTCTGTGCGGGAGTCGATCTCGAAGGTGATGTGCGCGTCCTCGAAACCGAGCCAGCGCAGCGTGAGCGGGAACCAGGCTTTGTAGGTGGCCTCTTTGGCACAGAACAGCAGCCGATCCAGGTGCAGGCCCTCACCGGGCGTATCCGACAGCCACTCGCGTTCGGCGGGCAGGCTGACCGAATCGAGCACTCCCTCGGGCAGGGTGTCGTGCGGTTCGGCGTCGATACCGACGGAGCGGAAACGCAGCGAGTGCGCCATCGCGGCGGCACGGTAACCGTCGCAATGGGTGAGGCTGCCGACGATGCCGCGCGGGAACAGCGGCATGCCGCGTTCGCCCTTGCCGATCGCGACAGGCTGCTCACCGAGCTGTTCGAGGGCGAGGCGAGCACAGTGCCGGGCACCGATGAAATCCCGGCGACGCTTCTCCACGGACTTGGCGATCAGGTGCTCCTCGGCGGGATGCGCCGTGAGATCCTCCGGGAACACCAGCAACTCCGCCGAAGCCACACTCCTCGGCAAAATCCTCTCCAGCACTGACTTGTCCGCCTCTCCGCGTCTTGTGGCCAGACCTCGGCGCTGGTTGGGTCAGCGCCGGCGTCTGGCGGTACCGGGTGGGCGGGTTTGCTCGTGCCCGGTGAGTTGCCGATGTTCTTACGAAATCAGGCGTGGGGTTCTCGTGCAAATTCGCTGTCAGATGCCTCGCCTGCGCTCGGCCTTCTCGCGCATCTCGGCGGCCGCGGCTTCCATCTCCGGGGTGACCTTGAAGTGGCCGCCCCAGGAGTTCAGGTCGCCTTCGGCGTAGACCGGGTCGGGAAGGATCTGGCGCAGCAGCGGTTCCGGCATGCCTCGACGTTTCCATTCACGGGGATAGCCGAGGGAGACCTCTTCGAAGCGGACGCCGTCGTAGTAGGTGGTGCGCGGGATGTGGAGGTGGCCGTAGACCGAGCAGACCACGTTGTAGCTGGTGTGCCAGTCGGCGGTCAGGTCGGTGCCGCACCACAGCGAGAACTCCGGGTAGAACAGGATGTCGGTGGGCTGGCGGACCAGGGGGAAGTGGTTGATCATCACCAGCGGGGTGTCGGTGGGCAGCGCGTCGAGGCGGCGCTGGGTGTACTGGACACGGGCGTGGCACCAGGCGTCGCGGGTGAGGTACGGGTCGGGGGTCAGCAGGAACTCGTCGGTCGCCACGACATTGCGTTCGCGCGCCAGCGCCAGACCCTCCGCCTTGGTCTTCGTGCCCGCCGGTCGCCACGAGTAGTCGTAGAGCAGGAACATCGGCGCCAGGGTGACCCGGCCGCCGTACTTCTCGGCGCCCGGACCCGTCCACACCGGGAACGGGTCCTCGGGGGTGACGACATCGAGGTCACGACACATCGCGACGAGATAGTCGTAGCGGGCGGCGCCGTGCATCTGCACCGGGTCCTTCGGCGTGGTCCACAGCTCGTGGTTGCCCGGTACCCAGATCACCTTGGCGAAGCGGCCGCGCAGCAACTCCAGCGCCCACCGCACCTCCTCGGCCTTCTCCCCCACGTCACCGGCGACGATCAGCCAGTCCTCGGGCGAATCGGGAACGATCTGCTCCACCACAGGCTTGTTGCCCTGATGCCCCACGTGCACATCGCTGACCGCCATCAACTTCGGAATCACCTGTCCACAGTGGCACACCCCGGGCACGCGGCGCCTGCGGGTTCACCCCTGCGCGTCGGCTGCCTCGGCCACCAGCAGATCGAGCAAGCCGGGAAAACGCGCGTCGAGGTCGGCCCGCCGCAGGACGACGGTGCTGCGATTGCCGTAATTCACCTGCCGGACCAGCCCCGCCTCGCGCAGCACCCGGAAGTGGTGGGTGCGGGTCGCCTTCGTCACCGGTAGGTCGAACGACGAGCAGCTGCGGTCGCCATCGGCGGGATCCAGCGCGAGCAGGGTGATCACGCGACGCCGCAGCGGATCGGCCAGCGCGCCGAGTACCGCTCCCAGCTCGAGTTCCTGGTCCACCCACCACCTCCACATAGGTACGGCTTGCATCATACCTAGCTGCCGCCTAGCGTCCTTAGGTACGTAGAACATCGTACCTAAGGAGCATCATGTCGAGCACCTACGCGCTGGTGGGGTTCGCCCACCCGAAACCCGAACGCCGCGACGACCTGCGCGAGCTGCTGCTCTCGTTCGTCGAACCGACCCGCGCCGAAGAAGGCTGCCTCGAATACCACTTCCACGTCGACAGCGACGACCCCTCGGTCTTCGTCTTCTACGAGGTATGGCGCAGCAAAGCCGACCTCGACCGCCACCTCGCCCTGCCGCACATGCGGGACTTCTGGAATTCCCGCCTGGACTACCTGACCCGCGACCTGGACATCCGCTGGATCGACATGCTCAGCCCCTATCCCCGCTGAGCCGTCCCGCTCCCGGGTCAGGCGGTGGCGAGTAAGCCGTCGACGAAAGCCAGGACCCGGTCCTGCGATTCGACGCCGACCTGTTCGTGTCCGCCCGGGTACTGCGCGAACTCGACCTGGGTGCCCGCCGATCGCATCTGCGCGAGCAGCGCGAAGGTCAGCGGCAGCGGAACCACCGTGTCGGCCGCGCCGTGGGCGATCAGCACCGGTTGGCGATAACCGACTGTGGGGACCACCATGTAGTCACGCAGCGCCGCGCCGATGCCGTCGGCCGCCACGGGCTTCGCCAGCAGCGCGCCGATCGACGCACCGCCGACGGCCCGGTCGAAATCGTCGACACAACTGGTGGCGATCGCGTCGACCACTTCGCGTCCACGAGCGCTGAGCAGACCGTTGACATCCAGGTCGGGACGGGTGGCGCGCAGCCCGGCGAGCATGCCCGCGAACGGGCCGACGAGCCGGTCCACCACGGGGAGGTTCGGGACCTCGGGACCGAGCCGGGTCAGAATCTGCTCGTAGTTGGATGCCGGCGCCAGCGCCACGGTGCCGCGGAAGTCCAGTTCGGGCGCGTAGTCGTCGGCGAGGTTGCCGGTCCCCAGTGCGGCATGTCCGCCCTGCGAACCGCCGACCACGGCCCACGTCCGCGCCAGACTCGGCTCCGCGGCCCGCGCGGCACGAACCAGGTCGATCGTGGCCGTGGCCTCGGTGCGAGTGTGCAGGTACGGGTGCACGGTGTCGGAGCCGGGCGACAGGCCGAGGTAATCCGGTGCGACCACCGCCCAGCCACGATCGAGGAACGCTCGCAGCAGCGGGCGTTCGTGCCGCGCCTTGTCGGTGGTGAGGCCGCACCGGGGCCCGAGCCCACTGGTCCCGTGATCCCACGCCACCACCGGATAACCACCTGCCGGGGCGGGCGTATCCGGGAGCAGCAACAGCCCGGCCGCGTTCGCGATGCCGTGCGTCGCGCCCTCCGTGCGGTATTCGACGATGGCTGCCCGCGACCAGTCACCCCAGCCGGCAGGCTGGGCGGTATGGGCAATCAGCTGCCCCGGCGCGACGGGCGCCGCCTGCGCCGCGGGCCCCGCGCCCACCGCGCCGATCAGCACCAGTGCCGCGGCCACCGCCACCCGGCCGCCCTGGGCAATCACGTCGTGCACGGCCATTGCGCCTCCATCGTCGATCCCACTGTCCGCACTAGCGACGGTAGGCGATCGACTGCCGAGAAGCACCTTCGTACCCGTCACCGGAGCCGAATCTGCTGTGTCACACAGGTTTCCACGACACTGTGTTTCCACGACACTGTGTTTCCACGGCACTATGTTTCCACGGCACTATGCGGCGCCGTGCGGGATCTCGGCGCCCACCTTGGCCCAGCGACCGGATCGTGCGCGGGCGATGACGGCCAGCAGCCGAGCCAACATGAAGACGACCAAACCGGTCCAGATTCCCGCCACACCCCAGTCGAAGATCAGCGACAGCCAGATCAGCGGCAGGAAGCCGGTCAGGGCGGCGACGAGGGTCGCGGTGCGCAGGAAGGCGGCGTCGCCCGCGCCGAGCAGGACACCGTCGAGGGCGAACACCGCACCGGCCACCGGGATCATGGCGACGAAGAACCACCAGATGACATGGGTGCGTTCGAGGACCTGGGGGTCGTCGGTGAACAGCAGCGGGATCGCGGTCACGCCCGCGGCGAAGACGGCGGCGAGGAGCAGCGCGAAGATCTCGGACCAGACCGTCACCCGGCGCGCGATCGCCTTGGCGCCGTGGGCATTACCGGCACCGAGGGCCGCGCCGACCAGGGTCTGGGCGGCGATGGCGAGCGAGTCCAAGGTCAGGGCGAGGAAATTCCAGAGTTGCAGGACCACCTGGTGGGCGGCCACGGACGCGGCGCCGAAACGAGCGGCCACCGCGGCGGCGGAGACGAAGCAGATCTGGAACGACAGACTGCGGATGATGAGGTCGCGCCCGAGGACGAGTTGAGCGCGCATCACCGCGACGCGCGGTCGCAGCGAAACACGTTCGCGCAGCAGGGCATAGGCGAACAGGACGCCGGAGACCGATTGGCCGACGAGATTCGCCACCGCCGAACCGGCCAGTTCCATGCTCGGCGCGCCGAGCAGTCCGTACACCAGAACCGGACACAGCACCGCCGACAACGCCAGGCCCACCACCACGTAGGTCAGTGGTCGTCGCACATCCTGCACGCCGCGCATCCACCCGTTGCCCGCCATCGACAGCAGGATCAACGGCACGCCGAACAGCGCGATCCGCACCCAGATCAATGCCTCGTCGGCGATCTCCCCACCGCCGGAGAGCACCGAACACAGTGGCACCGCGAACAACTGGATCACCGCGACGATCACCAGACCGATCGCCACACCCACCCAGCTGGCCTGCACGCCCTCCTCGACAGCACCTGTCCGATCCCCCGCACCGTGTCTGCGGGCCGCACGCGCGGTCGTCCCATAGGACAGGAACGTCAGCTGGGTGCTCACCGACCCGAGGATCACCGCGCCGACGGCCAGCCCGGCCAGTGCCAGCGCCCCCAGCCTGCCGACCACCGCGATGTCGAAGAGCAGATACAGCGGCTCGGCGACCAGCACACCCAGGGTGGGCACGGCGATGCCGAGAATTCGCCGCGGCCCGACCTGGTCGACCTCATCGCCGGTCATGGCTTCGTCCCTCGGTTCAGCGGACCCCACACCGACCTCCCACCGGTCACCACGAACTCATCGGACGCGCCGCCGACCTGCCGATGGTGGCACACGCCACCGACACATCGCCCATCACGTGCGTCGGCGATCTCGCCGTTCGCCGGGCATGATCATGGTCGCGGTGGTCGTGCACCGACGCCGCCACCCACACCGCCGATCGCGGACACACGTACCCATCGGCACGAAATCGCGGTACGAAGTGTGGACGACAGGCAGGATGAGTGACGATACTGGTCGTCTGCCCAGCTCGGGTGGAACGATGACATACCGCGGACGCCTGGTTCGCCCGGACAACTCAGGATCGACCATGGTGTTTGTGCAGCGATGGCGGGTGATCACGGCGTTCGCCCTGGTCGGCGCGGCCACCCAGCTGGTGTGGCTCACCTACGCGCCGGTGACGACCGTGGCGGCGGAGCACTTCGGTGTGTCCGAGTCCGCGATCGGGTGGCTGGCGAACATGTTCCCGCTGCTCTATGTCGTGCTCGCCGTGCCCGCCGGAATCGCCCTCGATCGCTGGTTCCGCCCCAGCCTGATCGCCGGCGCGGTCCTCACCGCGATCGGTGCTGCCCTGCGCCTGCTCGACGGCGGGTTCGCGATCGTGCTCATCGGTCAGACCGTCGTCGCCATCGCGCAACCACTGGTGCTCAACGCGATCACCGGCATCGCGGGGCACTACCTCGACGAGAAGGACCGGCCGACAGGTATCGCGGTGGGCACCGCCAGCACCTTCGCCGGGATGGCCGCCGCGTTCGTCCTCGGCGCGGCGCTGCCCGCGCAAAGCCAGCTCACCACCCTCACCGCGATCGGCACGATCTTCGCCGCCCTGGCCGCGGTCGCACTGACCGTCGAACTGATGCGCGCGGGCACCGGACCTGCCGCGAGCACTTCGACCTCGCTCGTCGCGCTCCGAGCGACCCTCGGCGACCGGTATGTGCGCCGGCTCTGCGTCACCGTGTTCTTCCCCTTCGGCACGTTCGTCGCGCTGGCGACCTATGGCCAAGCACTGCTGGAACCGTCCGGCGTGAGCGCTGACGCGGCCAGCATCGTGCTGCTGGTGAACGTCCTCGCCGGTGTCGTCGGCTGCGCGGTGATCCCGGTCGCGGTCCTGCGCCGCGGTATCGAACTCCCCGCCGTGATGGTCGGTCTCACCGCCAGCGCCGCCGCCTGCCTGCTCGTCGCCCTCGCCCCCGGCCTTGCCACCGGCTTCCTGGCCTTCGTCCTCATCGGCCTGACCCTGCTCCCCGCCCTCCCGATCGTGCTGGCCATGGCCGAACGCCACACCGGCGCCGCGGAAGGCACCGCCGCGGGCCTGATCTGGATGACCGGCAATCTCGGCGGTCTCGTCGTAGCGGGCCTGACCGGCCTCCTCGTAGACCAGCCCGCCCTGGCCTTCACCCTCTGCGCCACCACCACCGTCCTCGGCGTCCCCCTGGCCCTGCGCTTGCGCCGCGAGAAGACCGTCGCCGCGACCTAGGTCAGCCCAGGGCGGCGATCAGGGCGCGGACGACATCCTCGGCGTTGCCGTAGGTGGTGTAGCCGGCGGCGAAGCGGTGGCCGCCGCCGCCGAAAACCCCGGCGACCGCGGCGACATCGATGCCGTCGGTGCGGCCGGGGGCGGAGTCACGCGATCGTAGGGAGACCGTCCAGCGGTCGTTCTGGCCGCGGGCTTCCTTGAAGACGGCGGCGATGCCCGCTTCGGCGGTGGTGCGGATGACGTCGATGACGCTCTCGACCTCTTCGGGGCCCACGTCGTGGGTATCGGCGGCGCGCACGAGCGCGTAGACCAGGCCGACACCGGCGGCGGCGGGCACGACCACAGCGGTGGACAGCACCTTCGACAACATCGGGAGCCAGGCGTAGGGGTGGGTGTCGAGCAGGACACGGGTGATCTCGGTGCCGTCGATGCCGGTGGCGAGCAGGCGCTCGGCCATCGCGTGGCTGCCGGACCGGGCCCAGCGAAACGAGCCGGTATCGGTGACCAGGCCCGCGAACAGGCAGTGCGCGATGGGGGCGTCGATCTCCACGCCCCACGCATCGAGGAGCCGGGTCACCAATTCGGTGGTCGAGGCCGCGGATTCGTCGATCAGGTCGACGGTGCCGAAGCCGTCGTTGGCCCGGTGATGATCGATCACCAATGTCATTGTCGCACCGGGTAATCGGTCGGCGAGAGCGCCGAGACGGCTGCGCGCGCCGCAGTCGACGACGATGAGCAGGTCCACCTCGGCCGGGACCTGCGCGGGCGGCACCACCAGCTGCACACCGGGCAGCGTGCGCAACGAAGCGGGCAGCTCAGCGGGCTCGGCGAAGGACACACACACCGGTACCTCGCGCCGGTGCAGCGCCAACGCCAGCGCCAGCCCGCTTCCCACGGTGTCGGCATCGGGCTGCACGTGGCACAGGATCGTCACCGAGCGCGCCGCCGCCAAGGCGGCGACGGCTGTACCCAGTTCGGTCCCGTCGCGGACGCTGGTCATCCGGCGTCCACGACGGGGACCGGTCGTCGGCCCGACAAGGCGGTGGCCACCGGGCAGGATGACGCACCCTGCGTGGTCACTCGGGCTACCGCCTGCGGGCGCTGACCGGACATGCCTGCCTACTCGTCTTCGTCGTCGCGATCGGCCTTGTACGGGTCGGCCTCACCCGCGTGCTTGGCGTTGGCGGCGACCTTGGCCACCTCGTCGTCGATGGCGCGAGCTCTCGCGAGCAACTCTTCCATCTCGCGGGCCACCTCGGGCACCTTATCGAGAGTGAAAGACAGGATCGGGGTGAACTTCACTCCGGTACCCGCGCCCACCTTGGACCGCAACACACCCTTGGCCGCGTCGAGCCCGGCGGCGGCCTCAGCGTAGTCGGGTTCGGCGTCGATGGTCTCGCCCATCACCGTGTAATAGACGTTCGCCTCGCGCAGATCCCCGGACACCTTGGCATCGGTGACGGTGACGAACCGCAACCGCGGATCCTTGATCTCGTATTCGATCGCGGTGGCCACGACCGCGGAAATCCGCTTGGCGAGCCGGCGTGCCCTGGCTTGATCAACCATGGCGGTACCTCCCTTAGTCTTCGGGTCCGAAGATCCGGCGGCGTACTGCCAGCAACTCTATCTCCGGACGCGCGGCAACGTGCCGCTCACACTTGTCGAGCACCTCGTTCAGGTGTCCCGTTTCCGCACTGACCATGGCCACGCCGAGCAGTGCCCGGCGGTGCAGGTCCTGATCTCCGGCTTCGGCGGCATTCACGCCGAAGCGCTTTCCCAGCTCGGCGAGGATCGGCCGGATCACCGACCGCTTCTCCTTGAGCGAATGCACGTCACCGAGCAGTAGATCGAATTCGAGCGCACCGATGAACAGCGGTGCTCACCTCCTGGTAGATGGGTTCCCGCAAGACTCCACGCCGCACCCGAAGAATCGGATGCGGCGTGGATCGAGCGGTATTGCGTTGATCAGTCGCGCGGCTTTTCACGAAGCTCGTAAGCCTCGATGATGTCGCCGTCCTTGATGTCGCTGTAGGTGACGGTCATACCGCACTCGAAACCTTCGCGAACCTCAGGAGCGTCGTCCTTCTCCCGCTTGAGCGAGGAGATGGTCATCGTCTCCGCGATCACTCGACCGTCACGGATCAGGCGCGCCTTGGCGTTGCGCTTGACCGAGCCCGAGGTGACCATGCAACCGGCGATGTTGCCGATCTTGGACGAACGGAAGATCGCGCGGATCTCGGCGCGGCCCAGCTCGACCTCTTCGTAGATCGGCTTGAGCATGCCCTTGAGGGCCTTCTCGATCTCGTCGATCGCCTGGTAGATCACCGAGTAGTACCGGATGTCGACGCCTTCGCGGTTGGCCAGCTCAGTGGCCTTGCCCTCCGCGCGGACGTTGAAGCCGATGATGATCGCGTTCGAGGCCGACGCCAGGTTGACGTTGGTCTCGGTGACGCCACCGACACCGCGGTCGATGACGCGCAGACGCACCTCGTCGTCGATCTCGATCCCGAGCAGGGCCTCTTCGAGGGCCTCGACGGTACCGGAGTTGTCGCCCTTGAGGATCAGGTTGAGCTCCGAAGTCTCCTTCAGTGCGGCATCCAGATCTTCCAGGCTGATCCGCTTGCGGCTGCGAGCGGCCAGTGCGTTGCGCTTGCGCGCATTGCGGCGATCGGCGATCTGACGGGCGATGCGGTCTTCCTCGACCACGATCAGGTTGTCACCAGCGCCGGGGACGGAGGTGAAACCGATGACCTGGACCGGGCGCGACGGAGTCGCCGCGTGGACGTCCGCGCCGTGCTCGTCGACCATGCGACGGACGCGACCGTAGGCGTCGCCCGCCACGATCGAGTCACCGACGTGCAGGGTGCCGCGCTGGATGAGCACGGTGGCCACGGGGCCACGGCCGCGGTCGAGGTGCGCCTCGATGGCGACACCCTGGGCGTCCATGTCCGGGTTGGCCCGCAGGTCGAGCGAGGCATCCGCGGTCAGCAGCACTGCTTCGAGCAGCGCGTCGATGTTGGTGCCCTGCTTGGCCGAGATGTTGACGAACATGGTGTCGCCGCCGTACTCCTCGGTGACCAGGCCGTACTCGGTGAGCTGCTGCTTGATCTTGTCCGGGTTCGCACCCTCTTTGTCGATCTTGTTGATCGCGACAACGATCGGCACGTCAGCGGCCTGCGCGTGGTTGATCGCTTCCACCGTCTGCGGCATGACGCCGTCGTCGGCCGCGACCACGAGGATCGCGATATCGGTGGCCTTCGCACCACGCGCACGCATGGCGGTGAACGCCTCGTGACCCGGGGTGTCGATGAAGGTGATCAGGCGCTCTTCGTCGTTGAGGTTGGTGAGCACCTGGTAGGCACCGATGTGCTGGGTGATGCCACCGGCCTCGCCCTCGGCGACGTTGGCCTTACGGATCGTGTCGAGCAGTCGGGTCTTACCGTGGTCGACGTGACCCATGACGGTCACGACCGGCGGACGGTGCTCGAGGTCGTCCTCGCCGCCGGCGTCTTCGCCGTAGGTGAGGTCGAACGACGACAGCAGTTCGCGATCTTCGTCCTCGGGGCTGACCACGTGGACGACGTAGTTCATCTCGCCGCCGAGCAGCTCGAGGGTCTCGTCGTTCACCGACTGGGTCGCGGTGACCATCTCGCCGAGGTTGAACAGAGCCTGCACGAGAGCTGCGGGGTTCGCGTCGATCTTCTCGGCGAAGTCCGACAGCGATGCGCCGCGGGCGAGACGGATGATCTCGCCGTTGCCGCGGGGCAGACGCACGCCACCGACGGCGGGAGCCTGCATGTTCTCGTACTCGGCGCGCTTCGCCCGCTTCGACTTACGGCCACGGCGAACCGCGCCACCGGGACGACCGAAGGCGCCTGCGGCACCACCGCGGCCACCGGGACCACCGGGACGACCGCCGCCGCCACCGGGACGACCACGGAAACCACCGGCCGCGGGAGCACCGGCACCGGGAGCGCCGGGGGCACCGCCACCGCCACCGCGGTAACCGCCACCGCCGCCACCGCCACCACCGGGACGGCCTGCGCCGCCACCGCCGGGAGCGCCGCCGGGACGACCCGGACGGCCACCGGCCGCGGGGCCGGGACGTGCGGAGCGTGCGGGCATGGCACCGGGGTTCGGACGCGGAGGCATCGAACCCGGGTTGGGACGGGGACCACCGGGACGCGGGGCGCCGCCCTGCGCGGCGGCCGGACGCTGACCCTGACCACCCTGACCGGGGCGGGGACCGCCCTGACCGGGAGCGGGACGCGGGCCACCCTGACCGGGAGCCGGACGGGGACCGCCCTGACCCGGAGTGGGACGCGGGCCACCCTGCGGGGCGGGACGCGGTGCCGGACGCTCACGATCGGGCGCCGAGCTGAACGGGTTGTTGCCGACGCGCGGAGCCTTGGGCCCCGGCTTCGGGCCGGGACCGGCCGGACGCGGGCCGGGTGCGGCAGCACCCGGAGTCGCCTGACCCGGACGGGCCTGACCTGCGGCGGGAGCCTGTGCCGGACGCGGCGCGGCGGGAGCCGGACGCGGGCCGGGCGCGGGAGCGCCTGCGGGCTTGGTGGCCGGAGCCGACTGCGCGGCGGCCGGAGCGGGGCTCGCGGGTGCCGGCGTAGCGGGCTTGGCCTCGACCGGAGCGGCCTGTTCGGGCTTCGGCGCAGCCGGCGCGGCAGCGGCTGCCGGGGCGGGAGCGGCCGGAGCCGGACGCGGACCGGGGCGAGGGCCACCGGGGGTGGGCTTGGCAGCCGGACGGGCTGCTGCTGCCGACGACGGGCCGGGACGGGCCGCCGACTTGGCATCGGCCGCCGGAGCGGACTTCGACGCCAGAGATTCGCGCAGACGACGTGCGACGGGTGCTTCCACCGTCGAAGACGCCGACTTCACGAACTCGCCTTGCTCCTTGAGCTTCGCGAGTAGTTCCTTGCTTGTGACACCGAGCTCTTTAGCCAACTCGTGCACGCGGGCCTTGCCTGCCACTGCTCTCCTCACTGAGAGGCCGAGCAGTGACGCCGCCTAGGTAAGGCGGGCCCGCACGACCTCGGGTTATCTCCGACGGACGTTCATCGTTGGTGCTTCACGGTGTGCTCATGAGTGCTCGTGCCTGTTCTCGAGGTACTGCTCCAGGGCTGAGATATCCAGATTTCCGGACACTCGTAGGGCTCTGCCGAATGCTCGGCGCCGCTCTGCGGAACGCAAACAAACTGAAACGGGGTGCAGCCATGCACCCCGTCCGGGCTGTCTGCGCCGCGGATCGGGAACAATCGCGACATCGGTGTTCCGATGCTGCGCCACGATCCGCAACAGGTCGGCAGACGGCTCGCGCTGACGGCATCCGATACAGGTGCGAACGGATTGCGCGGGCCGGTCCTGTACCCACTCTACCGGTGACCCGGTCATAACGACGAACCCCTCCCCTCCGGAAGTTACGAACATGTCATCCGCCGGTCGGGATTCGACGTGTTCGGATCAGCTACGGTGCGCTTCCGGCCGGGCGGAGTCGTCCGGTTGCGGAGCCGCGTCGCTGCGGATATCGATGCGCCAGCCCGTCAGACGGGCAGCCAGGCGGGCATTCTGGCCCTCCTTGCCGATGGCAAGGGAGAGCTGGAAGTCGGGCACGATCACGCGTGCCGCCCTGGCGTCGGGATCGACGACGGTGACCGAAACCACCTTCGACGGCGAGAGCGCATTGCCGACGAACGTCGCCGGATCCTCGGCGTAGTCGATGATATCGATCTTCTCGCCCGCCAGTTCACTCATCACGTTGCGCACGCGCTGACCCATCGGGCCGATGCACGCGCCCTTGGCGTTCACGCCCGGCACGGTGGACTGGACAGCGATCTTGGAGCGGTGTCCCGACTCGCGCGCCACCGCGACGATCTCGACGGAGCCGTCGGCGATCTCGGGCACCTCGAGCGAGAACAGCCGCCGCACCAGGTTCGGGTGGGTGCGCGAGAGCTGGATCTGCGGACCACGCGGGCCACGCGAGACACCGTAGACGTAGCACTTGATCCGGTCGCCGTGCTCGTAGGTCTCCCCCGGTACCTGCTCGGCGGGCGGGATCAGCCCCTCGGCGCCGTTGGCCTCGCTGCCGATGCGTACCACCACGATGCCGCGGGCATTGGCCCTGGCGTCGCGCTGGACCACACCGCCGACGATCTCACCCTCATGGGTGGCGAAGTCGCCGAAGGACTTCTCGTTCTCGGCGTCGCGCAGCCGCTGCAGCACCACCTGGCGGGCGGTGGTCGCGGCGATGCGGCCGAAACCCTCCGGGGTGTCGTCCCATTCGGAGACGAGGTTGCCGTCGGCGTCGAGCTCACGCGCCATCACCCGCACCACACCGGTCTTCTGGTTGATGTCGATGCGCGCGTTGGCCTCGTGGCCGTCGGTGTGCCGGTAGGCGGTGAGCAGTGCCGACTCGATCGCCGAGATCACGGTCTCGATCGAGATACCTTTGTCGGCGACGATCGCCCGCAAGGCTTCGATTTCAATATTCATTCCGCAACCCCTTCGGTGGGAGTGTCACTGTGTTGTCCTGGTGCGGCGAGGTCGGCGGGTTCTTCGCCCGGTACCGGGCGGCCCGGTGCGATACCGCCCGCGAGCTCGAGTTCGGCGGCGCCCGGTGCGTTGAACTCGACCTGGACGACAGCCTCGGCGATATCGGCGACCGGAACGTGAACGCGGTGTGGCTTCACCTTGCCGCCGATGACGAGCGCGATGGTGGCGTCGTCGGCGAGCCGGCCCACGCGCGCGTCGAAACGGGCCTTGCCCTCGATCCGCTCGGCGCCGTCGGCCAGCTTCACGCGGACCTTGCGGCCCTGTGCGCGCCGCCAATGCCGTTCGGTGGTGAGCGGGCGCTCCACGCCGGGAGTCGTCACTTCGAGCAGATAGGCGGCTTCGCCGAAATCGCCTGCGGCATCGAGAAGTTCGGACATCTCGCGGCTGAGCGAGGCGATGGCGTCCAGGTCGGCGGGGCCGTCGCTGTCGACGGTGACCTTCACTCGAACCGGAGCCAGCTCGCCGTTGCCCGCGGCTGCGATCGCGACGCCCTCGAGGTCGAATCCCCGGCGTGCGACGAGCTCAGCGACTAGCTGGCTCACCCTTTCCTCGGTGGGCATCGGCATATGGGCGGCTCCTGGTTCAGTTGTGACGCGATCGGAAATATCTACGCCGAAGGTCTAGCGTAACGCGCTCAGAGAGTGTAAAGGACCAGGCGCTGAGCGCCACGCACCGGTCCGACTCGGCGTGCCCGAGACCTGTCAGCACGCGTGCGAGCTGCCCGCGTGAGATCTGGCACCATGGTCAACGTGCCCCACCGCCATTCCGTCCCGCCGAGAGCCGGGCGACCTTCCGGCATGCGTTCCGACCGGCACGAACCCTCTCGGTTACGGGTCGAGCCTGCCGCCGCGCACCTCGCCGGGCCGACGCCGGCTCCCACCGGCGCGACCGCGTCGCCGCCCCCCGCCGTAGTGCCGCATCCCACACCGGTACAGCAGCTTTCGCCGTCGGCGACCGTACGGGTCGACACCCGGCCTGCCTGGCGCCGCCGCACCGTGCTCCGACTCGTCGGCGCGAGCGCGATCGGCCTTCCCGTGGTGGCCACGCTGGCCGCCTGCGCCGAGGACGATACCGTGCACGCGCCGGATCCTCTTGCCACGCAAGAAGTTCTGGCTCGCGCCGATGCCGCGGCCGCGACCGCGGCGATCGCGCTGGCGCCCCAGTCGAATGCCGCGCTGAGCACGATCGCCACCGAGCGCACCGCGCACGCCGACGCGCTCCGCACCGAAATCGACCGGGTGATCGGCGTGTACGGCGACGGCACCACGCCCGTTCATCGCACGGGCGCCGTGACCGTGCCCGGTCCCGGTGGATCGCCGGTCCCGGCCTCGGAGGTCGAGACCGCGTCCGCGCAGCCGGCCACCGTCGCGCAAGTGCGTGATCAGCTGGTCCGCTCCCAACAGTCCGCCGCCGCCCTGGCCCGCACCGAATCCGGCTATCGCGCAGGTCTTCTCGCGTCGATCAGCGCGGCCTGCGCCACCCAGGCAGGAGTCCTGCTGACATGACCGAACAGCGAACGGCCTTGCAGAGCGCACTCGATGCCGAGTACGCGGCCGTCTACTCCTACGGCCTGATCGCCGCGTACGCCAATGCCGACCGGTCCCGTCTGGTCGCCGAGTTCAGCGCCGCGCATCGAGCACGTCGGGACAGCACGGTCGAACTACTAGAAGCGGAAGGCACCGCACCCGACGCTCCCCGTGCCGCCTACACCCCGCCCGCCCCGGTCGACGATCCGATCCCCGCGGCGCATCTCGCGGTGAGCGTCGAAACCGATTGCGCGGCAGCGTGGTACACGGTCGTGGAGAACGCGACCGACGAAGTGGTGCGCGCCACCGCGACGGAAGCTCTCACCGAGGCCGCCGTTCGCCGCGCTCGCTGGCAGACGATTCTGGGTTCGGTCCCGGTCACCGTCACCTTCCCGGGACGGGCGTAGCGAACCGAGTCGGCGGTTCCGGGCAGATCGGCGATCTACCCGGAACCGAGGGCCCGACTACGGGCGCATCGCGTACGCGCCGTCGTAGGCCTCGACCTGCTGCCACACCCGGCCGAAGCGCTCGGCGTCGGCAACCGGGCTGCGCAGGGCACCGATCGCCCAGGCACGCTGGGCTTCGGTGACCGACGGCTTGCCGAGCAGCGCCGCCGCCTGGGCGTTGAAGTCGCGGATCTGGAAGTCGAAGATCTGATCGAGCACATCGCGGTCGAGCCCGGTGAGCTCGGCCTGCTCGAGAATCAGCTGCCCGTAGACCACCGTGGAGAACAGGTGGCCGATGGTCAGCATGAAATCCAGGTCCTTCTGCTGGTCCGCATCGGGAGCCGCGGTGAGCAGCAGGCTGCGCAGCGCCTGGGCCTGCTCGTAGAACCGGCCGACATTCGGGACCTCGGATGCCTGCTCGTAGGCGGGAGTCCAGTCGGCGAACTGCACCTTGCCCGCGCCGCGCGCCGGACCCTGCTGCCAGAAGAACGGCTGGTCGCCGGGGGCGAGGTCGGTGCCGATCGCCGGGTATTCCTTCGGGTTGAGCAGGTAGTTCGGCATGAACTTCAGGATCTGGCCCACGTTCACGTGCACGGTGCCCTCGAGGCGCGGCAGGTGGTTGATGTAGCGCGAGGCCTGCGCGAAGTAGGTGGCCTTCTCGAATCCCTTGGCCGCCAGCACATCCAGCAGCAGGGTCATCGCGACCTCGGCCTCGGAGGTGACCTTGGACTTGGTCATCGGGTTGAACAGCAGGTACCGGCGATCCTCGAGCGAGGCGCTGCGGAAGTAGTCGACGGCACGGTCGCTGAACAGCTTCATCGCGATCAACCGCGCGTAGGCGTCGACGAAATTGCCACGCACATGGGCGAAGTCGGTGACGGGGTTGCCGTAGAGGATGCGGTTGTTGGCGTGGGTGATGGCCTCGAAGAACGAGTGCTCGACCATGCCGATGCCGCCGTGGCAGAGATTGAACTTGCCGACGTTGACGGTGTTGAGCGCGGCCGAGAAGGCCTCCGGCCCCTCGTGCAGCAGGTCGGCCGCGGTCACCGGGTAGTTCTCCAGCCGGAAGTGGCTGACATACATCTGACCGTGGATGACGCTCTCGATCAGGTGGTAGTCGTCGTGGCGGCTGTCAGCGGCGAACCAGATGTAGCCCGCCGGACCCTCGACGTCGGCGCGGCGCGAGAACACCGACACCATCGAGGCGACGTTGCCGTTGCCGATGTAGTACTTCTCGCCGCTGGCCCGGAACAGGATGCCCGCCTCGGCGTCGGCGCTGCCCGGCTCGCTCGGGGTGAGGATCAGGTCGGTGTTGTAGATATCGGCGCCGTGGTCACGCTCGGACAGCGCGAACGCCATCACCTGACCGTCGTCGAGGTCAGCGGCGGCCTTGCGCTTGGCGATCTCGTTGTCGCTCTGCCAGATCGGGCCCAGACCCAGGATGGTGACCTGCTCGGCGTACCAGTACGCCAGCCCGTAGAACCCGAAGATCTCCGCCAGTGCCGCGTTGCGTGCCGCATCCCAGCGCTTGTTCGGGTCACCGTCGGCGTAGGCGGCCGGGGTCAGGAAGGTCGCGAACAGTTTTTCCTTGCCGACGAACTCGAGGAACTCCGACGTCCACACCGCGTCGCGGTCCTCGACCAGCAGCTGCGCCTTGCCCTTGGACTCGAACCACTCGATGGTGGCCTTCAACAGCCGCCGCGTCTCCGCGTCGAAATGCTGGGGGTCGTAGGTGGCCGGGTTGAACAGCAGGCTGGGCGAACTCGTCATGCCCGATAACTTAGCAGCGCCGCCCACCCGCCACGCCGACCCCGCGGCTCCGCTACCAGCACTTTCGCCTACGTAGCCGTAAGTTCGAACGGCTTGTTGTCGCCGTGCCCAATCGAACACCGAGCAGGTTTCCGAACTCGCCCAGATACCGGGCAACTCTCGCCGAGACGATGCGCCGGCGCGTACGAACGGTCCGCGTCGCGGTGCCACAGACAGCGAATCGCGCTGTCCCGCATCGAGTGGGACAGCGCGATTCGTGAGACGAACTCAGCCGCGGATCTTGGCGGTGACCGCGCTGACGGCGTCTTCGGCCGGGATCTCCTCGGCTTCGCCGGTGAAGCGGTTGCGCAGTTCGACCTTGCCTTCGGCCCAGCCGCGGCCGATGACCAGGATCCAGGGCATGCCGAGCAGTTCGGCGTCCTTGAACTTCACGCCGGGCGAGGCGGTGCGGTCGTCGAAGAGGACCTCGAGGCCTTCGGCGTCCAGGCCCGCGACGACGTGTTCGGCGCCGTCACGGGCGGCGGCGTCCTTGTTGGCGATGACCACGTGCACGTCGAAGGGGGCGACTTCGGCGGGCCAGCGCAGGCCCTTCTCGTCGTGCTGCTGTTCGGCGATCACCGCGACCATGCGGGAGACGCCGATGCCGTAGGAGCCCATGGTGAGGCGGACCGGCTTGCCGTTCTCGCCGAGCACGTCCACGTCGAAGGCGTCGGTGTACTTGCGGCCGAGCTGGAAGATGTGGCCGATCTCGATGCCGCGGGCGGACACCAGCGGGCCCGCGCCGTCGGGCGAGGGATCGCCGTCGCGGACCTCGGCGGCCTCGATGGTGCCGTCGGGGGTGAAGTCGCGGCCGGCGACCAGGCCGACAACGTGCTTACCCTTGACGTCGGCGCCGGTGATCCAGGCGGTGCCGTCGACGACGCGGGGGTCGACGAGGTAGCGAACACCGTTGGCGGCCAGACCCTTCGGACCGATGTAGCCCTTCACCAGGAACGGGTTGGCCGCGAAGTCGGCCTCGGTGAGCAGTTCCACCTCGGCGGGTTCGACGGCGGCGCCCAGACGCTTGTCGTCGACCTCGCGGTCACCGGGGACGCCGATGCCGAGGATCTCGGTCTTGCCGTCGGGGTGGCGCAGCTTCACCATCACGTTCTTCAACGTGTCGGCGGCGGTCACGGTGCGGTCGAGGACCTTCGCCTCGTTGGCCCAGTCGACCAGCGTCGCGATGGTGGGGGTGTTCGGGGTGTCGTATTCGACCGCGTCGGCCTGACCCTCGATGGGCAGCGGCGCGGGCGCGGGCGTGACCACGGCTTCCACGTTCGCCGCGTAGCCGGACTCGACGCAGCGCACGTAGGTGTCCTCACCGACGGGGCTGGCGGCGAGGAACTCCTCGGACGCGCTGCCGCCCATGGCGCCGGAGGTGGCGGCCACGATCACGTACTCGACGCCGAGCCGTTCGAAGATCGACTGGTAGGCCTTGCGATGGGTGGCGTAGCTGTTGGTCAGACCGTCGTCGTCGATGTCGAAGGAGTAGGAGTCCTTCATCACGAACTCGCGGCCGCGCAGGATGCCCGCACGGGGACGTTCCTCGTCGCGGTACTTGGTCTGGATCTGGTAGAGCGTGACCGGCAGATCCTTGTAGGAGTTGTACTCACCCTTGACCGTGAGCGCGAACAGCTCCTCGTGGGTGGGCCCGAGCAGGTAGTCACCGCCCTTGCGGTCCTTGAGCCGGAACAGGCCCGGCCCGTACTCGGTCCACCGGTTGGTGGTCTCGTAGGGCTCGCGCGGCAGCAGCGCCGGCAGCGAGATCTCCTGGGCGCCGGTGGCGTCCATCTCCTGGCGCACCACGTCCTCGATCTTGCGCAGCGTGCGCAGACCGAGCGGCAGCCACGAGTACACACCGGGGGCGACCCGACGGACGTAGCCGGCGCGAACGAGCAGTTTGTGGCTGGGCACCTCGGCGTCGGCGGGATCGTCTCGCAGGGTGCGCAGGAACAGGCGGGAGAGGCGGGTGATCACGGATGCACAGGGTAGTCCCTGGTCCGGGCAGGACGACAGCCGAATACCACCTGGGCGCCCGCCAGCCGCCGAAAACCGGTTCCGACAAAAGACCGCATATCAGGTTACCCATTACAAATCTATTTCAATCATCAGATAACAACCTGATAACGTAACCGCATCTGGCAATTCTTACGTGACTAGATTTTCTCTCTAAGTCAATTACGCACTTACAACAGAAAATTGGTGGCGGCGACGCCACCCTTGCGAGAGGTCACAATGGCTGAGACGAAATCCATGTCGAAGCGCTGTACAGCGGTGTTCACCGGAGCCGCGTTGGTGGCCGCGGCCCTCGCCGGATGCACCAAGACCGAGACCACCGAGAGCGGTCAGCTCCTGCAGTCACTGAAGGACAAGGGCACGATCACCGTGGGTTTCGCCGGTGAGGCGCCCTATTCGTTCGAAGAGGGAGGCCAGCTCACCGGTGCCACGGTGGCCCTGCACAAGGAGATCTTCGCCAACCTCGGCATCAAGACCGTCGACGGTGTGCAAACCGAGTTCGGCGCACTGATCCCCGGTCTGCAGGCCAATCGATTCGACGCGGTCAGCGCCGGTATGTCGATCTTGCCGAAACGCTGTGAACAGGCATCTTTCAGCGAACCGGAATTCATGTACACCACCGCACTGATGGTGAAACCCGGTAATCCGATGAATTTGACGGATATGCAGTCGATCAAGGCCAGTGGCGCGAAGATGGCCGCGATGACCGGCGCCATCGAATCCGATTACGCCAGCTCGCTGGGCATCGACGCCACCCAGGTCGGCACCCCGCAGGACGGCATGGACGCGGTCACCTCCGGGCGCGCCGACGTATTCGCGCTCACCGCGATCTCGCTGAACTGGCTCAAGAGTCACACCCCCAACGCCGCGGTCGACGTGACACCGTCGTTCGTGGCCGTCATCGACGGCAAGCCGCAGGTCGGCGCCGGTGGCACCGTGTTCCGCACCACCGATCCCGATCTGCTCGCCGCCTACAACGCCGAGCTGGCCAAGATCACCGGCGACAAGGACAAGTACTTGTCGATCGTCGGGAAATTCGGGTTCACCGAGCGCGAGCTGCCCGATCCGAAGTACACGACGGCCAAGCTGTGCAAGGGCGAAATCTGATCCAGGCATGAGCAATGTCGATGCGGTCCGCGATGCCCTGCCCTCGTTGTGGCAGGGCATCGCGGTCACGCTGGAGCTGACCATCGGCGGCGCGCTGCTCGCGTTCGTCCTCGCCCTCGCCCTCGGCACCACCGCCCGCGTGCGCAATCTCGCGGCACGGGGCAGTGCCAGGGTCATGATCGAATTCTTCCGCGGTACCTCCCTGCTGGTGCAGATCTTCTGGCTGTTCTATGTACTGCCGTTGCTCGGCTACAAACTCGACCCGCTGTTCTGCGGCATCCTGGCGCTCGGCCTCAACTACGGCGCCTACGGCGCCGAGGTGGTGCGCGGCGCGCTCAACGCGGTGCCGCGCGCGCAGTTCGAAGCGGCGGTCGCGCTGAACTTCAGTCCGTGGCAGCGGATGCGCAGGGTGCTGTTCCCGCAAGCGTGGGCGCTGATGCTGCCCTCGCTGACCAATCTGCTGGTCCACCTGCTCAAAGGCACCGCCGTGGCGTCTTACATCACCCTGCACGACCTGACCTACGAGATCGGTGACCTGCGCAAGACCACCAGCGACACGCTGTTCTCCTTCGGTGTCGGCCTGGTCATCTACTTCGTCCTCGGCTACGTACTCACCCTGGGCATGAATCTCCTCGAAACCCGCGCCAAGACCAAGCTGGGTCGTGGGGCATCGCTCAAAGAGGTCCTCAGCCTGGCGCCCGACGAGACGAAGGTGGCGCCATGAGAGCCGAATGGAGTTGGGAGCGCGCCCGCGAGGCACTGCCGGTGCTGTGGGACGGCTTCCAGATCACGCTGCTGGCCACGGTGCTCGGCTTCGCGCTGGCCGCGGCGCTCGGGCTGGCGATCGCGATCATCCGTCGCACGATGCCGCGCCCGATCGCCGCGCCGGTGCACGCGGTGAGCGAGTTCGTCCGGCTCACCCCGCTGGTCGTGCAGCTGCTGTTCGCCTACACCCTGTTCACGCAGTTCTCGGCGTTGCAGATCGGCATCGTGGTGCTGGGCATCCACTATTCGAGTTACCTGGCCGAGGTGTATCGAGCCGGGATCGAGGCGGTGCCGAAGGGACAGTGGGAGGCAGCGCGCGCACTGTCGTTGCCGCCTGCCCGCACCTGGGGTGCGGTGGTCCTGCCGCAGGCGATCCGGGCGAGTCTGCCCGCGCTCGGCACCAACGCCGTCTCGATGTTCAAGGACACACCGTTCCTGTTCGCCATCTCGGTCGTCGAATTGGTGACCGCCGCACAGCAATTCGGGGCCCGCAATTTCGCGTACCTGGAGTCGATCACGATGGCCGGGGTGTTCTTTCTCGTCGCCAGCTACCCGACGTCTGTGCTGATCAGAAGACTGGAGAAGCGACTTGCCTACTACTGACGAAATGATCCGATTCGATCAGGTGGTCAAACGCTTCGGCGACCTCACCGTGCTCGATCACCTCGATTTCAGCGTGCGCCGCGGGGAGAAGGTCACCCTGATCGGGCCGTCGGGGTCGGGCAAGACCACCATTCTGCGGCTGCTGATGACCCTGGAGACGATCAGCGACGGCGTGATCTGGGTCGACGGTGCACCACTCACCCACACCGAGCGCGGCGGAAAGCTGGTGCCCGCCAAGGAGAAACACCTGCGCGCGGTGCGGACCAAGATCGGCATGGTGTTCCAGCAGTTCAACCTGTTCCCGAACATGACGGTGCTGGAGAACATCACCGAGGCGCCGATCCACGTGCTCGGCAAGTCGAAAGATGAAGCGCGCGAACGTGCTCGCCATCTGCTCGACGTCGTCGGCCTGTCGGACAAGGCCGACGCGCATCCCTCGCAGTTGTCGGGTGGGCAGCAACAGCGGGTCGCGATCGCGCGGTGCTGTGCGATGGATCCGAAGGTCATGCTGCTCGACGAGGTGACGTCGGCCTTGGATCCGGAGCTGGTCGGCGACGTCCTCGACGTGCTGCGCACCATCGCCGAAACCACCGACATCACCATGCTGATCGTCACCCATGAGATGCGTTTCGCGCGCGAGGTGTCGGATCGGGTACTGATGTTCGACTCCGGTCGCATCGTCGAGCAGGGCCCGCCGGAGCAGATCTTCGAAGCACCGGCCAACGAGCGGACGCGCAAGTTCCTCGAGGCCGTGCGCTGAACCACGCGGACAGCGGATCGGGGCGGTCCGGCCCCGCCGCTGACCACGGACGACCGGTCCGCGGCGGGGCGGGGCGCGGTGCCGGTTTCGGCGACGATTACCGTTGTCGATCGTGCTGGTGCTGCTGCCTCCCTCCGAAACCAAGTCCGACGGCGGATCGGGCGCGCCGCTGGACCTCGCCGATCTCGCGATGCCGCAGCTCAGCGCGGTTCGCGACAAGTTGATCACCGAGGTCGTCCAGCTGGCGGCCGACCCCGCGGCCTCGGCCGCGGTGCTCGGGCTGGGTAAAGGCGCCGACGCGGAGATCGCCCGCAACGCGAGCCTGCGCACGTCGGCGACCCGCCCCGCCCTGGAGCGCTACACCGGGGTCCTCTACGACGCCCTGGACGCGAAGTCGTTCACCACGGTGCAGCGGGCCAAGGCACATGCCCGCCTGGGGATCGGATCGGCCCTGTTCGGCGCGGTTCGCGCGGCCGACCCCATCCCCGCCTACCGCCTCTCCGGCGGCACCAAACTGCCAGGGCTGCCGACACTTTCGGCCCTCTGGCGCGACGTGCTGCCCGACGCTCTCTACGCGGAGGCCGCGGGCGAGCTCGTCATCGACCTGCGGTCGGGTACCTACCAGCAACTCGGCCGAGTCCCCGACGCCGTCACCGCCAATGTGCTCACCGAGCACCCGGACGGCTCACGCACGGTGGTCAGCCACTTCAACAAACATCACAAGGGTCTGCTCGCCCGCGCGCTGGTGCTCACCCGCGCCGACCCCACCGACATCCGCGCCGTTGCCCGGGTAGCCACCAAGGCAGGCCTGCGTGCCGAAATCGCCTCCCCCACCGAACTTCTGATCATCACTCGGTGACGGGCGCCATCAGCTGGATGAGGTTGCCGCAGGTGTCGTCGAACACCGCGGTGCTGAACGCGCCCATCGGGGCGGGGGCCTGCGTGAAGAAGACATCGCGGTCGAGCAGGCGGCGGTATTCGGCGTCGAGATCGTCGACGGTGAAGACGATGACGGGGATACCTTCGGCGCTCAGTGCCGTTTTGTAGGCCTTGGCGGCCGGATGCTGGTCGGGCTCGAGCAGCAACTGGATACCGTCGACATCGGCGGGCGAGACGAGGGTGAGCCAGTCGAATTCGCCGAGCGAAACCTTGTCCTTGACCTGGAAGCCGAGCACGTCGGTGTAGAAGGCCTCGGCCTTGGCCTGGTCGTCGACGAAAACGCTGGTCACTCCGATGCGGATCATGTGTCCTCCTGGGGGATGGGCCAACGCACCGAAATCGCCTGTAGCGGCGTGAAATCGGCGTGATGGAACTTGTATCGGCCGTGCCGACGGGTATGGACGAGACCGGCTTCTTCGAGTACGCCCAGGTGCTGGGTGATCGCCTGACGTGACGAGCTGATGCCGTGCTTGTTCACGATCCGGGCGCACAATTCGAACAGGGTTTGCCCGTCGCGATCAGCCAGTTCGTCGAGAAGCGCGCGGCGTGTCGAATCCGCCAAGGCGGTGAAGATATCGGTCACTGCACGCTCCGTTCACTCCCCTCGAACCATAGGCAAGTGCGCACTTGCCTGTCAAGTGCAAGCGTTCGCTTGCCTGTCATGTGCCGCACCCCGCCCGCCAACCTCGGGCCGCCTCCACCAACCGGGCGCGAACCAAGTCGACGTGTGGTCGCGACGGTGCGCCGATCCGGCGGGCCAGGAAGCCGGTGTTGATCGGCGGGTCGGCGGGATCGAGCAGCGTGACCAGCGTTCCGTCGGCCCGTTCCCGACCGCACAGGTAGTGCGGAAGCACGCTGATCCCCGCCCCCGAGGTGACAGCGGCCAGTACCGCGCGCAGATCGCCGACGATCAGGGCGGGCTCGGCTTCCAGACGGGTCTCGAAGACGTGGCGCCAGTAACGACGCAGGATCGGCAGATCGGCGGCGTAGCTGACGAGCGGGATGCCGTCGAGCGCGATCGGCCCCTCGGCCCGCAGACGGTCGGCGTCGATCCGGTCGGCGATCGACGGGGCTGCGACGAGAAGGAATTCCTCGTCGACGAGCGGTTCCGCCAGCACGGTCCGGCCGCGCGGGCGGGTGGTGGCGAAGACCAGGTCCAGTGCCCCCGAATGCAATCGAGCGAGCAACTCGTCGGTCATACCGGTGCTGACCGTGAGCCGCACACCGTCGGCGACCAACGGCGACAACGCGGGCACGATCTTGGCGGCGAGCATCTCCGCCGGTCCGCCGAGCAGCACCGGCGGCTCGGGCGGGGCAGCCCGAGCGGTCGCCGCACCGCTGACGACCGCCTCCAGCTCCTCGAGTGGACCGCCGACCCGCGCCGCGAGCTCGTGACCGGCGGCGGTCGGCGTCACCCCGCGCGGCAGGCGTTCGAACAGCGGCCTGCCGAGGTGCCGTTCGAGCGCCTGGATCTGCGTGGTCACGGTCGGCTGGGACAGCCCGACCTGGGCGGCGCCCGCGGTGAGCGAGCCGGTGCGGAACACGGCGAGGAAGGTCCGCAGCTGCACCAGATCCATCGACCCATCGGCTGACCTATGTCTCATATAGACGATCCTATTGGTCAGGAGATGCCGTCAACCCTAGCGTTGTTCCCATGGCACACATCCTGTTCGTTCTCACCGGCACTGATCATTGGACACTGGCCGACGGCACCGAACATCCCACCGGCTACTGGGCCGAGGAATTCACGGCGCCCTATACGGCCTTCACCGCGGCGGGCCACACCGTCACGGTGGCGACACCGGACGGCGTTGTCGCCACCGTCGACCAGGCCAGCCTGGCCCCCGAGGTCAACGGTGGCACCGACGGTGCGGCGGCGGTCGCCGAAGTCCTGTCCGGCGCCGACGCATTGCGGAATCCGCTCGCTCTCGACAAGGTCGACCTCGCCGACTACGACGCCGTCTTCTACCCCGGCGGTCACGGCCCGATGCAAGATCTCGCCGTCGACCCGGTCTCGGGCGCTCTCCTCGACCACGCCCTTGCCTCCGGCAAACCGCTCGGCATCGTCTGCCACGCCCCCGCCGCGCTCCTCGCCATCGCGGAGTCGGGCAGCTCCCCCTTCGCGGGCTACCGCCTCACCGCGTTCAGCAATGCCGAGGAAACCCAGGCGGGCTTCGCCGACAAGGCGAAGTGGCTGCTCCAGGATCGCCTGGTCGCACTCGGTGCCGACTACCGCGAAGGCGACCCGTGGGCACCGCACATCGAGGTGGACCGCAATCTCTACACCGGCCAGAACCCCGCCTCCGCGGGCCCGCTGGCTGCCGAAATGCTCACCGCCCTCTGACGGTCAGCCGATCTCCGCGGTGAGTTCGGCGAGTTCCGCGGCGAGGTTGGCGCGGGCGATCGCCTCGTACCGGTCGTGGGCGAGGTCGGTGCGGAAAAGGCGGGGCTGGTCGGCCAGATTGCGGAGCACCGAGGCGCGCCCGACCCGGAACAGATCATCGGGCACGTGGGCGTATTCGGCGCGGATCGCGGTGGTGTAGGCGGCGTATTCCTCCGGAGTACCGCCGAGGACAACGAGGTCGGCATCACAGAGCACCGCGCCGTTCGCATCGCCCGGCTGCGGACGGTGCCCGCGGGTCAGCACCACGAGCCGCACCACCTCCTCGACCAATTCCGTTGCGGCACCGAGCGATTCGAGGATGTCTCGACCCAGGTCGGCGCTGCGCTCCTCGTTGTCGGCCCGGGCGACGGCGTAGATCGCGTCGTGGAAGAACGCCGCGTAGCGCACGGCGTCGATATCGGCTGCGGCATCGGCCAATTCGTCGATGGCCGCGAGCATCACCGCCAGGTGCGTGCCGGTGTGGTAGCGGCGGTGCGGTTCGCTGTAGCGCCCTACCACTCCGGCACCGATCTGTTCGGCCTCGATCCCGGCCAATGCGATCCACCGGTCCATCAGGTTCTGTGACAACGCACTCATGCAACAAGTTTCGTCGTCGGTACCGACACCCACAACCCCCCGATACCACCCGGACGACGCTCAGCGCTCAGACCTCGGCGGCGGCGAGGGCCGCACGCACCTCCTCGGCGCCGGCGGGCTTCGAGGCGGGAGGCCAGTTGTCGTCGGCGGCATAGGGGCGCACGTAAACGGGGGTATCCCGTTGGGAGCGGCGGCTTTCGGCCAGGGAACCACCGTCGACCACGTCATAGCCGATGGCGTCGATGAGGTCGGTAGCGAGCTTCTTGGCGGCGGGGTCGTCGCCGAACACGGGCAGGGCAGACCGGTCCGTGGCACCGGCCGGGCGGGCGAGTTCGGCGAGGTTGGCGTAGGCGATGTTGTTGAACGCCTTGACCACCTTCGATTCCGGCAGGTGGCGTTGCAGCAGTTCGCTGGTGGTGGTCTGGTCGGCGTCGAGTTCGGGGAAGGCGCCATCGCGGTCGGGATAGTAGTTGTTGGTGTCGAACACGACCTTGCCCGCGAGCGGTGCGACCGGTACGTCCCGATACGCCTTCAACGGCACCGTGACCACCACATAGTCGCCTGCTTCGGCCGCCTCGGCCGGGGTAGCCGCCCGTGCCCGCGGACCCAGCTCGGTGACCAGCTCCGCCAGGGTCTGCGGTCCGCGTGAGTTGCTCAGCACCACGTCATAGCCCGCGTCCACCGCCAGCCGCGCGACGGTGGATCCGATATGTCCGCTACCGATCAATCCGAGTGTCGTCATGCGCAGCACAACCTCCGCCACCGCATCGTTGTTCCCTCGCACTGCGGCCGTTGTCACCGCTCCCACCGCCGGATAGCGTGGGGCGATGGTGTCCTCGGCTCATCTGGTCTCGTTCGCGGGTTTGGCGTTTCTGCTGGTGATCGTGCCCGGACCCAGCGTCCTGTTCACGATCGGCCGGGCACTCACCGTCGGGCGGCGATCGGCGCTGATGACCGTGCTGGGCAATGCGGTCGGGGTATACGGCCAAGTCGTGGCGGTCGCGTTCGGGTTGGGCGCGGTGGTGGCGGCGTCGGCGGCGGTGTTCACCGCGATCAAACTGGTCGGCGCCGCCTATCTGGTCTATCTCGGCGTGCAGGCGATCCGCCATCGTGACGCGCTACGGACCGCCTTTCACGCCGAGCAGGACGTGGCCGCGCACAGTCCGATGGCGGCGCTACGCGACGGCGTGATCGTCGGAGCCGCCAACCCTAAGACCATCGTCTTCCTGGCGGCGCTGCTGCCACAGTTCGTGGATACCTCGCGCGGTGCGGTCCCTCAGCAGATGTTGATCCTCGGGCTCTGCATCCCCGTGTTCGGCCTGATCTTCGACTCGCTCTGGGCGTTCGCGGCCGGGTCGGCACGGTCCTGGTTCGCGCGGTCGCCCCGTCGTCTCGCCGCCATCGGCGGTACCGGTGGCCTGGTGATGATCGGGCTCGGCACCTCACTTGCTCTCACCGGCCGCAAAGACTGAACTACAACCATCAGGATGTTCGATGAAGAGCTTGCTGCTCACCGGCGCTGTGGCGCTGATGGTCTCGGTGTCGACGTACGCGGTGGCGCAGGCCGAGGTGCGCCCGGGCGCCACCTACGTCGCGCTCGGTGATTCCGGGGCGGCCACCACGGGTGCGGTCGATCTCGACGTGACGGCTCCGCTGCGCTGCGTGCGATCCGCCTCCAACGCGCCGAAGCTGGTCGCCGGAAGACTCGGGCTGGCGCTGGACGACCGGACCTGCAGCTCGGCGAAGATCCCGGATCTGTACGGGTCGCAAGGCGCCGGGATCGACCCGCAGTTCGACGCACTCGGTCCCGCCACCCAGATCGTCACCCTGCACATGGGCGCCAACGACGCGGGCATGACCGAGTTCATCCTCGGCCACTGTCACGCCGGAGCACTCAGCGGTGGTTGTGCCGCCGAGGCAGATCCGGAGTGGGACACCAAGATAGACGCGATCGCGCCCGCCTACGCCGCTGCGCTGGCCGATATCACCCGGCGCGCTCCCGAGGCGACCGTCTTCGTCGACGGCTGGCCCACCTATCTCACGAACACCAGCTGCCCGGCCATGCTCGGCCTGCTCCCCGCCGACGCCGCCTACATCCAGTCCAAGTTCGAACGCCTCAACACCGTCGTCGCGCGGGCGGCCGCCGACCACGGCGCCGTGTACATCGATACCGTCACCGCCTCCCGCGAATTCGGGATGTGCGCCGACCCTGGCGTCCGCTGGTTCGATCCGATTCTCGCCGATCGGACGCTGCTCCCCTATCACCCCACCCTCGCGGGCCAACGGGGCGTCGCGGACCTGATCGTCGCCGCCGTCGAGTCGAGCGGAATCCTCCCCCGGTGACCCCTACGGCCTAGAGCTTCTGGCCACCCGCGGTGAGGTCGCGCACGAGCAGCGCGGCGTGCAGGGACGTGCGCGATTCACCGTCGTCGAGGTCGACGGCGAGGACGCGTTCGATGCGGGCGAGGCGGTCGTAGAGAGTGGGCCGGCTGATCGCGAGCGCCTTGGCGAGCTCGGTCTTGTTGCCCGCCAGGTCGAGGAAGCGGCGCAGCGTGCCGGTGAGGTCGGCGGTGTGGCGGATGTCGTAGCGCAGCAGTGCCCCGAGTTCGGCCTCGGCGAAACTCTGCACGCCGGGCTCGTCGCGGATCAGCGACAGCAGACCTCGCAGGCGAATATCCGCGCTGCGGAAGAACATTCGATTCGTCGCCGCGGTCATCGACAGGGCCACCTCGGCGACGCCCGCGGCATGCGCGAGCCTGCCCGCGGTGTCGAGGAGGGAATCGGAGTCGGCGCCGACGCCGACGACCGCACGACGCACGCCGTCGACCCGGCGGACCTCGGCCAGCACCGCCGAACACACCGTCGCCAGCCTGCCGTCGACGTCGCCGCCCCGCGTCACCGCGAGGATCACGGTGACCTGCTCCCCATCGGCGCCACCGCGCGTTCGCCGGTGTTCCGCCGCACTGAGCGCCGACGCGTCGACCAGGCCGAGGGCATGCGTCACCGCTTCGACGATGGCCTCGCTCCGTCGTTGCGCCGCCACCGGATCCAGGGCCGGCTCGGTGTCGATCTCGATCGCCAGCGGCACATAACGGGCCCGGCGGTGCAGACCGAGGGCGGCCGCGCGCGCCTGCGCGTCGCGCTCGTCGGTCACCCGGCCCTCCACCAAATCGGCGATCAGGCCGGTCTGGGCCTGCCGGTGCAGGCCGAAACGGTCCTTGTCGATCATCCGGTGCAGGGTGATGGTCTGCGCGGCGCGTTCGAGGACCATGCCCACCCGTGCGGTGTGGGCCCGCTCGGTGCGCAGGATCAGCCTGCCCCAGCGCTGCGTGTGCGGTCCGACCCCGACCACACCGGACCCGTCGGGCAGCATCCGCGACACCGATTCCCAATCATCGAGCAGCGCGGCCGAACTGGTGTGGCGGGCGGTGGCCGTCAGCACCCGATGCGACAGGTCTTCCAGCACCACCGACGCGTCGAGCATGCTCGCGGCAGTTTGCACGATCTCGGCCAGCGCGGCGCGGCGCACGCTCAGCTCGGTGAAGGTCTCGTGCACGGTGCGCGCGAATTCGAGTTCGGCGTACTGGTCGGCGACGATCGCCCGATGGACGGCTTCGGTGATCTCCACGAAGCGGGTCACCCGGTGCAGCACGATCACCGGCAACCCGAGTTCGGCGGCCGTGGCGGCGACCACGGGCCCGAGCTCGCTCACATAGCTGCCCAGCTCCACGACCAGTCCCGCGACGCCGGCGGCCGACAGCGATCTCAGGTAGACGATCCGCGCCTGCTCGGGCGCGGCGAGCGCCTGCCCGGTGGTCAGGATCAGCTCCGAGCCGACCAGGAGGTCGGCCACCTCGGCCTGGTCGCTGACATGCACCCAGCGCACCGGCCGGTCTAGGTTCGCGGCACAGATGACCTCGGGTTGCCCGGCCTGCATCACCGGCGTCGCGAGGACATCGGCCACCGTCAGCAGCACTGACAAATCGTAATACGAAAGCCGTGATTGTGTACATATCGTCGGCCCGCCGGAGGCTCCGGATGGACCAGGGTGGAAGCACCACACCACCGGCGAAACGAGGCATTCATGCAGTCCATCGGGCATTGGATCGACGGCAAATCGGTCAGCGGCAGCAGCGAGACCACCGCGCCGGTGACCAATCCCGTCACCGGCGCCGTCACCGGGGAGCTGGCGCTGGCCAATGTGGCCGACACCCGCGCCGCGATCGACGCCGCGACGGTGGCCTTCGCCTCCTGGCGTGATGCCTCACTCACCCGCCGCACCCAGGTGCTGTTCCGCTTCCGCGAGCTCCTGTCCGAGCGGAAGACCGAACTGGCCGCGGTGATCACCGCCGAACACGGCAAGGTGGCCGCCGATGCGCTCGGCGAGGTGACCCGTGGGCTCGAAGTCGTCGAATTCGCCTGTGGTGTCCCGCATCTGCTCAAGGGCGGCTTCACCGAGAACGCCTCGACCGATGTCGACATCTACTCGATCCGGCAGCCGCTGGGTCCGGTCGCGATCATCGCGCCGTTCAACTTCCCCGCGATGGTGCCGATGTGGTTCTTCCCGCTGGCGATCGGCGCGGGCAACACGGTGGTGCTCAAGCCGAGCGAGAAGGACCCGTCGGCGGCGCTGTGGCTGGCGCGACTGTGGCAGGAGGCAGGCCTGCCCGACGGTGTGTTCAATGTCGTGCAGGGCGACAAGATCGCGGTCGACGAGCTCCTGGACAACCCGGCCGTCAAGGCCGTCTCGTTCGTCGGCTCGACCCCGATCGCCAAGTACGTGTACCAGCGCGGTACCGCGGCGGGCAAGCGGGTGCAGGCGCTCGGCGGCGCGAAGAACCACATGGTGGTACTGCCCGACGCCGATCTGGACCTGGCCGCCGACGCCGCCGTGAACGCCGGTTTCGGGTCGGCGGGCGAGCGGTGCATGGCGATCAGCGTGGTCGTCGCCGTCGGCGGGGTGGCCGACGAACTGGTCACCAAGATCAGTGCACGAGCCGCGGACATCGTCACCGGTGACGGCACCGGCGGCGCCGAGATGGGCCCGCTGATCACCCGGGCGCACCGCGACCGGGTGGCCGAGTACATCGACGCGGGCGAGACGTCCGGTGCCCGGGTGGTGCTCGACGGGCGCAACCTCACCGTCGACGGCGCACCGGACGGATTCTGGCTGGGCCCCACGATTCTCGACGAGGTCACCCCGACCATGAGCGTCTACACCGACGAGATCTTCGGCCCGGTGCTGTCGGTCGTGCGGGTCGGCACCTATGAGGAGGCGGTGGCGCTGATCAACGCGAACCGCTACGGCAACGGCACCGCCATCTTCACCAACGACGGCGGCGCGGGACGACGGTTCCAGCACGAGGTGGAGGTGGGTATGGTCGGCATCAACGTCCCGATCCCGGTGCCGATGGCCTATTTCAGCTTCGGCGGCTGGAAGAATTCCCTCTTCGGTGACTCGCACGCGCACGGCACCGACGGCGTGCACTTCTTCACCCGCACCAAAGCGGTCACCACCCGATGGCTCGACCCGAGCCACGGTGGGCTGGAACTCGGTTTCCCACAGAACAAGTGACTTCAGGAGACTTCGCCATGACGCTTTCCGAAGAGGCCGCTCGCGCCTACGAGCTCGACCGCCGCCACGTCTTCCATTCCTGGTCCGCGCAAGCGACTCTCACGCCGATGGTGCTCACCGCCGCCGAGGGGTGCTACGTGTGGGACGGCGAGGGCAACCGCCTGCTCGACTTCTCCTCGATGATGGTGAACACCAATATCGGCCACCAGCATCCGAAGGTCGTCGCCGCGATCCAGGAGCAGGCGGCGAAACTCTGCACTGTCGCGCCGTCGTTCGCCAACGACGCCCGCTCGGAAGCGGCCCGCCTCATCAGCGAACGCACGCCCGGTGACCTCGACACGATCTTCTTCACCAACGGCGGCGCCGACGCCGTCGAGCACGCCGTCCGGATGGCACGACTGCACACCGGCCGCTACAAGGTGCTCTCGCGCTACCGCTCCTACCACGGCGGCACCGAGACCGCGGTGAACCTCACCGGCGACCCGCGCCGCTGGCCCAACGACCACGGCAACACCGGCACCGTGCACTTCTTCGGCCCGTTCCTGTATCGCTCGGAGTTCCACGCCACCGACGAGGCGCAGGAAACCGAACGCGCGCTGGCCCATCTCGAACGCACGATCGAGATGGAGGGTCCGGCCACCATCGCCGCGATCGTCCTGGAGTCGGTCCCGGGCACCGCGGGCATCATGGTGCCGACCACGGAGTACATGCGTGGAGTGCGCGCACTGTGCGACAAGCACGGCATCGTCTTCATCGCCGACGAGGTGATGGCCGGCTTCGGCCGCACCGGAAAGTGGTTCGCCATCGACAATTTCGATGTCGTACCCGATCTGATCACCTTCGCCAAGGGCGTGAACTCCGGGTATGTCCCGCTCGGTGGCGTGGCGATCAACGCGGCCGTCGCGGCGACCTTCGCCCACCGTCCGTATCCCGGCGGCCTCACCTATTCCGGTCATCCGCTGGCGACCGCCGCTGCCGTCGCGACGATCACCGCGATGGCCGAGGAAGGCATTGTCGAGAACGCCGCCGACATCGGCGCGAAGGTCATCGGGCCCGGCCTTCGTGAACTGGCGCAACGGCATCCGAGCATCGGCGAAGTCCGCGGGCTCGGTGTCTTCTGGGCCGTCGAGCTGGTCCGGAACCGGGCAACCCGCGAGCCGCTGGCCCCCTATGGCGGCACCAGCCCCGCGATGAACGAACTGGTGGCCGCCTGCCGCACCGGCGGGATGCTGCCGTTCGTCAATTTCAACCGCTTGCACGTGGTCCCGCCGTGCGTGATCACCGAGGCCGAGGCCAAGGAGGGGCTCGCCATCCTCGACCAAGCCCTCACCGTCGCCGACGCGCACACGGTCGCTACCCCTTGATCCAGTCGATCGCGATGGCGACGACGGCGGCGTTGAAGAAGAAGCTCAGCACGCTGTGGGCGGTGACGCGCCGGCGCATCGACCGCTGCACCACCTTCACATCCGATACCGCGAACGAGGTGCCGATGGTGAACGAGAAGTACACGAACTCCGACAGCTGCGGCACCGGGCACTCCGGGAAACGCAGTCCCCCGTCGGCGAACTGGGCCCGCGTGTAGATCTGCGCGAACGCGGTGTGCAGGAGCAACCACGACATCAGCACCGTCGCCGCCGCGACGGCGTTGTCGGCCTCGCTGTCGCGGGCACCGATCATGATCATCCCGGCCGCCAGCCCGGCGCCACTGGCCACCACCGCGAAAGTGGTGGTGTACCAGCGTGGACCGATCCAGTCGATGGAGTCGTCGGGCAGGTCGCGGCGCAACAGCAGCCAGCCCGTCGCGACGTAGGCGACGGCCAGGAGATTCCAGACCAGCAACAGGCCGATCCCGCCGGTTGTCCACGAGAAGAGCGACAACCAGACCACGCCGAGGACGGTCAGCCCGAGCTCCAGTACCCACACCAGCGTGCGACTCATGGCCGCAACGTCTACCACGCCCCCGCGTGGACACACCGACACCGCGCCCGGTGGTTGCGTTTTCCGCGCTGCGCGACGCTCGGGCAACGCCTGTCCACCCCTCGAATCCTGGCCGGAATGACCCGGCCGGGCAGCGCGTTGTCCAGGAGGGTGACCGATACCGCAGTGCTTTCCGATGAACTGAAGTCGTACCTCGACGAGGAGAAGGTCTACGCGACCGTCGCCACCGTCGGGCCCACCGGGCATCCGCATCTGACCGTGGTCTGGATCAAACGCGAGGGTGACGAACTGCTGTTCTCCACCACCGTCTCACGACAGCAGGCCAAGAACCTGGTGCGTGACCCGCGGATCACCGTGATGGTGAACCCGCCGGAGCGGCCGTTCCTATACGCCGAGGTACGCGGAACCGCCACCATCACACCGGATCCCGAGCGGGCGCTGCCGGACGAGATGTCGCTCAAATACACCGGCAAGCCGTATCGCGAGTTCAACCCGGCCTCGGTGGACGACGCCGAACGCGTCGTCATCCGCGTCACCCCCACCAAGGTCGCCGGACGCTTCTGACCAGCGGGCCCGGCGGAGTCAGCTCCGCTGGGCCTCTTCCTGCGCGTGCTGTGCCTGCACGAGCTGTTGCGGGGTGTAGCGCACGGTCAGCGCGACGAGCGCGGCGACGGCGGCGATGATCGCGCAGATGAACAGCACCAGGGTGTAGCCGCTGTTGAGCGCGTCGATCTCGGCGGGCGTCGTGTTCGCGCCGGGGGTATCACTGCCGCCGAGCGACAGCGTGCGCGACGCCGCGATCGGGCTGAGCAGACCGATGGCGATCGGTGTCGCCAAGCTCATGAACATCTGGCCGACCGCCGAGAGCGGGCCGATGTTCGACGGCGGAACCCCGACCAGCACGCACAGCGGAGCGAGCACGATCGCCATCCCGACGCCGAAGCCGATCACCAGCAGCAGGGCCAGCAGCGTCGGCAGGTACTGCACGTGCCGGTCCAGTGTCGACCCGAAGAACAGGCCGACGGCGAGCACCACACCCGCGGTAGCGAGCAACCAGCGCGGCGCGATCACCAGCGCGGCCTTGGAGGCCACGGCACCGCCGACCCCGATGCCGATGGTGAACGGGATCGAGGCGACACCGGCCAGCAGCGGGCTGTAGCCGAGCACGTTCTGCAGCAGCTGGGCGACGAAGAACGTCATCGCGCCGAGCACCGCACCGGCCAGGAAGATCAGAACGAAGGTGGCGACCCGGTCGCGGCTGTCGAACAGCGACCAGGGCAGCAGCGGATCGGATTCGCGTCGCTCGGCGAAGACGAAGATCACCAGCAGGACGAAACCGCCGATCAGCGAACCGAGGATCAGCGGGCTCGTCCAGCCCATGGCCGGGCCCTCGGTGGCGCCGAACACGATCGTCGCGCAGGCCAGGGTGCCCAGGATCGCGCCCTTGATGTCGAGCGGAGTGCGGTGGTGTTCGGTGTCGGTGAGCTTGTAGACCGCGCCGAGCACGATGAGCGCGCCGATCGGCACGTTGATCAGGAAGATCCAGCGCCACCCGACCTCGGTCAGCGCACCGCCGACGATGAGACCACCGACCGATCCGATGCCCGCCATCGAGCCGACGATCGCGATCGCCTGGTTCCTGGCCGGCCCGGGTGCGAAAGTCGTCGCGACCAGTGCGAACGCGGTCGGTGCCGCGATGGCGGCGCCCGCGCCCTGGAAGGCGCGCGAGATCAGCAGCATCGCCTCGCCGGTGGCCAGACCACACGCCAGCGAGGCGGCGGTGAACAGGCCGACACCGTAGATCAGCATGCGTTTGCGGCCGAACGCGTCGCCGAGCCTGCCACCGAGCAGCATCAGTCCCGCGAAGGTGAGGCCGTAGGCGGTCACCGTCCACGCGCTGCCGGAACTGGACAGCCCCATGTCCTGCTGCAGGCGCGGCAGGGCGAAGATCACGACGGTGCCGTCGAGCACCACCATGAACTGCAGACCGCTCAGCACGAGGATGGCCAGGCCGAACGCCCGCTGCTTCACCGGATACTGCATCGTCGCAGCGGGTTTATCGAGCACAGTGAGGCAGTGTAATTGGCGCTCCGGCAACGAGTGGGCGCGCCGTCGGTGAAGCTAGTCGAGGCCGAAGCCCGCCGTGGGGCCGATGACGATGATCGCGGGCGGGCGGATGCCCTCTTCCTTGACCCGGTCGGCGACCGTGGCGAGGTCGGCGCGCACCACCCGCTGCGTGCGCAGGGTGCCTTCCTGGATGACCGCGGCCGGGGTATCGCTCGGGCGGCCACCGGCGAGCAGGGCCGCGGCGAACTTGTCGATCCGCTCGACCGCCATCATCAGCACGATGGTGCCGCGCAGCTTGGCCAGTGCCGACCAGTCGACGAGCGAATCGGGATGATCGGGGGCCACGTGTCCGCTCACGACCACGAACTCGTGGGTGACCCCGCGATGGGTCACCGGGATGCCCGCCGCGCCGGGCACCGAGATCGGGCTCGTGACACCGGGCACCACCGTCACCGGGATGCCTGCCTCGGTGCACGCCTCGAGTTCCTCGTAGCCGCGACCGAACACGTACGGATCGCCGCCCTTGAGCCGGACCACGAACTTGCCCGCTTTGAAGCCTTCGACGAGCGCGAGGTTGATCGCCTCCTGGGCCATCGACCGGCCGTACGGGATCTTCGCGGCGTCGATCACCTCGACGTGCGGGCCCAGTTCGGCGAGCAGTTCCGGCGGGGCGAGCCGGTCGGCGACGACCAGATCGGCGCGCGCGAGGAGCCGGCGACCACGCACGGTGATCAGGTCTGGATCGCCGGGACCGCCGCCGACGAGCGCGACGCCGGGGGTCACCGGTTCCGAATCATCGGTCACCACACCCGATTGCAGCGCTTCGAGGAGACCGTTGCGCACAGCCGCCGAGCGGCGGTGCGCGCCACCGGCGAGCACGCCGAGGGAGAGTCCGTCGTAGCGGGCGGTCGCGGGCGTGACCGCGGTGCCGTCGCGCGCGATGTCGGCGCGGACGCAGAAGATGCGCTTGGTGGTGGCCTCGGCGACCACCGCGGCGTTGGTCTCCGGTTCGTCGGTGCAGGCCATCGCGTACCAGGCGCCGTCGAGATCGCCGTCGGCGTAAGCGCGCAGTTCGACGGTGAGTTGCCCCGCCGTAGCCATGCCCTCCACCGCCGGGGTGACCGCCCGGCTGATCACGTGCACATCCGCACCCGAGGCCACGAGCAGGCCCAGTCGGCGCTGGGCAACGGTTCCGCCGCCGACCACCACTACTCTGCGTCCACGCAGATCGAGCCCGACCAGGTAGTTCGGGTCGCCTGCGGGCGGGGTCGATGCGGTGTCAGCGGTGTTCGGCACAGTGTCCCAGCCTAGTTCCTGGCTCGGTGCGGCCCGAACGCACCCGCCGACAGACTCGGCGCCGATCGACGATCTGTCCGTCGGCGGACCCGTCTTGACGGACGATCCGTCGGTTGTCCACGACACAGGACCCGACGAATGTTCAAGAATGGCTACGACCGAAGACAACGCGCCCGCCGCGGACTACACCGATCGCGTGATCGCGGTGGAGCCCGGCGGCAACGAAACCATCCCCGAGTCCGCCCGGCACGGCAGTCCGCGCGGGCTGCTGTGGACGTGGACCTCGCCCAACCTCGAGTTCGCCACGATCTTCATCGGGGTGCTGTCGGTGACCGTCTTCGGCATGAGTTTCTGGCAGGCGGCGCTCGGGCTGGCGGTCGGTATCGGTCTCGGTGCCGCGGCGCACTACGTGTTGTCCGCGCGTGGTCCGGTGTACGGCGTGCCGCAGATGGTGCTGGGCCGCGCGGCTTTCGGGTATCGCGGAAATGCGCTGCCCGCCACGTTCATGGCGATCATGTGCGGTGTCGGCTGGTTCGCCACCAACAGCGTGTCGGGTGCGTTCGCGTTGAACACGCTGACCGGTCTGCCGAAGGTTCCGTCGCTGGTGCTGATCGTGGTGTTGCAAACCGGTTTCGCGGTCTTCGGGCACAACCTGGTGCACGCCTTCGAGCGGTTCGTCTTCCCGTTGCTGGCGGTGGTTTTCGTGCTGGTGACCGTCGTGATCGTCAGCAAGGCCGAGCTGACCGGCGCCGCGCCCGAGGGCGGTGTGGGTGGGATCGCCGGATTCCTGCTCACCGTCGGCACCGCCTTCGGCTACGCGGGCGGCTGGAACCCGTACGCGGCGGACTATTCCCGCTACCTGCCGACCGCGGTGTCGAAGGTCGCGACCGGCGGATATGCGGCGACCGGGCTGTTCGTCTCCTGCCTGTGGCTGTCGGCGCTCGGTGCCGCGTCGGCGACCATTGCGAGCGCGGCAACCGGGAGCCCCACGGACGTGTTCACCGCGAATCTGCCCGGCGCGCTGGCGAATCTGACGCTGCTGGCCATCACCCTCGGCGCGATCGCGGCGAACGCGCTCAATGTGTACTCGGGTGCGATGGCGTTCGTGACGATCGGGGTGAAGCTGCCGGTACGCACCCAGCGGGCGCTCGTTTCAGCGGTGTTCGGCGTGGTCGGCTTCCTGGTGGCGTGGTGGGCGCTGCCCGACGCGGCGGCCGGCTATGAGGCGTTCTTGCTGATCGTGGCCTACTGGATCGGGCCGTGGCTCGGTGTCGTGTTCGCCGACCAGTACCTGCGGCGCGGCACCGACATCCGCCCACTGCTCTACGACCGCGCCTACACCAACTGGGGTGGAGTCGTGGCCTTCGCGACCGGCCTGGTGGTGTCGGTGCTGCTGTTCTCCAACCAGGCGAAGTTCACCGGATACCTGGTGCGCGAGTTCCCGAGCCTGGGCGACATCACCGTTTTCGTCGGATTCGCGCTGGCGGGTGGGTTGTACCTGTTCCTCACCCGGGGACGCGTCAGTTCGAGACCCGGTGCGCGCTGAGCGCCAGCAGCACGGTGGGGGTGATTTCCGGTGCGGCGGGATCGAAGCCGAGGAGCGCCTTGATCCGGTCCAGACGTTGGTAGAGCGATTGCCTGCCGATGTGGAGGGCGGCCGCGCATCGGGTGGCGCTGCCACCGTGACGCAGGAACGCTTCGAGCGTGTGAGTGAGAGCGCTGTGATGGGCTGTGTCCCACGCGATCAGCGGTGCCAGGGTCGTCTCGACGAGACGAGCGCGGTCGGCGGCGGGCAGCGTGTCGACCAGCAGATCACCGGCCAGTGCGCGCCGGGTGGTGACGGGGCCGTTCTGCCCGGCGCGGTCGCGGCGCTGACGGACGGCCAGTCGCAGTGCCGGTCCCGTCGCGACGAGTGCGGCGGACAGACTCGCCGCCGTCGACTCGGCCGGGTCCCCTACCACCAGGGTGACGCCGTCGATGCTGTTGGTGGCACATGCTTTTCGCATCAGGTCCGCGATCTCGGCGACGGGATCGGTCGCCCCGGGGTCGGGTGCGAGCACCCCGTACACCGTCGCGTGCACCTCACCGATCACCCCGGGGCGCCCGAGTTCCTTGACCGCGCTGTCGAGCAGCCTGGCGGCGATCCGCGTGTCCGGCGCGTCGACCGCCACCGGGACCAGCCGTAGCCCGGCCGTCGCACCGGCACCGGCCGCGGCCAGCCGCGCGCGGAGATCGGCGGGGCGGATCTGCTTGTCCGCCAGCAGATCCGCGAGCAACCGGGTGGCCACCCGGCGCGGTCGGCCGGTGGGGTCGGCGGACCGCGCGAGCGCCGGTCCCAGCACGGCGGCGGCGCGGTCGAGGACTTCGCCCAGCGTCGTCGGATCCAGCGGTGAACCGGGACCGGCGGTGAGGGTGCCCCAGAAACTCTCGCGCACCGTGATCTTCGCGGTAGCTCCGGCGGATTCCACGGCGGCCCAGGCCGATCGATCATCGTCCACACCGTGCGCCGCGACCAACGCGCCACTGCCCGCGGTGAGCACCACCGGGCACCCGGTCACCGCGCCGACCTTCGACAGCAACCGCGCCGGGCCGTGGCCTGCACCGAGCTCGACCAGCAGCTCGCGGGTCAACCCGTCGACCACCCGCAGCATCCCCACCTCACGCGAGACGATCACCGTATTGGCCGCCCGGCACAGATCGATGAACGGCACCACGCGGCGCAGGGCGATCAGCGGCAGCCCGGCCCGCGAGGCCTCCGCCACCATGTCCGGCGGGACGGTGTCGAACGTGCGGCCCAGCTCGATCGCCACCCCGGCCACCTCGCGATCGGCGATCTCACGCAGGTAGTGACGCCGGGTTCCGGCATCGACGCCGGCCAACCCCAGCCCCGTCGTCAGCAGCAGCTCACCGCCCGAGAGCAGGGGGCTGATCTCGAAGATCTCACTGGAGTGCACCCACCGCACGGCCCGGTCCAGCGACGAGCGCCCCGACAGCACCAGCGGATCGGCCGCCAGGAACTGGTCGGCGAGCAGTTGTCGGACGGTGGGCAACATGCGGTCATCCTGTCATCGATCGACCGCACGGGTATGGACGAAATGTACGTTGCCGACCGGGCGAGCAGGCAGGACAGTGGAGTCCATGACACCGCCGGACGCACTCCTGGACGTGGCCTACGACGAAGCCCTGCGCGGCCTGGCCGAAGGCGGTGTCCCCATCGGCGCCGCCCTGTTCGACGCCGACGGCACTGTGCTCGGGCGCGGCCACAACCGCCGCGTACAGAACGACGATCCGAGCGTGCACGCCGAAACCGACGCCTTCCGCGCCGCGGGCCGCCGCCGCGACTACGGGCCGACGATCATGGTCACCACGCTGTCCCCGTGCTGGTACTGCAGCGGCCTGGTCCGCCAGTTCGGGATCGGCACCGTGATCATCGGCGAGGCCGAGACCTTCCACGGCGGCCACGACTGGCTGGCCGAACACGGGGTGAAGGTGATCGTGCTCGACGACCCGCGCTGTGTGTCGCTGATGACCGACTTCATCGCCGAGCGCCCCGACCTGTGGTTCGAGGACATCGGCGTCGCGCCGACGAAGGAGACACCCGCATGAGCAGCATCGCCTCGGTCGATCTGGCCCGCTGGCGCACCGGCGGCGAGGCGGCCCGCACCGTGGAACGCGAGGTCGACGAAGGGCTGCGCCGGGCCGGCTTCCTCCTGGTGCACGGTCACGGCATCGACCCCGCGTTGCCCGCCGCGGTCCGGGCGGCCGCACGCCGGTTCTTCGCCCTGCCGGAAGACGTGAAGCAGCGGTACGCGGTGGCCGTCGGCGGTCGCGGCTGGATCGGTCCCGGCCGCGAGGCCAACGGCTATGCCGAGGGCACAGAAACCCCGCCGGACCTGAAGGAGACCTTCGCTGTGGGCGCCGACACGGCGACGGGTGATCCGGCGATCGACCAGATGTGGTTCCTGCCGAATGTATGGCCCGCCGAGGTCGTGGAGCTGCGCGCGCTGCTGACCGAGTACACCGCCGCCGTGCGCACGCTGTCCGACGAGCTGCTCGCCCTGTTCGCCGCGGCCCTCGCGCTGCCGGTCAACCCGTTCGCCGACCTGGCCGCACGGCCGACCTGGACCTGCAATATCAATCATTATCCGCCGATGACCGACGTCGGCGAGCCGGAGCCCGGCCAGTTCCGCATCGGCCCGCATACCGACTTCGGCACGGTGACGGTGCTCGACCGAGAACCCGGTGCGGGCGGGTTGCAGGTGTACACCGAGGCCGACGGGTGGGCCGACGCACCCTACGATCCGGCCGCGCTGACGGTGAACATCGGTGACCTGCTGGCCTATTGGAGCGGCGAGCGCTGGCCGTCGGGTCGGCATCGGGTACTGCCACCCCAGCCCGATGCACCCGAGGAGGACCTGGTCTCGCTCATCTACTTCTACGAACTCGACCACGACGCGGTGGTGACTCCGCTGGCACCGCCGATCGGCAGGGTGGCGCAGGGACCGCCGGTGGTGTCGGCCGATTTCCTCCGTATTCGGTTGGATGCCATCACTATCGGATAACGCACCGGGCGTCAGGTCATTCGAAGTACGGCTGGTTCTGCACCCAGCGGAAGTCGGTGCCGCGCAACGGGAACCGCTCGAGGTCGAGGCGGTCGAGAGTGACCGTGGCGGGCCGACCGTCCAGTTCGCCACGCAACGTCAGCGTGTCGGCCGAGAGGTGCTCGACGGTGAAGGTGGCGTAGGGCACCGGGGTTCCGTCCGCGCCGGTGGGCGCGGCGACGAGCGTCATCGTGGCGGCCGCCAGGTCGGTCGTGGCCGACACCGGCACCACCGAATCGTCCATCCGCTGGTATCCCGCCGAGCCCACGTCGATCACGAGGCGTTGCCAGCGCACCGGATCGGTGGCCACCGGCGGGATCGGGGTCGCTTCGACGCTGAACTCGCGGACCTCCCAGATGCCGTACAGCTCGGGTTTCGGTGCACCGCCGCCGTATTCGCGCCAGCTCTGCATTCCCGCGTCGATCATGCCCGCCGTGATCCACAGTCCGACCACGACCTGCGCCACCGCCGCCCATCGGTTCGCCCGCGACGAGGAGAACAGCGGTGGCTGCACGGCCGGGCCCGAATCACGCTCCAGCACCAGGAAATTCGCGAGCCTGCGCGCCTGCGGGGCGAGCAGCACCAGCCCCATCAGCAGCAGGTGCCCGGCCAGCATCTTCACCGGCACGTCGAAAGTCAGATTGAGCAGGAACACCTGCGCCATGCTGATCACCGCCAGCATCGCGCCCAGCGTGGCGGTGCGCGGCCAGAACAGCAGCAGACCGGCGAGCACTTCGGCTGTCCCCAAAGCGATCTCGTAGGCGGGGGACGAGCCGACCTGAGTCCAGAGCATCGCCATCGGCGTCAGATCACCGACCCGGGTCAGCAGGGTGACCAGCGCGGGCTCTGGCATCTGCGTCGGGATGAGCTTGGCGAACCCGTAGAACAGCATCTGTCCGCCCACACACAGCCGCAGCGCGGTGAGAAACCAGCTCAGCAGTCGTGGATACGCGAGCCTGCGCCGGTCGAGCACCGACCACACCACCGTGATCAGCACCGCGACCACCAGCAGCAGGCCGCACTGGATCCAGATCGCGGCCTGGTCGCCGCTGCCGTTCATCGCCAGCTCGGCCTCCACCCCGAACACGTGCTCACCGATCCAGCTACTCACCGGATCGAGGGCCATGATCTGCCAAAGCATGGCCTCCTCGGGCAACCGCAGCGCGAGCACGCCCAGGAAGACGAAGGTGATCTGAGCCATCCACACACAGAAAAGTCCCAGGTAGGCCACACTGAACCGGAAGGCGAGCCGGGTGATCGGATGCCACATCGGTGGCGGTGACGGCGGGCTCGCGATATCGTCGCGCGCACGCTCAACAGTCCCTGTGGTCACCCACGCCTCCTCATCGAGTTCGGTTGTTACCGAAGCTAATCGGAAGATACGGTGGAGCGCGTCGGGGAGAACCCCGATCTTTTGCGCTGTCAACCCTGAGTCTCACTCAGCGATGCCGCCCTTACATTCCGGTCGGCCGTCCGGTACTCAGAAGTGACACACGTTACAGTTTTTGCTGACAGGGGTACTCCGTAGATGTCCGAAGATCAGGATCCGGCCGCTCAGATGTCACTCACCGTCAGCGAGCGCGATCTGGACGAGCTCGGCGGGACGCTGGCGCGCTGGCTGACCGACAAGGTCGGCGCCGACGTGACGGTCAGCAATCTGAACAAACCGTCCAGCGGCGGCATGTCGAGCACCACCATCCTGTTCGACGCCGAATGGGCGGCGGACGGGGGCGCCGAACAGGGGTCCTTCGTCATCCGGATGGCGCCGGAGGACAGCTCGTTCCCGGTGTTCGAGTCCTACGACCTGGCGATGCAGTACCAGGTGATGGCCGGCGTCGCCGCGGCCTCCGAGATCGCCGTGCCGACGCTGCGCTGGCTCGAACTCGACGATTCGGTGTTCGGCTCCCCCTTCATCGTGATGGAGCGGGTCGAGGGCAGGGCGCCGTCGGACAATCCGCCGTACGTGTTCTTCGGCTGGCTGTTCGACGCGACGGCCGCCGAGCGCGAGCTGGTGGCGGACGCGACGGTCGAGGTGATCGCCCAGGTGCACGCCATCGACAAGGTGGCCGAGCGCTTCCCGCTGCTCGATGGTGCGGGCACCGCGCTGCGCAGGCATTTCGAGGCCCAGCGTGCCTGGTACAAGTGGGCGCTGACCGACCACGGTGTCGAAGTGCCGCTCATCGAGCGGACGTTCGATTGGCTGGAGGCCCACTGGCCCGCCGATCCCGGCCCCGAGGTGCTGAACTGGGGCGACGCCCGCCCGGGCAACATCCTGTTCGAGGGATTCACCCCGGCGGCCGTTCTGGACTGGGAGATGGCGACGTTCGCGCCGCGTGAGCTCGACCTGGGCTGGACCATCTTCATCCACCGGTTCTTCCAGGACATCGCCACCCGCTTCGACCAGCCCGGTCTCGCGGACTTCCTGCGCCGCGACGCGGTGGTGGCGAAATACGAAGAACTGACCGGACATTCGGTCCGGAATCTGGACTTCTATATCGTCTACGCGGCGCTGCGGCACGCGATCGTGATGGCCAGGATCAAGTGCCGGATGATCCATTTCGGCGAGGACACCGTGCCCGCCGAACTCGACGACTACGTGATGCACCGCCTCTGTCTCGAGGCGTTGCTCGACGGCACCTACGAGTGGGACTGACTATGAGCGCGATCATGCCCGTACCCCTGGACGAATACCCGGTCCATCAGACCCCGCTCTCGCTGGCCAGGGTGGCTACCAGCGACCGGAACTTCTACGACCGCTATTACTTCAACGCCTTCGACCCCGCCGGGGACACGATGCTGATCACCGGATTCGGCGTGTACCCGAATCTCGGTGTGGTCGACGCCTTCGCGACGGTGCGCCACGGTGACGGCCAGCGCAGTGTGCGGTTCTCCGATGCGCTCACCTCGCGCGATCTGAACACCGCCGTCGGCGGCTACCGGCTCGAGGTGATCGAGCCGTTGCAGAAGCTGCGCGTGGTGTGCGAGCACGACGATCTCGGTTTCGACCTCACCTGGACCGGCGCGCAGCCCGCCGTGCAGGAGCAGCCACATCTGATCCTGTCCGGCACCCGCCCGATCATCGAGGCCTCCCGGTTCGCCCAACTGGGTTCGTGGGCGGGCACTCTCGCTGTCGACGGCATCGACTACACGGTCGACCCGGCGGTCTGGACCGGCAGCCGTGACCGATCCTGGGGCATCCGGCCGTCAGGCGAGCCGGAACCCGCCGGTCGGCCCACCAGCATGGACGGTTTCTGGTGGCTGTACGCGCCGCTGCGGTTCCAGGATTTCTCGATCGTGGTGATCGTGCAGGAGGAGCCCGACGGCACCCGCACCCTCAACAACGCGGTGCGGATCTGGAACGACGGCCGCAAGGAACAACTGGGCTGGCCGCGCATGCACTGGACCTACGAGTCCGGCACCCGGCACCCGAAGTCGGTGCGCCTGGACATGACCACCCCCGACGGGAAGCCGCTCGAGGTCGAGATCGAGTCACGCCCGGGAATCGCCTTGCATGTCGGCTGCGGTTACGGCGCCGACCCCGACTGGACCCACGGCCGCTGGATGGGCGAGAACTGGTCGCTGTCGAGCGCCTACGACCTCACCGACCCCGCGATCAAGGGCCGTACCCCCTACGGCGTGATCGACCACATCGGCTACGCCCGCTGCGGTGATCTCGAAGGCTGGGGCCTGTTCGAACACGCCTCCATGGGCCGCCACGACCCCACAGGTTTCGCCGATTGGTCCTCCGTCGCCCCTTGACGGACCTCTCGCGCGAGAAGAAAAGGCGCCGCCGCGACAACGAGGTCGCGGCGGCTCCGATTTCTTATGCGGCCGTGGCGAAGTCGGCCAGGAGCGACGGCACCGCGGCGTCGAATCCGGCGACGTCGAGCATGCCCGCATCGTCGGGATCGGCGATGCTGAAGTTCGTCGCGGTCATGCCGACCACCACGAGCTTGGCCCGCGGGTTCACCTCGCGGCGGTAGCGGGCCAGCGCCTGGTGCGGGTGCACCGAACCCGCCCATGTCTCGTTGTCGGTGTAGATCGAAAACACATCGACTTCGATGCCCTTGTCCAGCGCGTGCAGGATGGGCAGCGAGCAGTCGGTGCCGCCGAACGGCAAACCCGATACCGCCCGCACCGCGTCGTCGAGACGCTGCCGCGGCGAGATCGACAGCGGGGACAGGCCGCGCGCCCCCTGCCACCCCTGACCGCTGGAGGTGAACCCGACGATCTCGTGCCGCGGTTCGGTGCGTGCGGTGACCAGGGCGAGCGCGGCCGAGGCCTCGCGCGCCGAGATCGGCAGTCCCCCGATCGCACTCGTCATCGAGCCCGAGACGTCCAGCGCCAGCAGGTGACGCAGGCCGGTCGGCCGCACGGACTCGAAGGCCGCGTAGAACGCGGTGTCGAGGGCGTCGACGACCGGAGCCGACGGCGTCCAGGTGCCCGCGCCACGCGCCGACCGCCCGGAAGCGTAGGTGCGCAACGCGATCAGCACCGACACCGGGTGCACCCGAGCTTTGCGCAGCCGTGCCGGGTCGGCGAGCTGCGCGCAGATCGCGGCGGTGCGCGGTCCGAGCGGATCGAGCAGGCCGAGACGAGTCAGCCGCGGCAGCTGACGCAACAGCGCGGTCTGCGGGATACCGTTGTCCAGCAACGCTTCCCACACCGATGCGGTGTTCAGCGCGGCGTCGGGCAGCATCTCCCAGCTGAGCCGGTACTCACGCACCAACTCCGGCACCTGCGCCACCGGCGCGTCCTGTGCTCGCTGGAATCCGTCGAGCAGTGCCAATCCGTCGAGTTCCGGTGCGCGACCACAGATCCAGTCGAACAGCCTGCGCCGATCGTCGTCGGTGGTCGCGGGGTGCGACAGTCGCAGCAGGTCGCGGTTCGACCAGCCCTCCCGCTGCCGGTACTTGACCACCTGGAACGCCAGGTCGTCGATCGGCTTGTCCAGGTACCAGTTCGCGACGGCGCGCCGCAGACCACGACCCCAGCCACGGAACTGCTCGGCGTAGCCGGCGAACAGGAACAGGTGCGTCCCGGTGCGCGCGACCAGCGGCAGCGCGGCGAAGGAGGCCCGGCGGCCGTCGACGTCACCGAGCGACGCGGCGGCGGCCAGCGCGAACAGGGCCGGGTTCTGACGCGGCGCGCGCCCGGAGGTGGAGATCTCGACGATCTCGCGCACCAGATCGGCGGCGTGCTCGGCGGCGTATTCGATGATGAATTCGGCGTTGTCCGCGGTCAAAGCCTTGGCATTGACGTAGAAAGTTCCGGACTCCGTTCCGAGCGTGAGAAAGCGACGCACCCGCGCCTGCGGGGTGATCTCGAAAATGTAGCCGCCCGCATTGTTGACAACCTGCCGGTGATCGGCGGGTACGGTCTGCGGCGTGGCGCGACGAGAAAAGCGCGACAGAATATTCATTGTTCCCCCTCCGATACGTGTACCGGCGTTGATGTTTCGGCCCCGGGACCCGACCGGGGCATGTGGTGACGTGGCGAGCGGACGGACGTGTTGTTACGGCCGAAGACGGAAATCGCTTTCCGCCACGGGGTTCGAACCCGCTGGACCCGGAGGTCGTGCCAGATAACCGACCGAATCCGGTCCGTCCTGCTCGTTCACGGTGGACAGTTGCTCGGCGGACGTGTGTGTCCTGACCGGTAAGGTGCTCTACCGAGCTGAGCTACCGCCATCTTTCGATGACGGGCAGGATTCGAACCTGCGCCATCCCCATCCAGAGTGGTAACCGATCAGATCCGGTCCGCCTCGCAACTGCTGAAACGAACTTACTGCGCACCAACGATCTTGCCCAGCGAATTAATCTCCGGGCATCGACGATCGCCGCGAAGCCGACGCGGCGGCGACCACGATTCCGTCGACAATTGTTCTGTCGCAGATGAGTTCGCCACTGCCCGCGAGCAATGCCGCGGCTTCCGCGACGCTGGGGGTGCCGACCGCCGCCGAGGCGTGGCCTGAACGGTGCCACACGTCGACTTCGGCCAGTTGTTCGGCGGTGAATGCCACCACGGACACACCGAGGGTCGCCGCGGCGGTCAGGACACCGGGTTCGGTCGCACGCCGATCGAGGGTCGCCAAGCAGCTGATGGTGGTATCGCCGACTACCGCCCGCACCGCGCGAACGATCCGCCCCGCATCGGTGCCCGGCCGTATGCCGATGCCGACGGCCAGCGCCGGACCCGATGGCGTATCACCGGTCGCCGGTTGCTGCTCACCGTCGGAAGTCGTCATCGTCGCCGTGTGCCGCTGCGCGCCATCAGTGGTCGAATCGTCTTGCGGCGGTGACGAATCGGGAGATCGCATCAGGATTTCCCGCCGGATGGGTGTGCAGGTAGGAGGCGTGGACCTGACGGACCACAGCGCCTTCGGCGACGGAACCCGTCGCGCGCCAACCCCAGGCGGGGTTCTCCGCGCCGGTGCGGACCAGACGGGTGCGGTGGAACTCGTGGCCGCGCACCCGCGACCCCGCTCGCCACAGCGCCGAGTCGTGCAGCGCGACGGCATCGCGGTAGCCGAGGGTCAGGCGCGGGCCGAATTCGGCGTCGGCGTCGATGACGCCTGCCATCCGATGGCCGTCGAGGGAGCGTGTGAGGTAGAGCAGGCCCGCGCACTCGGCGTGGATCGGCAGGCCCCGCGCGGCGCCGTCGGCCACTGCGGTGCGCAGGCGCTCGTTGGCCGACAGCTGACCGGCGTGCTCCTCAGGAAAGCCACCGGGAAGGACCAATCCCGCTGTGCCGACCGGGAGTACATCGGACAGCGGATCGAACACCTCTACCCGGGCACCGGCGGCGACCAGTAGTTCCCGATGCTCGGCATAGCCGAACGTGAAGGCCGGACCGCCCGCCATCGCGATCAACGGATCTCTGCCCGAGACGACGCCGGACCCCGCGGCCGAGGACGCGGATTCCGAGGTGGGATCGACCGAGGTCGGCTGCCGGCGGACCATCGCCGCGTCCGTTCCGTCGCCATCGGAAATTGTTCCGCCCGTGCCGTGTTCAGCAGCTGAGATCAACTCGACGTGTGGATCCCACGCGGCGCCCAGCACCGACCCGCCTGCCAGGGCCACGATCGCACGCAGGTCCACGTGTGCCGCGACGAGTTCGGTCATGGCGTCGACAGCGGCGGTGGCGGCGGAGCCGTGTTCGACGGCGGGGATGAGGCCGAGATGGCGGGAGGGGACTTCCAGTTCGGCCATGCGGGGCAGCGCGCCGAGAACGGGCAGGCCGACGCGGTCGCAGGCCGCGCGCAGAACCTGTTCGTGGCGCTCGCTGCCGACGCGATTGAGAATCACACCGCCGAGGCGGACCGAGGAGTCGTAGGTGGCGAAACCGTGCAGGAGCGCCGCGAGACTCTGGGAATGACCGCGGGCGTCGACCACCAGGACCGCCGGCGCCCCGAGCAGCCCGGCCACCTGCGCGGTGGAACCCTCGGCGATCGCGTCGCTGCGGTTTTCGTCGATCCGGCCGTCGAACAGGCCCATCACGCCTTCGACGACGGCGATATCGCAGCCCTGCGCGCCGTGCCGATACAGCGGCACCACCCGATCCTCGCCCACCAGAACGGGATCCAGATTGCGCCCCGGCCGCCCGGCCGCGAGCCCGTGGTAGCCGGGGTCGATGTAGTCGGGCCCCACCTTGAACGGCGCCACCCGGTGCCCGGCCCGGCGCAGCGCACCGATCAGCCCGGTGGCCAGCGTGGTCTTCCCGCTGCCCGACGCCGGGGCCGCGATCACCACCGCGGGAGCGCTCACCGCCCGCGCTCCGCCGCGCGTGTTCGGCCGACGACGTGCACGCTCACCATTCGATACCGCGTTGGCCCTTGCGACCCGCGTCCATCGGGTGCTTGACCTTCGTCATCTCGGTGACCAGGTCGGCGGCCTCGATCAGGGCCGGGGGCGCGTCACGGCCGGTAATGACGACGTGCTGGTTGCCGGGGCGGTGGGTGAGGGTGTCGACGACCTCGTCGATGTCGACCCAGCCCCATTTGAGCGGGTAGGTGAACTCGTCGAGGACGTAGAAGCGGTGCTGTTCGGCGGCGAGGCGGCGGGCGATCTCCTGCCAGCCGGACAGGGCGGCGGCCGCGTGGTCTTCCTCGGTGCCGTGCTTGCGGGTCCAGGACCAGCCTTCGCCCATCTTGTGCCACTCGACCGCGCCACCCGCGCCGGTCTCCTCGTGCAGGGTGCCGAGGGTCCGGAAGGCGGCTTCCTCGCCGACCTTCCACTTCGCGCTCTTCACGAACTGGAAGACCGCCACGTCGAAGCCCTGGTTCCAGGCCCGCAACGCCATCCCGAACGCCGCGGTGGACTTGCCCTTGCCCGGCCCGGTGTGCACGGCGAGCACCGGCTGATTGCGCCGCTGCCGGGTGGTCAGACCGTCCTCGGGGACGGTCTCCGGAACACCTTTGGGCACGGAAACTCCTCTTCTCGACGCACGCGAAGTGCGCGTTCTGCACGACCTCGCGGTCGATATCTGTCGCACGCCGGCGCGCTCGAATGTCGAAGCCCGCCCCGCGACCCGTACCTCTCGGGCCGGCCGCGCGTGCCGGTTCGTCACCCTTTCTATCAGGGTGCGCCCGGCGCGCTCACAGGGCTCGACCCCTACGCCGGACGGGCTGGAACCTTTACGCCGCTCGAGCGGGCAGACCCGTGGCTCGGACCACGTCGGCGACTGTCTCGCCGGTGAGTTCGGTCAAGCGCAGGTAGCGGGCGCGCAGGTCGCGAGCGAGTTCGGCGGCGAGGCCGAGACGGATCATGCCGCGCTCGCAGTCGATCACCATGGCGGTGTGCCCTTGCGCGGCCAGCAACCTGGCGGCGGTGCGCGCTCGTGGCAACGGGTCGGTGCCGCCGGTAGCACGGCCGTCGGTGAGCAGGACCAGCATCGGGCGGCGGCGGGGGTCGCGGACGTGTTCGCGGGCGATCACCTCGCGAGCCTTCTGCAAGCCCGCGGCGAGTGGCGTTTTGCCGCCGGTGCGCATCCCGGCCAGGCGGCGGACCGCGATGTCGACCGAGGAGGTGGGCGGCAGAACGAGTTCGGCCGCACTGCCGCGAACGCTGATCACGGCCACCTTGTCGCGGCGCTGATACGCATCGCGCAGCAGCGTGACAATCGCGCCGGTCACGGCGGTGAGCCGGTCGCGCGCGGCCATCGAGCCGGACGCGTCGACCACGAAAACGACCAGATTGCCTTCTCGGCCTTCGCGATACGCCCCGCGCAGGTCTTCGGTCTCCAGGGCGAGTGGGCCGCTGATCCTGCCACGCTCGAATTGCTTCGGCGCGGCCGCGAAGACTGTGCCGAGCAGGTGCAGGCCGGTCGACGGGTCGGCGTCGGGGCGGACCGTGCGGCCGGTCCTGGTCCGGGCGCGCGAACGGCGGCCGGGGGCGCCTTCGCCGATACCGGGAACCTCCCATCGCGGGGCGGGCTTGCCCGCCGAAGTCGGTGTGCCCGACAGCTTTTCGGGACCGGGTCGCGAACCGTTGCCCGCATTGTCCTGGTTGGAGCTGTCCGAGCGGTCGCCACCGGAACCGCCGCCGCCCGGTCCGCCATCGTCAGGTCCTCGATCGTCCGGGCCGCCGCCATCGGAGCCCCCGTCATCATCGGGACCATCGTCGGGACCCAGGCCGTCCGGACCGCTTTCGCGACCGCTGCCCCGCGACCGCTCGTCCGCGCGGCCACCGGGGTCGACATCATCCGGGCACGCGGAGTCACCGCCCTCGGCGTCGAGCTCGTCCCGGTGGCCGTTCCCCTCGTCACCCGGTGCGCGCGAACCGTCGAATTCCTCATCCCCCGAAGCCTTGTCGACCTCAGCGGCCGCGGCATCCATCGCTTCGTCGAGCTGCTGCTCGCTGATCCCCGGCTCGTCGAACGGATCCCGTCGACGACGGTGCGGCAGCGCGAGTTCCGCCGCGATCCGCACGTCGTCCTCGGTGACCCGATCCCGTCCACGCCACGCGGCATGCGCGGTCGCGGTCCGGGCGACGACGAGGTCGGCGCGCATCCCGTCGACATCGAACGACGCGCACAGCGCCGCGATCCGGCGCAGCTCCGCATTGTCCAGCGCGACCTCGGGCAACCGGTCGCGTGCGGTCAGAATGCGTTCGGCCACCACCTGATCGGCGTCGACGTAGCGGGCGGCGAACGCGGCCGGGTCGGCCTCGTAGTCGAGACGACGGCGCACCACCGCCATCCGGACGTCGACCTCGCGCGAGGCCGCTACGTCGACGGTGAGCCCGAACCGGTCGAGCAGCTGCGGGCGCAACTCGCCTTCTTCGGGGTTCATCGTGCCGACCAGCACGAACCGCGCCGGATGCGAGTGCGAGACACCGTCGCGCTCGACGTGCACGCGCCCCATCGCCGCCGCGTCGAGCAGCACGTCCACCAGGTGGTCGTGCAGCAGGTTCACTTCGTCCACGTAGAGCACGCCGTGGTGGGCCGCGGCCAGCAGCCCGGGACGGAACGCCTGTTCCCCGTCGCGCAGTACCCGCTCGAGATCGAGCGAGCCGACAACGCGGTCCTCGGTGGCGCCGACCGGCAACTCCACCAGCCGAGCGGGCCGGGCTCCGGTCTCGTCGACCACGGGCGGCAGCAACTGCGCGAGCGCGCGCACCACGGTCGACTTCGCCGTGCCCTTCTCGCCACGCACCAGCACCCCGCCGATCCCGGGGTGCACGGCCGACAAGATCAACGCCAGCTGCAGCCGCTCCTGCCCCACCACAGCGGAGAACGGGAACCCCGCCTCACCCGCCGCACGTGCGGCGGTATGCGGACCAGCGGCGACATCAGCAAAACCAGGCACGCCCCAACTCTATGCGCGGCCCGATCCCGGCAGCCCCCCGGGCATCGACAGGCCGGCAACCGAAGTCTGACGCCACCGTCGACCTGCTCGAACCCGCGCCGTCACGTCGGCGAAGCCCGAGGCTTCCCGGTGTACCGCGTCAGCCGCGCCGCATCGGCACGTGCATGATCCCGTCGTCGTCGTACTCGGGTCCGTCGATGTCGAAACCGAACTTCGCGTACATGCCGACCAGGTGCGACTGGGCATCCAATCGCACAGTGGCCGAACCGGTTTCGGCCAGCGCCGCCTGCATCAGCCGGGTGGTGTACCCGTGTTTGCGAGCGGACTGCGCGACGCAGACCCGGCCGATGCGATAGCTGGTGACCCCGTCGGCGGACTCGTCGAGCAGGCGCAACGTGGCGAGCACGGAACCGTCGTCGAGCCACAGGTGCCGCGTCGTCGCCAGCAGGTCGCGCCCGTCCAGCTCGGGATAGGCGCATTCCTGCTCGACGACGAACACCTCGACGCGCAGGCACAACAGCCGGTAGAGGGTGGCGGCGTCCAGATCCGCCGCCCACGCCCGTCTCAGTTCGACGCTCACACCTGCGCGTAGCTGGGGACCTGCTCGTTCGCAGGCGCGGTGGCGGCGTCCAGCTTCAGCGACTTGCTGGTCCAGTCCCACACTTCCTGGAACAGGGCCTGGTTCTCCGACAGCTTCTGGCCGAGGGAGGGGATCATCTGCTGCAGCTGCGGCGTCCAGCCGGTGTACTGCTCCGGGAAGCATTGCTGCATCACGTCGAGCATGGCGGTGACGCAGGTCGACGCACCCGGCGACGCACCGAGCAGACCGGCGATGGAGCCGTCCTGCGCGGAGATGACCGCGGTACCGAACTCGAGCACCCCACCCACACCCTTGCGGCGGATGACCTGCACGCGCTGACCGGCGGTGATGAGCTCCCAGTCGCGGCCCTGCGCGCGCGGCAGGAACTCCCCGAGCACGCCCACCTTGCCGTTCTGCGACTTGAGCAGCTCTTCGACCAGGTACTTGGTCAGGCCGAGCTCGGTGAGGCCGACGCCGACGAGCGAGCCGATGTTGTTCGGCTTGATCGACTTGAACAGGTCGGCGTTGGAGCCGTCCTTGAGGAACTTGGGGGTCCAGCCGGCGTAGGGGCCGAACAGCAGGCCCTTCTGGCCGTTGATGACGCGGGTGTCGAGGTGCGGCACCGACATGGGCGGCGCGCCGACGGCGGCCTTGCCGTAGACCTTGGCCTCGTGCGCGGCGATCAGCTCCGGGTTGGTGGAGCGCAGGAACTGGCCGCTGATCGGGAAGCCGCCGAAGCCCTTGGCTTCCTTGATGCCTGCCTTCTGCAACAGCGGCAGCGCGCCACCACCGGCGCCGACGAACACGAACTTCGCGTTGATGGTGCGCGACTGGTAGGTGCGCAGGTTGCGGACGGTGACGTTCCACGACCCGTCGGACTGCTTGTCGAGGTCGCGGACCTCGGTGCCGAAGGCGATCTCGCCGCCGGAGTAGCCGATGTAGGCGAGCAGCTGCTTGGTGAGCGCGCCGAAGTCGATATCGGTGCCGCCGTCGGACCAGTTCAGCGCGATCGGGTCGCTGAAGTCACGGCCCTTGGCCATCAGCGGCAGGCGCGCGGCGAACTCGTCGGGGGTGTCGATGTACTCCATACCGCGAAACAGCGGGTGCGGCGACAGCGCCTCGTAGCGCTTGCGCAGGTAGTCGACGTTGTCGGCGCCGTGCACGAAGCTCACATGCGGGATGGGGTTGATGAAGCCGGCGGGGTCGTCCAGCACGCCGGTGTCGACGGCGGAGGCCCAGAACTGGCGCGAGACCTGGAAGCGCTCGTTGATGTCGACGGCCTTGCTCACGTCGACCGAGCCGTCGGCGTTCTGCGGGCTGTAGTTGAGCTCACACAGCGCCGAGTGGCCGGTACCCGCGTTGTTCCACGGGTCGCTGCTCTCCGCGGCGGCGGCGTCGAGCCGCTCGAACACCGAGATCGTCCAATCCGGCTGCAGCTGCCGCAGCAGCGCGCCCAGCGTGGCACTCATGATGCCAGCGCCGATGAGAACTACATCGGTCTTTTCACTCTTCGCAGCGTTCGGCACGGGTAGATCGACTTCCTTGTCCTTCTCAGCTACCCACCGGCGGGTGAGTTCGCTTGGCGCGGGCGCTTTGGCGGTGTTCATGCGACTCGCGGTGAATCGCCGGGAGGTAGGCTACCCGTCGTTCACCTGATGCCAATTGTGCACCTCAGCTGAGCACAGTTCTGCAACGGACCTCCCGAATGTGATGAAAAGCAAGCCTGCACGTCACCATGACCGCGCGATAGATTGAGCAGTGTGACGAAAGAAACCCTCGCTGATCGAACCGACGAGCAGTGGCAACCCGATGTTCTCGGCACCGCCTATCAACAGCGGACCCTCCCGCTCGGTATCGACCCCGACGGTGAGGGTGAGGTGGTGGCCACGCTCGTGCGCTATCTGCCCGATGCCACGGCGTCGGCGATCGAGCCGACCGTGCTCTACGTGCACGGGTTCACCGACTACTTCTTCCAGGAGCACCTGGCCGAGCATTTCGCGGCGCGCGGGCACCGGTTCTACGCGCTCGACCTGCGCAAATGCGGGCGGTCGCGGCGAGAAGGACAGAGCGCGCACTACGTGAGCGACCTGGCGCTCTACGACGACGAGCTGACCGAGGCGCTGCGGATCGCGCGCGAGGAGACCGGCAACGATGTGCTGATCGTCGCGCATTCGACCGGCGGCCTGATCGTGCCGCTGTGGTTGGACCGGCTAGAGGCGGCCGGTGGCAGCGCGGCGGCGGGCGTGGCCGGGGTCGTCCTCAACAGTCCCTGGTTCGACCTGCAGGGACCGTCCTTCTACCGCACCGTCGGCACCCCCGTGATCAACGCGGTGGGCCGGTTCCGCGCCTTCGCCCAGTTGCCCGGCGGCGTCAGCACCGCCTACGGCGACAGCCTGCACACCAGCCGCTCGGGTGAGTGGGATTACAACCTGGACTGGAAGCCGCTCAGCGGTGAACCGGTGCGGCTGGGCTGGCTGCGCGCCATCCGCCAGGGCCACGCGCGCCTGCACCAGGGCCTGACCATCGGCGTGCCCGCGCTGATCCTGCGCTCGCGGCTCACCAAGTTCGCCCGTGAGCACTCCCCCGCCGTCGACGTGGCCGATGCCGTGCTCGATGTGAAGCAGATCCAGCGCTGGGCGGGCTGCCTGGGCGAGCGCACCTCGATCGTCCCGATCGACGGCGCCCGCCACGACGTGTTCCTGTCCTCGGAAGCCGTGCGCGCCAACGCGTTCCAGGAAACCGACAACTGGCTCGACTGGTTGGCGACCTACCGCAAGTCCTGATCCGGGCACACCGCTCACCAGGCTCTGCCGCGAACAGCGATCCGCGTCAGTGCCTGGTGAGCTCGGCCGCGTCTACCAGAGGCTGGTGCGCAGGACGATCTCGGTGGCGAATTCGTGGCCTGCCTCGGTGGCGATGTTGTCGACTTCCAGTGGGACGACCCGGAATTCGCCGTAGACATAGCGACCGGAGGCCTCGGCGGTGGCGCGGGGCAGGCCCTTGGTGACCAGCATCGTGACGGGCAGTTCCAGCGGCGGACAGGACGCGTCGGGGACTCGGCCGTCGGCGTCGGGAACCGCCGGGTGCCCGTGGTCGGCGACGACCAGGCTCATGAACCGGCCGAACCGGCCCGCGCACACCCGCCACGCCAGCTCCGCGCCCGACCCACGCCCCGCGACGTTGACGTAGGGCAGTTCGAGTTCGTCGAGAATCGCGCGCACGCCCGCCGGATCGAGTCCCTCGACAGACTCCACGACGATGGTCTGTAAGTCGGACTCGTGCAGCCGTGCGCACACCTTGTCGAACACGTCGGCAGGGTCGTCCGCATCGGGAAGCAGCAGCACATTGTGCCGCGAAGAAGGTCCGTCGACCCGCACCGTCCAGGCCTGGTCACCGACCGTGATCTGCCGAGATTTCATGCCGGGTTACGGTACACGTCCAGCCTGAACAACGCGGCCTGTTCCGGCGCGCCCTGCCGATCTCCACACCCCCGTGTACTGGGCATTCACTGCCTGCGATGCCGGAATTGCCAAACCTGTCACAGCGCCGACCCCACCGCTGTGAGGAGACCGGCCGCACAGCGGGTGATCCACTGAAGCACGGGTCACGGCTCCCACCCGGCTCGGACGCCTCGCTCCGATGTGCGCTAACCGCGCGCGACCTCGGTCGCCCACCGATAGTCGGCTTTGCCGGCAGGGGTTCGCTTGATCTCGACGACGGTACTCATCGAACGCGGTACTTTGTATCCCGCCAACGACGTTCGGCAGTGCTGCTGGACTTCGTCGAGCGTCAGTGCCGGCGCGTCCGGGTAGGTGGCGATGACAGCGGCCACCTTCTGCCCCATGCGCTCGTCGGGTACCGGGACGACGAGCGCGTCAGCGATCGACGGGTGGGCGTGCAGCACGGCCTCGACCTCTTCGGCGAACACCTTCTCGCCGCCGGTATTGATGCATTGCGAACCACGCCCGAGGAACACGATGGTGCCGTCGGCTTCGACGCGCCCCATGTCACCCAGGATCGACATCCGCGTGCCGTCGACGCGGGTGCGGAAGGTGCGGGCGGACTTGTCCTCGTCCTTGTAGTAGCCGAGCGGAACATTGCCGACGCGGGCGATGTACCCGATCTGGTCGCTGCCCGGCGCGATGTCGGCGAGCTCCTCGTCGACGAGCAGCATCGTCGATGACGACGGCATGCGCAGATTGCCCTGCTCGTCGACGGTGAAGGCGCCGTCGTTGCCGGACTCGGAGGCCCCGAAGTTGTCCCGCAGCAGCAGATCCGGCTTGACCGCCAGCATCCGTTCGCGCACTCCGACCGACCAGATCGCGCCACCGGAGGTGATCGAGAACAGTGAGCTCAGGTCGATCTGGCCCTGACGGCGTTCCATCTCGTCGACCAGAGGTAGCCCCATGCCATCGCCGACGATGAGGATCACTTGGATCCGCTCCCGCTCGATCGCCTCGACAACGCGTTGCGAGTCGAAGTCGCGCATGAGCACCACGCGGGCGCCGAGAGTGAAGAACGTGAACAGCGAATACAGGGCCGCGCCGTGCATGAGCGGCGCGGCGATCAAGAAGGACAGCTCCGGAAATTCCTTTGCGGCGGCGGCGATCTCGGCGAGGTCGGTGCGTGGGTCGGTGCCGTAGGGATTTCCGCCCGAGAGCGGCTTGCGGAAGAAGTCGTCGTGGCGCCACATCACACCCTTCGGGTATCCGGTGGTGCCACCGGTGTAGAGCACGTACAGCTCGTCTCCGGTACGAGGTGCGAACTCCACTGTGGCAGAGTGCGTTTCGGACTCGGCGAAGGAGACCACGGCGACCGATCGAGCGGCCGCGGCGGTGCGCAGCTCGTCGTCGAGCGCACCGATCACGATCACCGTGCGGACCAGCGGGCATGCCGAGAGGAGCTCCGCCAGCGTTCGCTGGTGCTCCGGCAGTTCGACGATGACGGCGACCGAGTCCGAATTCGTGAAGATGTACTCGAGTTCGGCGGGCGTGTAGCGGTAGTTGACGTTGATCGGCACCGCGCGGATCTTGATCAGGCCGAGGAGAGCATGGACGTGTTCGACGCTGTTCTTGAGGAACAACGAGACATGGTCACCCTCCCCGATGCCCGCCTGCGACAGCATCGCCGCCACCTTGTTCGCCTCGCTGTCGAGCTGGGCGTAGGTGACGTTCTCACCCTCATAGGTCAGCGCGACACGGTCGGGAACGGCCGCAGCCACCGTTTCGAAGACGTCCGCCAGATTGAACTGCACAATCACTCCTCGTAGACCACCGGCATCGACTACACACCGCCGTGAACACGTTCTACTTCCCTGTCGACACTGACGCAATCAGGCCTTGATGAGCTCGGCCTGGACTCCAGCAATCAGTGCCGCCAATAGTAGAACAGGTTACAAAACTGCGGTGCCGGATCGGCGTACTCGCCACAACGGCGCCGCGTGGACGGTGCGGCCGGACGGGCCGTACACCACCGCGTCCGCAGCTGCCGGCGCCAGGATCACCGGGAGGTTCGGATGACGGGGTTATCGGCCGGGGCGCCGTCGCGGATCAGGTGTTCCAGCGCCGCGAGGTCGACGTGTTGCTCGACGAGGTCGGCGAGAAGGTCGAGTTGCGCGGATCGGACGGCCGCGACCGAAGTGTCGGGGGCGACGGTGAAGCCGGTGCGCCCGGCTCTGGCGGCTACTTCGGTGAGCCAGGTGCGGCGGAACTCGTCGGATTCGAGCAGTCCGTGGACGTGGGTGCCCCAGACCGCTTCTCGCGCACTGCCTTCCGGGTTGCCCTCGACTGTCAGCCAGGAGGGGTCGTCGGTGCGGGTGACCCTGCCGTGGTGGATCTCGTAGCCGTGCAGGGGATCCGGGCCCGCGATGCCGGATACTTGCCGGGCGATCTTCGGGTTCGCGAATTCGATATCGAGATCGAATAGACCGAGGCCCTCCACCACGCAGGGCCGCGCGGTCACCGATTCGGGGGCATCGGCTCGACCCACCGCCGCTGTGTGCTCGACGCCGTCGACGATGCGGGCGCCGAGCATCTGGTAGCCGCCACAGATGCCGAGAACAGGGCGCCCAGCGGCGGCGCGGGTTCGCAGAGCATCGGCGATTCCGTTGGCGCGCAACCAGTTCAGGTCGGAAATGGTCGCCTTGCTGCCGGGGACGATCACGAGGTCGGCGGTGGCCAGCTGGTGGGGGCTGTCGGCCCAGCGGACCGAGATGCCGGGTTCGCAGGCGAGAGCCTCGATATCGGTGGAGTTGGAGATTCGTGGGAGGCGGACGGCGGCCACGGTGAGCCAGTCGGCGCCGTGCGGCGGGCCGGGGCGACCTACGGGGGCGCCGGAGATGGTGCCGAGGGAGTCTTCGGCATCGAGCCAGAGCTCTTCGGCGAAGGGAAGAACGCCGAGGGTGGGGCGGCCGGTCAGCGCGACCAGCTGGTCGAGGCCGGGTTGCAGCAGGGACACGTCACCGCGGAATTTGTTGACGAGGAAGCCCGCGATGAGCTGCTGATCTTCGGGTTCCAGCACGGCGACGGTGCCGAACAGGTGGGCGAGGACGCCGCCGCGGTCGATGTCGCCCACCACCAGGACCGGAATGTCGGCGGCGCGGGCCAAACCCATGTTCGCGAGATCGGTTGCCCTGAGGTTGATTTCGGCCGGCGAGCCCGCCCCCTCACAGATCACGACGTCGAATTCGTCACGTAACGAGGCCAATTCGTCCGCGACGACCGCGTGCAGCTCCTGCCGCCGAGTGAAATAGTCACGCGCGCCGACAGTTCCGACCGCTGTGCCCCGAACGACCAGCTGCGAGCGGCGATCGCTGCCCGGCTTCAACAGCACCGGGTTGAACCGCACGCTCGGCTCCAGCCCACAGGCTCGAGCTTGCAGCGCCTGGGCACGCCCGATCTCCCCGCCGTCGAGGGTGACGACCGAGTTGTTCGACATGTTCTGCGCCTTGAACGGCGCCACCCGCACCCCGCGCCGCGCCAGCATCCGGCAGATACCCGCCACCACGACACTCTTCCCGGCGTCGGAGGTGGTACCCGCGATCAACAGCGCGCCGCGCAGGGGCGCGCTCACGGCAGCGTGAGAATTTCCGCGCCCGTGTCGGTGACGACCCAAAGGCGCGAGCCTCGACCTGCGCCGATTCACGGCAAGGTCAGAACTTCCGCACCCGTGTCGGTGACGACCAGTGTGTGCTCGAACTGCGCGGTCCACTTGCGGTCCTGGGTGACCACGGTCCAGCCGTCGTCCCAGATGTCGTAGTCGATACCGCCGAGGTTGATCATCGGCTCGATCGTGAAGGTCATGCCGGGCTCGATCACCGACTCGATGCTGGGCTGGTCGTAGTGCAGCACCACCAGGCCGCTGTGGAACGTGGGGCCGACGCCGTGGCCGGTGAAGTCGCGCACCACGCCGTAGCCGAAGCGGTTGGCGTAGGCCTCGATGACACGGCCGACCACGTTCAGGGCGCGACCCGGCTTGACCGCCTTGATGGCCCGGTTGGTGGCCTCTTCGGTGCGCTCGACGAGCAGACGCACCTCCTCGTCGACATCGCCGGCGAGGAAGGTCTTGTTGGTGTCGCCGTGCACGCCGTGGATGAAGGCGGTGACGTCGATGTTGACGATGTCACCGTCTTCGACCACCGTCGAGTCGGGGATGCCGTGGCAGATGACCTCGTTGAGCGAGGTGCAGCACGACTTGGGAAAACCCTTGTAGCCCAACGTCGACGGGTAGGCGCCGTGGTCGCACATGTACTCGTGGGCGATCCGGTCGAGCTCGTCGGTGGTGACACCGGGCACCACGGCCTTCCCCGCCTCTTCGAGCGCCCGCGCCGCGATCCTGCCCGCGATCCGCATCTTCTCGATGGTCTCGGTGGTCTGTACCCAGGGCTCGTTGCCCTCGTTCGCGGTCTTCTTCCACACGTATTCGGGCCGCTCGATGGAGCGGGGAACTTCCCGGATCGGCGACTGGGTACCGGGAACTAGTGGCTGACGGGTGCGCACGGACATGAGAGCAGTGTATCTATGCGCGCACGTAGCCGTCGGTCCCAGCCCGTCGGACCACCGGCTCCAAACGGACGATGATGCCTTTCGAGGTCGGCGTGTTGCTGATGTCGGCGACGCTGTCGAGCGGAACCAGGACGTTGGTCTCCGGGTAGTACGCGGCGGCCGAACCACGGCTGGCCGGGTACCCGACGGCGACGAACTTCTCCGCCCGCCGCTCGGTGCCGTCGTGCCAGATGCTGACGATGTCGACCACTTCCCCGTCGGCGATCCCCCGCTCGGCCAGGTCGTCGGGGTTGACCATCACCACCCGGCGGGCGTGGTGGATGCCGCGGTAGCGGTCGTTGCTCGCGTAGGGAATGGTGTTCCACTGATCGTGGGACCGCAGTGATTGCAGCACAAGGTAGCCCGGCGGCGCGTCGATCATGTCGAAGTCGTTGCGGGTGAACTCGGCCTTCCCGCTCGCGGTGCGATAGATGCCCTTGTTGACCGGATTCACCAGCAGCATCCCGCCCGGCGCGGTGACCCGTTCGTTGAAGTTCTCGAAGCCGGGCACGACCCGGGAGATACGGTCGCGCACGGTGCTGTAATCGGCGACGAATTCCTCCCACGGAATCGTGGACTCCGCCCCCAGCGTGCTGCGCGCCAGCCGGGAGATGATCGCGATCTCGCTGAGCAGTTCGGGCGAGGCCGGGTCGAGGCGCCCCCGCGATGTGCGGACCTGGCTCATCGAATCCTCGACCGTGTAGAACTGCTCGCCGGTGGCCTGGATATCGCGATCGCTGCGGCCCAGCGTGGGCAGGATCAGTGCCGTCTCGCCGCAGACCGTGTGGGAGCGGTTGAGTTTGGTGGAGATCTGTACGGTCAGCGAACACTGCCGCAGGGCCGCCTCGGTGACCTCGCTGTCGGGCGTGGCCCGCACGAAATTGCCTGCGACCCCGACGAATACCTTCGCCTTGCCGTCGCGCATGGCACGGATGGAACCGACCGCGTCCAGCCCGTGGGCCGCGGGCGGGGTGAAACCGAACTCGGTGCCGAGCGCGTCCAGGAACGACTGCGGCATCCGCTCCCAGATGCCCATGGTGCGGTCGCCCTGGACATTGCTGTGCCCGCGCACCGGGCACACCCCGGCGCCGGGGCGGCCGAGGTTGCCGCGCAGCAGCAGGAAGTCGACGATCTCGCGGATCGTGGGCACGCCGTGCTTGTGCTGGGTCAAACCCATCGCCCAGCACACGATGACCTTCCCGCTGGCCAGCACTTGCTGGTGCACGGCCTCGATCTCCGCGCGCGTCAGCCCGGTGGCAGTGAGCGCGTGCTCCCAGCTCACCGTCCTGGCGTGCTCGGCGAAGGCATCGAAACCACTGGTGTGCGCGGCGATGAACGCGTGGTCGAGCACCGTGCCGGGCGCCGCGTCCTCGGCGTCGAGGAGCAGCTTGTTCAGCATCTGGAACAGGGCCAGGTCGCCGCCGGGGCGGATCTTGAGGAAGATATCGGCGATCTCGGTGCCGCGCCCGATCACGCCGCGCGCCTTCTGCGGGTTCTTGAACCGGATCAGCCCGGCCTCGGGCAGCGGGTTCACCGCCACGATCTTGCCGCCGTTGCGTTTGGTCTCCTCGAGCGCCGACAGCATGCGCGGATGGTTCGTGCCGGGGTTCTGGCCGACGACGAAGACCAGATCGGCTTCGTAGATGTCGTCGAGGGACACACTGCCCTTGCCGACGCCGATGGTCTGCGCCAACGCGGAACCACTCGACTCGTGGCACAGGTTCGAGCAGTCGGGCAGGTTGTTGGTGCCGTAGGCGCGGGCGAACAGTTGCAGCAGGAACGCGGCCTCGTTGTTGAGCCGCCCCGAGGTGTAGAACAGGGCCTCGTCGGGGGTGGGGAGGCCGCGCAGCTCGCGTGCCATCAGGTCGAAGGCGTCGTCCCAGCCGATGGGCTCGTAGTGCGTGGCGCCGGGCCGCTTCACCATCGGCTCGGTGAGCCTGCCCTGCTGGTTGAGCCAGTAATCCGACATGGTGTCGAGCTCGGCGACCGGATGCTCGGCGAAGAACTGCCGGGTGACGCGGCGGGTGGTGGCCTCGTCGTTGATGTGCTTGGCGCCGTTTTCGCAGTACTCGTTGAGGTGGCGGCGCGTGGGCTCGGGCCATGCGCAGCCGGGGCAGTCGAAGCCCTTGGTCTGATTGATGTTGAGCAAGGTGAGCGCGGTGCGGGCCGGGGAGTTCTGCGAGAGCGAGTACTCGATCGCGTGCGCCACCGCGGGAACGCCGACCGCCCAGGTCTTGGGCGGGGTCACGCTCAGATCATCTTGCGGGTCCTCGATCGAGGTCATGTGTCAGCTTCTCTTCAGTTCTGCGGCACCGCGCGGTCGGCATATCTGACAAAAGGCTTCTCACATTGTCCACCCTTGTCAAAGCGGAAAGCCCGATCACCTGATAGGTGCCGGTTATCGGACTTTCCGCCGCGCGCGTGACTCAGTCCTGGGCCGGCTCGAAGACGCTGCTGCCGTAGACGTCCTCGGCGGTGAGCGTGATGAGGTCGGACTTGCCCAGTGGCCGGTCGAGCGCGACCAGCCTGCGGGCCTGCCGCAGCCTGCAGCGTTCGATCGCGTTGCGCACGCTGCGCGCGTTGGAGAACCTGGGCTGCTCCATGCGCAGCGTCAGGTACTCGGCGAACGCCTTGTGCGCGTCGTCGTCGAAGGCGAACCCTTCCGACTCCACCATCAGTCCCGCGATCTGGGTCAGCTCCGCATGGTCGTAGTCGGCGAACGTGAGATGGTGCGGCACCCGGGAACTCAGGCCCGGATTGGCGGCGAAGAAGGTCGCCATCCGGTCGGGGTAGCCGGCGAAGATCACCACCAGATCACCGCGCTCGTTCTCCATCTCGGTGAGCAGGATCTCGATGACCTCCTGCCCGTAGTCCCGCTCGTTCTCGGGCCGGAACAGGTAGTAGGCCTCGTCGATGAACAGCACTCCCCCGGCCGCGCGGGCGATCGCCTCCTTGGTCTTGGGCGCGGTGTGGCCGATGAACTGGCCGACCAGGTCGTCGCGGGTGACGGTGTGCACGCGCGGGGCCCTGATGTAGTCGAGCGCGTGCAGGATGGCCGCCATCCGCAGCGCGACCGTGGTCTTGCCGGTGCCGGGACCGCCGGTGAAGCTCATGTGCAACGTGGGTCGCGTGGTGGTGAGCCCGAACCGGCGCCGCGCCCGGTCGACCTGGAGCAGCGAGGCGATCTCGCGGACCCGGCGCTTGACCGAGGCCAAGCCCACCAGCTCGGCGTCGAGCGCGGCCAGGGTGTCGCTCACCCTGGCCGCGGCCTCGTCGGCCGAGAGATCGAGCACCTCGTCGTCACCCAGAATCGCGGGCTCGGGCATCTGCTCCTCGACTGCCGTGGTCTGCGCCGTGCCGCCTGCCGACGGGCGGTGGAACCCGAATCCCTTTGGTGTGTCCATCAGTTCACTCGCCCGCGTACCGATCGCCGGTCGGACGGGCGGTGGCGTAGGACTTCACCGAGTACCGCTGGGTGCGGTCGGGGCCCTCGACGCGTTCGAGCAGGAAGCCGGGCTCGTGCGCGGGTCGCTGGACGAGGAACGACATCGCGGTGGACTGCCTGCCCAGCGCCGCGTCGTAGGCCAGCAGCCGGATGTAGTGCTGTGGGAAGGTGGCCCGGCAATCCGCGAGCTGGGCGAGCACGCCGTCGGGTTCGGCCAGGTCGAACATCGGCAGCCCCCACATCTCCCAGTAGACGTTGCGTGGGTGCGGGTCGTCGGTGTACTCCAGCGAGACCGGCCAGCCGTGATCGAGGGCGAACTTCACCTGGGCCGCGATCTCGTCGTCGGTGAGGTCGGGCAGGTAGGAGAAGGTTCCGTAACGCAGTTTCATCGGGTGCTCCTGGTCAGATCGAGGGCACCGGAGTCGCCACCACGTCGGGGGCGTCGGTGCTGGTGTAGTCGAAGGTGATGTCGCCCCAGGTGTCCAGGGCCGCCTGCAGCGGGGTGCAGAGCTTGGCCGCCCTGCGCAGCACGTCGGGTCCTTCGAACAGCAGATCGCGACCTTCGTTGCGCGCCTTGACCATTGCCTCGAGCGCCACCCGGTTGGCCTCGGCGCCCGCGGCGATGCCGTACGGGTGCCCGATGGTGCCGCCGCCGAACTGCAGGATCACGTCGTCGCCGAAAAGATCGAGGAGCTGGTGCATCTGGCCGGCGTGGATGCCGCCGGAGGCCACCGGCATGACGCCGGGCATCGAGATCCAGTCCTGATCGAAGAAGATGCCGTTGCCGAGATTGCGGGGAACGTTGTTGTCGCGCAACGTGTCGTAGAAGCCACGGGTGGTGGCCGGGTCGCCCTCGAGCTTGCCGACGACGGTGCCCGCGTGCACGTGGTCGACACCCATCAGCCGCGACCACTTCGCGATCACCCGGAAGCTCACGCCGTGCGTCTTCTGCCGCGTGTAGGTGGAATGCCCGGCCCGGTGCAGATGCAGCAGCAGCCCGTTCTCGCGGGCCCAGTGCGCCATCGACTGGATGGCGGTGTAGCCGATGGTGAGGTCGATCATCACCACCACGCTGCCGAGCTCCTTGGCGAAGTTCGCCCGCCGGTACATCTCCTCCATCGTGCCCGCGGTGACATTGAGGTAATGGCCCTTGATCTCGCCGGTTTCGGCCATCGCCCGGTTCACCCCCTCCATCGCGTAGAGGAAGCGGTCGCGCCAGCGCATGAAGGGCTGGGAGTTGATGTTCTCGTCGTCCTTGGTGAAGTCGAGGCCACCGCGACAGGCCTCGTAGACCACGCGCCCGTAATTGCGGGCCGACAGGCCGAGCTTGGGCTTGATGGTGGCGCCGAGCAGCGGGCGGCCGTACTTGTTGAGCATCTCCCGTTCCATGACGATGCCGTGGGCGGGGCCCTGAAACGTCTTGGTGTAGGCGACGGGGATGCGCATGTCCTCCAGGCGCAGCGCCTTGAGCGGCTTGAAACCGAAGACGTTGCCGATGATCGAGGAGGTCAGGTTCGCGATGGAGCCTTCCTCGAAGAGATCGATGTCGTAGGCGATGTAGGCGAAGTACTCGCCTGGCCTGCCCGGCACCTCGTCGACCTGGTACGCCTTGGCCTGGTAGTGGCTGTTGGCGGTGAGCCGGTCGGTCCACACGACAGTCCAGGTGGCGGTGGACGATTCGCCCGCGACGGCGGCCGCGGCCTCGATCGGGTCGACGCCGTCCTGGGGGGTGACCCGGAAGACGGCGAGCACGTCGGTGTCCTTGGGGATGTAATCGGGGTTCCAGTAACCCATTCCGGCATAGCTCTGGACACCCGGATCCCAACGCTCTTTGGTCGCCGCGCCGTCGTTGTCGATCGTCGTCATCGCCGTTCCTTTCGGGTCACGCCTATGAAGCACTTTCAGTGTGTGGGCGCGACAGTTCAGCGACAATGGAATGTTTCCTGTGCACTGTTAAGGCATCATTGAACGATGTTCGCCAGCCCCGACCTGCCCGCGGCCGTTACCTGGGGTCGGCTGCGCACCTTTCTCGCCGTGTACGACACCGGGAGTGTGCGCGCCGCCGCGCAGACGTTGCATGTGACGCCGCCCGCGGTGTCGGCCGCGATCGCCGCGCTCGAAGACGCACTGGGCACAACACTTTTCGGCAAGTCCGGCCGGGGCATCGTGGCGACCGACTCGGGTGAGATCTTCGCCGGCTACGTGCGCAAGCTGCTGGGGCTGCTCGCGGAGGCGGCCGGGGCGGTGCACGACGCCGATCGCGGACGGGTGCGGATCGGCGCGGTCGCGACGGCCAGTGAGTACGTCCTTCCGGCGCTGATGGCCACCTTCGCTCGAGCCCATCCGCACGTGGAACTGTCGCTGTCGGTGCTGACCCGTGGCGAGCTGTTCGCCCGCGCCGCCGATCACGTCTTCGATATCGCCCTGGCGGGTCGACCGCCGCGGGGCTCCGGGCTGGTCACCGCCGCCCAGCGGGCCAACCGGCTGTTGCTGGTCGGGCGGCCCGGGCTGGTCGACGATCCGCTCACCACGCCCTGGCTGCTCACCGGGATCGGCTCCGGCACCCGCGACACCACGCTGTCGTTGCTGAGCCGGTTGCAGGCCGCGCCACCGCTGTTAACCCTCGGTACCTCGGGCGCCGCCGTGGCCGCCGCCCGCGAGGGGCTCGGCGTCACGCTCGTGCACGAGGAGGCCGCGCGCGAGCAACTCGCCTCGGGGGAACTGGTCTCCTACAGCGTGCCGGGCACACCTCTGGACCGGCCGTGGCACGTCTGCGCGACCCAGGAACCGACCGCGGCGACCCGAATGTTCGTGGCGCACCTGTGCGATCCGGACCAGGTGGGCGCGGCCGCATTTCACACCCGGGTTCGCCCGAAGGGGTGAGGACGGCGGCGACGGGATGCTCGCATGCTGGTCGTCATGACGACACTCCCCGCCACCGCCCTCGCCGACATCGCCCAGCAGCTGACCAGCGGCGGCCGCGGCATTCTCGCCGCCGACGAGTCGATCAAGACCATGTCATCGCGCCTGGAACAGGAAGGGGTTCCCGCGAGCGCGACGGCCCGGCGCGACTACCGCGAACTGCTGCTCACCGCCGACGGTCTGCCGGAATGGATCAGCGGAATCATTCTGTGCGACGAGACCTTCGGCCAGGATCTCGCCGACGGGCGCCCGTTCCCGATCGCGGCGCGCGAACTCGGCGTCCTGCCCGGCATCAAGGTCGACACCGGCACCACCGCGCTCCCCGGCCAGGGCGGTGCGCTGATCACCGAGGGGCTCGACGGGCTCGGCGCACGGCTGGCCTCCTATGCCGATCGAGGGGCCGCGTTCGCCAAGTGGCGGGCGGTGTTCGACGTGCACACCATCACCCCCTACTCCGCCGGCGCCAACGGGCACGCGCTGGCCCGCTACGCCGCGCTGTGTCAGCAGCACGGCATCGTCCCCATCGTCGAGCCCGAGGTGCTGTGCACCGGTGACCACGACCTCGCGGCCTCTGCGAGGGCGACACGCCTGGCTCTGAGCGCGGTGTTCACCGAACTCGTCGACGCCGCGGTGGATCTCACCGGCATCGTGCTCAAGCCCAACTTCGTCACCCCCGGTCTGGACGCCGCGGCTGTCCCGCCCGCCGACGTCGCGGCCGCGACCTTCGCCGTGCTGCGTGAGCTGGTGCCCGCCGAGGTGGCGGGCATCGCGTTCCTGTCCGGTGGACACCCCACCTCGCGGGCGTGCGCCTTTCTGAGCGAGCTCGCCGCCGTCGACGAGCGGCCGTGGCCTGTGACATTCTCCTTCGGGCGCGCGCTCGTGAGCGCGGCCCTGCACACTTGGGGTGGAACGAACTCCGAAGTTCCCGCAGCACACCGTGTTCTGCTCCAGAACTGCCGCAACGCCTCTGCTGCCGCCGAGCGCGCCGCGTAGGCGGGTCCGCTCGGCAGCCGTGCTGAGCGCGGCGGCAACGCGCAGCAGCGGCGCTACCCCTCGGGCACCGCTGCTGCGTTCGTTGGCCGGGGCCCGCCGCTATTTCAGCGGTAGTTCCACCAGCACGGTGGTTCCGCGTCCCCGCATCGATTCCACGCGCAGCGAGGCTTCGATCAGGGCACAGCGTTCCGCGATCGAGCTCAGGCCGAAATGTTGTTCGCCGTCGGCGTCGGCGGCGCGATGGGCACGCTGCGCCGCCGGGTCGAAACCCGCACCGTCGTCGGAACATCCGAAGATGGCCGAGTCACCGACCCGGCGCAGGGAGAGCACGATCCGTTGCGCATCAGCGTGTTTCACCGCGTTCGCCAGCGCTTCCTGGGCGATCCGGTACAGGGTGGCGGCGGCATGGTCGGGGATGTCGTCGATGGCGGCGGCGTGATCGACGAGGAATTCGATCGTCGGCGGCCCTTCGCCGCTCACCGTGCGCACCAGCGATTCGATCGCGGCGACCAGGCCGAGATCGTCGAGGACGAGGCTGTGCAGGCCCGAGATCGCCGCCCTGGTCGCGTTGTAGGCGAAATCGGCCAGCTCGCGGGCGCTGACGAGTTCGGCGCGGGCCCTGGCGAGGTCGCGCAGGCTGGCCTCGTCGGTGACGTCGACGTGGGCGGCGAGTTCGGAGACGGTGAGGTCGGCGGCGGACAGGTGGAACGACATCGAGGCCAGGGCGGTGGTGACGCCGTCGTGGAGATCGAAGGCGATGCGCCTGCGTTCGGCCTCCTGGGCGGTGATCGCCTGTTCGACCAGGCGGTCGCGCTCGGTGCGCTGCCGGTTGACGGTGCGGAACAGCCGCTGCGCGTGCAACCACAGGCCGAGCACGCCCGCGTACTGCTGTGCGAGGTCGAGGTCGTGCTGCCCGAACGGATCACGGGCGCGGCGATGCACGGCGAGCACGCCGACCACATCGCCTTCCAGCCCCGGCAGCGGCAGGCACATCCGCGCGACCGTCTGCTGCGGCTCCAGTCGTAAAAGCCTGCGGTGCAGGGCATTACGTGGCGAGTCGTTGTCGAGCAGCACCGGCGTACGAGTGCGGGCCACCAGCCCGGTCACCCCGAATCCGACCTGCAACCGCAACGACCCCGCCGAGGGATGCGAAGGCCACAGATCGACGATGCTCAGATCCTGGCCGTCGACGGCGTAGAGCAGCACGCCTTCGGCGCCGAGCAGTGGCGCCAGCTCCGCCGCTGTCGGCACCGCGCCGCTCGCGAAGCTCACCGGAACAGCCCCTCCCGCAACGCGACCGCGATCGCCCCGCTGCGATCGGACACCCCCAGCTTGCGATACAGCCCGCGAATATGGGTTTTCACGGTGTCCTCGCTGACCACCAGCTTGCTCGCGACCGCGCGATTGGAGTGGCCGGAGACCAACAGCCCCAGCACTTCCGACTCGCGCTGGGTCAGTCCGAGGTGCGCGCCGGACCAGAACTGGCCCGCGCTGAGCCGAGCCGCGGCCAGCGCCACCCGACCGGCCAGTGCCGCGTCGACCACCGTCTCGCCTTCGCGGACGCGGCACAGCTGGGCGACGAGTTCGCGCCCGTCGACCCGCTTGAGAATGTAGCCCGACGCCCCGACGCGCAGCGCCTGGTACAGGTAGTGCTCGTCGTCGTAGACGGTCAGCAACACGACCTTGGTCTCAGGATATTGCAGGGTGATCTGACGGCACAGATCCAAGCCGCTGGCCTTGCCGATGCGAACATCGCACAGCACGATATCGGGCCGATGTTCGGCGACCATCCGCAGCGCGGCGGTGTCGGTGGTGGACTGGCCGACGATCACCACGTCGTCGGGAAAGTGTCCGAGCATGGCGTCGAGCCCGTGCAGCACCATTTCGTGATCGTCGACGAGCACCAGCTTCAACGGGGTCGGAGGTAACTCCGGCATGACTCCACCCTACGGCGAGCGGCAGCGCGGCTACGGGCATTGACGAGATCTCACCCGGGCCGCCACCCCCGAGGGGGAGTGCGGCGGGTACGCCGGTGCGGTCCGATGAACGGACCCGATCAGAAAGGCCGCGCCATGCCGGAGTCCTCAGTTCGTCGGCCGCTCATAGTGCCGTCGGTCTTGCCCGCCGATTTCGCCTGCCTCGGTGCAGAAGTGCGCGATCTGTGCGCGGCGGGCGTCGACCGGATCCAATGGGACGTGATGGACGGCGTGTTCGTCCCCAACCTCACCTTCGGTCCCGATGTCATCGCGTCGGCGCGTTCGCACAGCACCGTGGGGTTCGAGGCGCACCTCATGGTGGTGAATCCCGATGGACTGCTCGGCACGTACGTCGACGCGGGTTGTGAGCTGATCATCGTGCACGCCGAAGCCTGTACGCATCTGCATCGCACGCTCGCCAGGATCCGCGAACTGGGCGCGCGCAGCGGTGTCGCGCTGAATCCACACACGCCCGCCGAGGTCGTCGCGCACGTGCTGGCCGAGACCGATCTGGTCCTGGCCATGACCGTGAATCCGGGTTTCGGTGGGCAGGCCTACATTCCGGCCGTCGAATCGAAGATCGCGCGGTTGCGCCGGATGATCGACGAGTCCGGGCACTCCATCGAGCTCGAAGTGGACGGCGGGATCACCGGCGACACGATCGGCGGGGCGGCCGCGGCCGGCGCCGACGTGTTCATCTCGGGATCGTGGATGTACGGCTGTCCCGAAGGCAAAGCGGCCGCGGTCAAGCGGCTTCGCGATGCCGCCACCGTTGCGGGAGAGGCAGCCTGATGACCGATATCGCGCCGACGACTTTCGCGCCGTCGGTGGAGACCGACCAGCTCGCCGTCGACACCCTGCGCTTGCTCGCGGCCGACATGGTGGAGGCCGCGCAGTCGGGTCACCCCGGCATGCCGATGGGGGCGGCGCCGATGGCGTGGACGCTGTGGAGTCGGCACCTGCGCCATGACCCGGCCGATCCCGAGTGGGCCGATCGGGATCGGTTCGTGCTCTCGGCCGGGCACGGGTCGGCCCTGCTGTACGGGCTGTTGCACCTGTTCGGCTACGACCTGCCCGTCGAGGAACTGCGGCGCTTCCGGCAACTCGGGTCGCGGACGCCGGGGCATCCCGAGTTCGGGGAGACGCCCGGCGTGGAGTGCACCACCGGCCCGTTGGGTCAGGGGCTGGCGATGGCGGTGGGAATGGCCCTCGCCGAGCGGATGACCGCCGCCCGGTATCCGGAGATCACCGGTCATCGCACCTACGCGATCGTCGGCGACGGCTGTCTGATGGAAGGCGTCAGTCACGAAGTGTCCTCGTTCGCAGGGCATTTGGGGCTCGGCGGGTTGATCGTGCTCTGGGACGACAACGAGATCACCATCGACGGCGCGGTCGGGCGCTCGTGCGGTGACGATCAGGTGGCGCGGTTCGCGGCCTATGGGTGGCATACCGAAGTAGTGCCGGACGGGACCGATATCGAGGCGATCGACGCCGCGCTGACCCGGGCGAAGGGTGATCCCCGGCCGAGCTTTCTCGCGGTACGTACGGTGATCGGTCACGGTGCGCCCGACGTGGCCGGCACGCCGAAGGCGCACGGGTCGCCGCTGGGTGCCCAACGACTCGCACAGGCCAAAGAGCTGGTGGGATGGGCTCTTCCGCCGTTCACCGTGCCCGAGCAGGTCGAGGCGACGTGCGCGGTGCTGGCCGCGCTCGGTGGTGCGGAGCATGCGACCTGGCTCGAGGAGTTCGCGACGTTCGACGCCGTCGACCCGGTGCGCGCCGCCGAGTTCCGGCGCGCCCGTGCGCGACTGCTGCCCGCGAGTTTGCCGGACGCGCTGGAGGCCGTCGCCGCGCAGGCACCACGCGCCACCCGCCAGTCCTCGCAGGCGTGTCTACACGCCGCGCTGTCGGTGATGCCGGAATTGGTGGGCGGGTCGGCCGATCTGGCCGGGTCGACCGGCACGGTGTGTGGCGAGGTGGTGCATCGCGACGACTTCAGGTCCAGCGCTGTCGCTTTCGGCATTCGCGAGTTCGGCATGGCCGCGATCCTGAACGGGATGAGCTTGCACGGCGGGTTCCGGGTCTTCGGCAGTACGTTCCTGGTGTTCGCCGACTATCTGCGTCCCGCCGTGCGGCTGTCGGCGTTGATGAGGCAGCCGGTGATCTATGTGCTCACCCACGATTCCATCGCGGTCGGCGAGGACGGGCCGACACATCAACCCGTCGAGCACGTCGAGTCGCTCCGGCTGATTCCGGGGCTGCAGGTGTTGCGACCGGCCGACGACGCGGAGACCGCCCTCGCTTGGGAACTCGCGCTGAGCCAGGTTGACGGACCGACCGCGCTGATCCTGTCCCGCCAGTCACTGCCCCAGCTGGAACCCGCGCAGAGCGTTACCCCGCCACGCATTCCGGCCGCCGATTGTGCGCCCTCGACAGCCGACGCGATGGCCGGCAGGTCATCCACAGCAGCGAATCCCAGCATCGACATCGTCGCTACCGGTTCGGAAGTCGTACTGGCGGTCGCCGCCGCCGAGCAGCTACGGGCGGACGGGTTCGCCGTGCGGGTGGTGTCGGTGATGGATCGGACGCGCTTCACCCCCGGCGCCGCGGCGCACACCATCAGCATCGAGGCGGGAAGCACGGCGGGCTGGACCGGGCTGGTCGACCTGGCGATCGGTATCGACGAGTTCGGGCACAGCGGCCCCGGCGACGAGGTCATGGCCCGTCACGGATTCACCGTGCGCGCCGTACTCGACCGGATTCGCGACTACCTCGACGGTGCGCCGTGACTCGACTGCGGGCAGTGATCTTCGACGTCGACGGCACCCTGGTCGACAGCGAGCGCGACGGCCATCGGGTGGCCTTCAACGCGGCCTTCGCCGAGACGGGTCTTCCTGATCGCTGGGAGGTCGAGGAATACGGGAAGCTGCTGAAGGTGGCCGGGGGCGCGCAACGGCTGGCGTTCTGGTTCGAACAGCAGGGCAGGCCCGTCGAGCAGGCGCGGGCGCTCGCGCATCAGGTGCACCGCACCAAGACCCGCATCATGCGGCAGATGGCAGCCGACGGGCACATCCGTGCCCGACCGGGCGCGCGGGAACTGATCGAACGGCTCCGCTCGCACGGCGTCCGGTTGCACGTGGCGACCACCGGTACCCGCGCGTGGGTCGAACCCTTGCTGAAGCACGCTTTCGGTGAGCCGTTCGACACCGTGACCACCGGAACCGAAGTGCCCGTCCTGAAGCCGAGCCCCGCGGTGTATCTGGATGTCCTGATCCAGACCGGATTGTCCCCCGATCAAGCGGTGGCCGTGGAGGACTCGTCCAACGGCGTGCGGTCGGCGGTGGCCGCGGGACTGCGGTGCGTGGCCGCCCAGAACGCCTACACGCGCACCGACGACCTCTCGGCGGCAGTGCTGGTCGCCGACGGGCTCGACGACCCGGAGCTGGTGACATGGTTCGACGACCACCTCGGGTGAGGTGGTCGTCGAATCGGGCTCAGCGCGTGCGGCCGCGACGTTCCATGAGCCGCAACAGCATCGGCGTGAAGATCAGCTGCATCGCCAGGTCCATCTTCCCGCCCGGACACACGATCGTGTTCGGGCGGGACATGAACGAGTCGTGCAGCATCGACAGCAGATACGGGAAGTCGATGCCGTGCGGGTCGGCGAACCGGATCACCAGCATCGACTCATCCGGTGTCGGAATAGTGCGGGCGACAAAGGGATTCGACGTATCGACCACGGGAACCCGCTGGAAGTTCACATGGGTGCGGGAGAACTGCGGGCACATGAAATTCACGTAGTCGTGCATGCGGCGCAGGATCGTCTCGGTCACCGCCTCGGTGGAGTAGCCGCGCTTGTCCTTGTCGCGGTGCAGCTTCTGGGTCCACTCGAGGTTGATCACCGGCACCACCCCGATGAGCAGGTCCGCGTACTGTGCCACGTCGACCTGTTCGTTGGCGACCGCCCCGTGCAGACCCTCGTAGAACAGCAGGTCGGTGCCGGGGCGCAGGTCCTCCCACGGTGTGAAGGTGCCGGGTTCCTGGTCGTAGGGCGCGGCTTCCTCCTTGTCGTGCAGGTACTTTCGCACCCGGCCCGTACCGGTCTCGCCGTAGCCGCGGAACAGCTTCTCGAGGTCTTCGAACAGGTTGGCCTCCGCACCGAAATGGCTGAAGGTGTGGTCACCGTCCGACAGCGCTCGCGCCAGCTCCTGCTTCATGCCGGCCCGGTCGTACTTGTGGAAGCTGTCGCCCTCGACGTACGCGGCGTCGATGCCTTCCCTGCGGAAGATCGAATCGAACGTGCGCATCACCGACGTTGTTCCGGCACCGGATGACCCGGTGATGGCGACGACAGGGTGCTTGGCGGACATGAATCTCCTCCTCAGGTGGTGGAACGGTAGAGACCGCGGAGACCGAACAGCGGACTCCACTGGCCGTCGGGCTCCTCGGCCGCGTCGGCGTGGTACCTCACGATGCGCGCTACCTCGTCGCGGGAACCGAAAATGAACGCGATCCGCTGGTGCAGTTCGGTGGGGGCGACGTCGAGGATGCGCTCGCGACCGGTCGAGGCGAGGCCGCCGGCCTGCTCGATCAAGAAGGCGATGGGGTTGGCCTCGTAGAGCAGCCGCAGCCTGCCCTCCTTGGCCGGATCCTTCGAGTCGCGCGGATACAGGAACACCCCGCCCCGGGTCAGGATGCGGTGGGTTTCGACCACCAGCGACGCCACCCAGCGCATGTTGAAGTCCTTCTCGCGCGGGCCCGTCGCGCCCGCCAGGCATTCGTCGATGTAGCGGCGCACGGCCGGTTCCCAGAATCGGCGGTTGGAACTGTTCACCGCGTACTCCGAGGTGGACTCCGACAGCCGCAGGTTCTGCCCGGTCAGGAAGAACTCGCCCAGTTCGGGGTCGAGGGTGAAGGCGTGCACGCCGGTGCCGACGGTGAGCACGAGTTGGGTCGCGGGGCCGTAGATCGCGTAGCCCGCGGCGACCTGCTCGGTGCCGGGCTGCAGGAAGTCCGCCGTCGTCGCGTCGATGCCGGGATTCGGGGCGCGCAGAATCGAAAAGATGCTGCCCACAGCGACATTCACGTCGATATTGGACGAGCCGTCGAGCGGATCGAACGCCAGCAGGTATTTGCCGCGCGGATAATCGGGCGGGATCGTATACGGGTCGTCGAGCTCCTCCGACACCATTCCCGCCAGCTGGCCGCCCCATTCGTTGGCGCGCAGGAACAGGTCGTTGGCGACCACGTCGAGCTTCTGCTGCTGCTCACCCTGCACATTCACCACGCCGGCGCCGCCGAGGACGCCGGTGAGCGCACCGGAGGCGATGCGCTTGGAGATCGCCTTGCAGGCCAGCGCGACGTCGAGGATCAGGGAATTGAGCTCACCGCTGGAACCGGGATGGCGCCTGCGCTCTTCGATGAGGAATTGGGTCAACGTCGTGCGATCGGTCAGCATCCTTCGAGGACACCACCGAACCCCCCGGGCGGACATCCACCCGGGGGGTGAATCGCGGGGGTGGTTACCGCGATTCGCCGCGTCAGAAGGCCGGGACCGCTTGCGCGGCCGTTGCCTCCTCGGACGTGTGCCGCTTGCGCAGCACCAGAACGCTGACGATCATGGCCGCGGCGAGCAGGCCGGCCGCGACCGTGAACGCCAGCCGGTAACCGCTGGTCAGCGCGGCAGCGTCGGACGCTCCTGCCACCAGTTCGGTGCCGGTCCGTGCGGCGGCGAGGGTGGACAACACCGCGACACCGATCGCCATGCCGACCTGCTGGGTGGTGTTGAACAGCCCCGAGGCCAGGCCGGCGTCGTCGGCGTCGGCGCCCGACATGCCCAGCGCGGTGAGCGCGGGCAGCACCAGCCCGCCACCGGAGACGGCCACCATCACCGGCAGCACGTCGGTGAGATAGCCGGCGTCGACCGGAAGCCGCGTCAGCCACGACATCCCGGCCAGCAACAGGGACAGACCGGCGATGAGCACGGCCCGCTCACCGAAGCGGGTGATCAGGCGGGCCGAGGCGAACAGCGACACTCCGCCGATGGCGACGGCGGCGGGCAGCATGGCCAGGCCGGTCTGCAAGGCGTTGTAGCCCAGCACCTTCTGCAGGTAGAGCGCGACGATGATCTGGAAGGCGAACATGGCCGCGAGAGTGAGCATCTGGACCACATTGGCGCCGGAGACCGTGCGGGAGCGAAAGATTCGCAACGGCAGCAGCGGGTTCGCGGCGGTGGCCTGACGGAGGACGAAGGCTGCGAGCAGTGCGGCGGCGAGCGCGCCGAGGCCGAGAGTGTGCGCCGAGACCCAGCCGTAGCGTTCGACTTCGACGACGGTGTAGATGCCGAGCATCAGACCGACGGTGACCAGGGCCGCACCCAGCACGTCGGCGCCGGCGGACCAGCCGAGGCCGCGGTCGGCGGGCAGCGCCCGCACCGCCACCAGCACCGTCAGCGCGCCGATCGGCACGTTGATCAGGAAGATCCAGTGCCAGTTCAGCGCGTCGGTGAGTACGCCGCCGAGGACCTGTCCGATCGAGGCGCCCGCGGCGCCCGTGAAACTGAAAACGCCGATGGCCGTAGCCCGTTGGTGGGGTTCGATGAAGATCGTCACCAGGATGCCGAGGACCACCGAGGCGGCGATCGCGCTACCGACGCCCTGCAGGAATCGGGCCCCGACCAGCACGGCGGGGGTGGATGCCACACCCGCCAGCACCGAGGCCACGGTGAAGACGACGGTGCCGGTGACGAACATCGTCTTGCGGCCGATCAGGTCGCCGAGGCGTCCCGCCAGCAGGAGGAGACCGCCGAAAGCGATCAGGTAGGCGTTCACGGTCCAGCTCAGACCGGCCGGCGAGAAGCCGAGGTCCTCCTGGATCGCCGGCATGGCGACGGTCACGATACTGCCGTCGAGGATGGTCATCAGCATCGCGGCCGACAGCACCGCGAGGGCGGTGCGCTGGGACTTGGTCATGGGTCATCTCCTGCTGGAAGCGAACAAGAGAGACCGTACTAGATAGTTTCGTAATAGACAATCTATAACGGACTATTGCCTCGCACGACGCGCGGGCGCGGCTTCCACCACAGTCGACAGATGCCCTTCCACCAGGTGATTCAGTGCGCTCAGCAGGGATTCGCGCTCCGCCTTCGGCAGCGAACCGAGCGCCCCCTGATGGACACCATCGACGATCTCGGTACTGCGCGCGGCGAGTTCCGCGCCAGCCGGAGTCACCGAGATGATGCGAGCGCGACGGTCGGTACTCGACGGCTTCCGTTCGGCCAGCCCCGCCTTCTCCAGCGCGTCGACGGTGACGACCATGGTCGTCTTGTCCATGTCGCCGAGCTCGGCGAGCTGAGCCTGGGTGCGCTCGGCCTCCAGTGCGTGGACCAGCACGCAGTGCATGCGAGCCGTCAGCCCTATGTCGGCCAGCGCCGCCGCCATCTGCGTGCGCAGGACATGACTGGTGCGGTCGAGCAGGAAGGACAGGTCGGGTTCGGTGCGCGTCGTCGCCAGAGCGGTCATACCGCTCACTATAGTTTTGTCATAGATAATCCGCATACTTCCATAAGTCGGGAATGTTATCGGACTGCGGTCCGTTTAGACGAGGACTACATCCCGAAGAGAGGTTCACATGGAACTGGGGCTCACCACCTTCGCCGAGCTGTACCCGACCGGCGACCGTCCCGCGCCGACCGCCGCCGAGCGGCTGCGCCAGGTGGTCGACGAGGCCGTCGCGACCGAGGCCGCCGGGCTCGATGTGTACGGCGTGGGTGAACATCATCGCCGGGATTTCGCCGCATCCTCCCCCGCCGTCGTCCTGGCCGCCGCGGCCGCGCGGACCGAGCGCATCCAGTTGACCAGCGCGGTAACGGTGCTCAGCTCCGACGATCCGGTGCGCGTATACCAAGACTTCGCGACACTCGACGGGCTGTCGAACGGGCGCGCGGAGTTGATGGCGGGGCGCGGGTCGTTCACGGAGTCGTTCCCGCTGTTCGGCTACGACCTGTCCGATTACGACGCGCTGTTCGAAGAGAAGCTGGCACTGCTGCTGCGGGTGCGCGAGGAAGGACCGGTCACGTGGACGGGCCGATTCCGGGCGCCGCTGCACGACGCCACCGTGTATCCGCGCACCGATGATCGACCGCTGCCGGTGTGGATCGCGGTCGGCGGCAGTCCCGAATCGGTGATCCGCGCCGGGCTGCTCGGCCTGCCGCTCGCCCTCGCGATCATCGGCGGTCAGCCCGCGCGGTTCAAGCCGCTGGTGGAGCTGTATCACCGGGCACTCGCCGAAGGCGGTCACGAGAAGCAACCGGTGGCAGTGCACGCGCACGGCTATGTGGCCGACACCGACGCACGCGCCGTCGCCGATTTCTACGAGCCCTACGCCGGGGCGATGTCGGTCATCGGCCGGGAGCGTGGCTGGGGACCGATGACGCGCGAACAGTTCGACGCGCTGCGCTCGCAGAGCGGTTCCCTGTTCGTCGGCACCCCCGACTACGTGGCCGGCAAGATCGCCGAGGTCCGCGACACCCTCGGCCTCGACCGCTTCATGCTGCACACCAGCGTGGGGACGTTGCCGCCCGAGCAGGTGCTGCACAGCATCGAACTGCTGGGCACGAAGGTGGCCCCGCAGGTGCGGTGAGAAGGGTCTATTCGAGCGCTGGGTCGACGCCGGTGGTCCGGGCGGCCCGGCGTTCCCGCCTTCGTCGGCGGTAACGGCTGATTCGGCTGGCACACAGGTAGACCACCCACAAACCGATGGCCAACAGGGCCACGGCGACCACGGCGGCCAGCACCGGGAAGAACACCGCGAGGGTGAGGACGCCACCGACCGTGAGGTCCTCGGCAGTGCTCACCGCGATATTGGTGACCGGTTCCGGCGAGGTGTTGATCGCCATCCGGGTACCGGCTTTGACGATATGGCTGAGCAGGGCGGTTGTCCCACCCACCGCCGCGGCGAACATCGTGGGCAGCGAATCGTCCTGCCCCGCGATCAGCGCCGAGACGACCGCGCCCGACGCGGGCCGCACCACCGTGTGCACCGCGTCCCAGAACGAGTCGAGGTACGGGATCTTGTCCGCGACCGCCTCGATCAGGAACAGCACCCCGGCGGCGACGAGCACATCGGTGCGCTGCAGCCCCGGCGGCACATCGCCGGCCCACCCGATCCGACCGAACAACCCCAGCAGAAACACCACCGCGTACGCGTTGATACCGCTGGCCCAGCCCGCGGTGAAGATCAGAGGGAGCACCGACACCCGCTCAGCCTAAGCCCGCCTGCCGACACCGCGCGGCAAGGACGTAGAGCGGCGAAATCTAGCATCGCTAGACAAGCTAGCGAGCGACTGTTACCTTTGCTCCATCATCTAGCGATGCTAGATATTGAGGAAGGAAACCCGAAATGCTCATCGTCACCGGCCAGATCATCGCCACCGCCGCCGTGCTCGCCAATGCCGTCGTCTACGGCACCGATGTCTGCGCGGCCGTGATCATGCGGTCGGTGTACCGCAAGCTCGACGACGCGACAGTCACCATCAGCGCGGGGTGGGGCCACTACTACGGCGACCGGCGCATGCCGGTGGTCGGTGCGGGCGGCGTGATCACCGCGGTACTCACCCTGCTCATCGCGCTGCTGGCCGGACAGATCGGCGCCGCGGTCGCGGCGGGGATCGCGGTGGCCGCGCTGCTCACCTGGCTCGCCCTCTACGTCCGCATCGCCAAGCCGATCAATGCCAGGCAGACCGCCGCCGCCCAGAGCGGCGTCATTCCGGCCGATGCCCGTGCGCTGCAGGACAAGTGGGACAGCATCCTGAAGTACCGCGTCACCCTCCAGTTCGTCGCCATCGCCGGCCTGTGCGCCGCGCTGATCCTGTTCTGATCTCGAATTCACCGAGGAGAATCCGTCATGAGTTTCACCAGCAATGAACAGCAGTTCCTCGCGGAGGCAGGGATCGGTCGGCTGGCCACGGTCTCGCCCGACGGCATTGTGCAGAACAACCCGACCGCTTATCGAGTGAATCCCGACCACACGATCGACATCGGGGGCATGCGGATGCGCGGCAGCCGGAAATACCGCAATGTCGAAGCGGGCAGCCGGGTCTCGTTCGTCATCGACCAACAGGTTTCCTGGGAGCCGTACGTGATTCGCGGCATCGAGGTACGCGGCACCGCCGAAGCGCTCGACGACGAGCAGCCACCGTTCGAACACCAGGAACGCGCGATCATCCGAATTCACCCCGAACGGATCATCTCCTGGGGCATCGACGGCGGATCCTTCGACTTCACCAGTCGCGCCGCCGAATAGCCGCGGCTCGGCTCATCATCAGCAACTCACCGCGACAAGTCGAAGCACAGGAAGATCAGCCCGCACGGAAATCATCCGAGTAACGTTTTCGATCACCTGGCGATTTCTCAGACAACATCAATTCAGGAGGTTCGAAATGCTTTCTGTGAAGAGACTCGCCGCCGGCGCCCTCGTCGCCACCGCCACCGCTTCCGCCGTCATCGTCGGTGGCGGTGTGGCCCAGGCCGACGTTCCGGTGTGGCAGGCCAACTGTCACGTGTACAACATCTTCAACACCGGCGGAATGGCCAATTGCGAACTGCCGACCTGGCACCAGGTGAAACTCACCTGTGTCGCGTGGCCGGTCCCGTTCGTCTACTGGAAGTACGGCCCCGCGCAGTACGGACAGAACCAGTCGTGGGCCAGCTGCGACTCGCTCAACGCCCTGGTGGGCATCGAGGTCATTCAGGCGTAGGCCACGCACCGCGATCGAGCAGCACCCCACTCGCCCCGTTGTTACCGTGGATTCATGGTCAGTGCGGCATCAACCCGGCGCGAACAGCTCCGTGACTTCCTGCGATCGCGGCGGGAGCGGATCGGACCGGGCGAGGTGGGTCTGCCGGTAGCGGGGCGACGGCGAACCCCCGGCCTACGGCGCGAAGAAGTCGCGATGCTGGCCGGGGTCGGGGTGTCTTGGTACACCTGGTTGGAGCAGGGGCGTGACATCACGGTGTCCGGGGAGGTGCTCGACGCGGTCGCGGGGGTGTTGCGGTTGAGTGCGCCGGAGCGAACGCATCTGTATGTGCTGGCCGGGCTCAATCCGCCGGTGGCGCGGGGGTCCGCGGTGGAGGTGACCGCGGAGATTCGGGCGCTCATCGATGGGTGGGTGCGTGGACCCGCGGTGGTGCGGGATCGGTACTGGAACATCTTGGCGTTCAACGTGCTTGCGGGTCGGGTGTTCGGGTGTGACGACGGCGAGCCGCACAATTGCCTGGTCACCTTCTTCACGAGCCCGCGCTATCGCGGGCTGCCCGACCTGTGGGCCGATGCCGCACCGGGCGTGGTCGCCGCCTATCGCGCGGACGCGGCCCTCGTCCCACAGGACGACGAATTCCAGCGCGTAGCAGGCGAACTCGCCGCTGCCGAGCCGGAGTTCGCCGAACTCTGGGAGCGACACGATGTCGGTGCGCCGCTGCAAGCCGTGAACGCCCTGCACCACCCGGAAGCCGGGGATCTCTACTTCGACGCCACCACGCTCACCGTCGCCGACCACCCTCACTGGTCACTGGTGCTCTACAACCCGAAACCGAATACCGACACCGCCGAGCGCCTGGCCGCCCTCCCCCGACTGCGTCTCTCCGAATCCGCGTAGCGACCCATCGCACGCATGCGGAGCCGGATCGGCGCGACAGTTGCCGACCGTCCCGCGGTACCGTCGATCCTGGTGGTGACACACCCCTGATAACCGCGCACTGCCTGCTCGGGCTGTCACCCGCCAGGCTGAATTCATGACGCACAACGGTTCTCGATTCGATGGCAAGACCGCGCTGATCACGGGCGGTAGTAGTGGGATGGGGTTGGCTACCGCGCATCGCCTGATCGCGGAGGGGGCTCGGGTCGTGGTGACCGGCCGGGACAAGAAGCGGCTCGACGCGTCTGTCGCCGAGCTCGGCGGGCAGGCACACGGAATCGTCGGTGATGCCACCGATCTCGATGATCTCGACAATCTCGCCGCGGCGGCGGCAGACCGCTTCGGACACCTCGATCTGCTGTTCGCCAACGCGGGCATCGGCTCGTTCCAGACGATCGAGCAGGTCACCGGCGAGCTCTTCGATCAGGTGATCGGCAGCAACCTCAAGGGCGCCTTCTTCACCATCCAGAAGATCCTGCCGCTACTCCCCGACCACGCTTCGATCGTCATCAATGCCTCCTTCGGCCTGCACCTCGGTGTGCCGGGCTCTGCCCTCTACTCCGCGAGCAAAGCCGCTGTCCACAACCTGACCCGCGCTCTCGCAGCGGAATTGGCGCCACGGCGAATCCGGGTGAACGCGGTCAGCCCCGGCTACATCGACACCCCGGCCTTCCGCGCGGAGCTCTCCGAAGCCGCTCGGCAGGGGGTCGCGGCCCTGTCCCCCGCGGGTCGCGTCGGCACCGCGGAAGACGTCGCCGCCGCCGTCGCGTTCTTGGCCTCGGCCGACGCCGCCTTCGTCAACGGCCACGACCTGCGCGTCGACGGCGGCCTCACCGCGGTCGGCGCATCGGCGCTGCGGTAAGCCGGCTCAGCGCAGCGCGGCGCGTCCGCGTATGCGGCCGAGCACCACCAGCACCACCAGCGTGACCACGACCAGGACCGTGGTTCCGGCCGCGGCGTCGAAGACTTCGCCGCGGTCGGTCTGCGCGAAGATGCTGACGGGCAACGTCTTCCAGGTGGCGGGGTAGACCATGATGGTCGCGCCGAGCTCGCCCATGGACAGGGCGACCGCCAGGCCCGCTGCCGCGCCCAGAGCGGGCAGCAGCAGCGGCAAGGTGATCTGGCAGAGGACGCGAACAGGACCCGCGCCAAGGGATTCCGCGGCCTGCCGGTAGGCGGGGTCGAGCCGATCGAGGGCGGCGGAGACGGCGCTGAAGGCGTAGGCCAGAACCAGGACCGCGTGGGCGACGATGACGATCCATTTGGTCCCGCCCAGGAGCACCGGGCGTTCGTTGAAGGCGATGAGGACGCCGAGACCGACCGCTACCGACGGGACGGCGACCGGGAGGTGGAAGACGGCGTCGGTGATACGGCGCAACCAGCTGGGCGCCTCTCGGGAGGCCAGGGCCGCCCAGGTGCCGAGGACGAGGGAGATCGCGCCGGCGAGCAGGGCGGTTTGCAGGCTCACCGAGAGGCTGGCCGCCTGCTCACCGCTGAGCGCGTTGCCGATATTGGTGAAGCCGAGGTCCGACGGCAGTGGGCCGGTCCAGCTGCCTGCCAGGGCGGCGGCGATCACGGTGGCGATCGGGGCGACGAAGACCACCGCAACCACCAGCCCGAACACGCCGAGTACCAGCGCTTTTCCGCGAGGGGTCCAGACGAGCACGATCATTGCTCCTTCGGGCGGGCGATGAACCGGGCGAACACGAACCGGTAGACGAGGTAGAGGCCCAGCGAGAGCAGCACCTGCACCGAGGCCAGCACCGCCGCACCGGGCAGGTCGAAGGTGACGATGCCCCGGGTGTAGATCAGCGCGGGCAGCGTGATGACGCCCTTGGCGCCGGTGAACAACACGATGCCGAACTCGTTGAGCGTGAGCAGCAGCACCAGCGACCCGCCCGCCGCGAGCGCGGGCCACGCCTCGGGCAGCACCACCTGCCGCAGCACCCGCCACGGCGAAGCGCCGAGACTCGCTGCCACATCGAGCTGTTCCCGGGGCAGCTGCGCGAACGCGGCCAGCACGGGGCGCACCACGAACGGGGTGAAGTAGGTGATCTCGGCCAGGATCACGCCGAGCGGGGTCGTCAGAAAGTCGATGACCGGTGTGGTGGCGCCGGTCAATTCGGCGATCAGGGCATTCACCGCGCCCGCCGTCCCGTAGAGGAAGGTGAAGGCGAGGGTGATCAGGAACGAGGGCAACGTCAGGATCGTGTCGATGAGCCTGCCGACCAGACCCGATCCGGGGAACGGCACGAAGGCCAGCACGATCGCCAGGAACGTGCCGAGCACCAGACACCCCGCCGTGGCACACACGGCGATGGAAACGGTGCGCCACAACGCTTCACGAAACGCTTCGGAGCCGAGTACCGACGTCCACACCTCGGTGCCGCGCCCGGTCGGCGTCTGGGTGGACTCGGTGAGCACCCGCAGAATCGGATACCCCGCGATCCCGAGCACCACGAGCACGGGCGGCAAGGTCCACAGGATCGGCAACCACGACCGGCGAGGCGCGCGATCTTTCGACGGCGGCGACGCGTCGGGCCGATCGAGAACGACAGCGCTCACGACAGCACCTCGCTGATACCCGGTTCACGCACGATCGCTGTCATGACTGATCCTCTGCGGACACGGAACTTCCTGCCGTAGTGGCTGTCTCGCCGATCGCGCGAGGGATGAGCACACCCGCCGGGTCCGGAAGCTTCACCCCGACAACGGCACCGGCCTCGGTCGAGAAGTGCCCCGACACGTCAGCCGCGAGCGTGCCGGGTAGCCCGTCGACCGACAGCTCGACCCTGGTCGTGGCACCACGCCATACCGAGGTCGACACGGTGGCGCGCAGAGCGTCCCGCTCGCCCGGTTTGCCGACGGTGATCGTGTGCGGGCGGATACACAGCAGCGCGTCGTCGTCGGGCGCCCACTCCGCCAGTCCCACACCGGGTTGCGGCGCGTGGGCGCGCAGGGTGTTGGCACCAGCGGTGACCAGGGCCGCGGTGCCGGTGACGTGGTTGACGGTGCAGGGCACCAGGTTCGCGCCGCCGAGGAACCCCGCGGTGAAGTCGGTGGGCGGGCGCTGCCACAGGCTTTCGGCCGTGTCGATGTCGACGAGGCGGGAATCGCGCATCACCGCGATCCGATCCGCCAGTGCCAGCGCCTCGGCCTGATCGTGGGTCACGTACAGCATCGCGGTGTCGGGCAGCGCTTTTCGCAGCGCCTGCAACTCGCCGAGCATCGAATGACGCAATTGCGCGTCGAGCGCGGCGAGCGGCTCGTCCAGCAGCAGGACGCTGGGCTTGATGGCCAGCGCACGGGCGATCGCCACCCGCTGCTGCTGGCCACCGGACAACTCACGCGGAAGCCGCTGCGCGTAGCTGCCCATGCCGACCATGTCGAGCGCCTCGGCGACCCGTGCGGCGATCTCCGCCCGCGGCACCCGATGCGATTTCAGGCCGAACGCGACATTGCTGTGCACGGTCATGTGCGGGAACAACGCGTAGGACTGCACGACGACACCGATCCCCCGCTTGGCGGGCGAGAGATCGGTGACGTCGCGGCCCGCCAGGCGGACCGCGCCCGAGGTGGGCCGGACAAAACCGGCCAGGGCCTTGAGCGCGGTCGACTTGCCCGAACCACTCGGGCCCAGGAGCGCGACGGTCTCACCGACGGCGACGCGCAGGGTGAAATCGGCCAGCGCGACGGCGGCCTTGCGGCCGCGGCCGTAGCTGACCCCGACCCGGTCGAACACGATCGCGGGTTCGGTGGTGGCCGCCACGGAAATGGCGGATCTCATCTGGAGGTCACCGTCGGACATCGTCAACTCCCTTGTGTCACAGCCGCAGTCAGCTGCCGGTTGCCTTCTGGTACGCCGCGACATCGGCGTCCAGCTCGGTCAGCACCTTGTTCCAGTCGACCGGGACCACCTCGACACCCGTCATGGCGGCGGCCGGACCACCGTCGGCCGGGGCGGGCACATCGGTGCGGGGCGACACGGCGAACGCCTCGGGGCCCAGTTTCGCCTGCGCGGCCGGGGCCATCAGGAAGCTCATCAGCTTGGTGGCGTCGTCCTTGTGCGGCGCGCCCTTGGCCAGACCCATCATGTACGGGACGGCCACGGTGGAACGCTTGCCTGCGGCGGCCGGGAAGAAGACGTTGAACTTGGAGCCCTTCTCCTTCACCGTGGTCAGGTTCATCTGCACGTCGCCGTTGGCGATGAGCAGCTCACCCTTGTCGACCTTGGCTTGCAGCTTGCCGGTCGAGGACGACGGGCCGACGTTGTTGGCCTGCAACGCGGCCAGGTAGTCGAGGGCGGCCTGCTTGCCACGCAGCTGCTGCAGCAGCACCAGTACCGCGGTGCCGTCACCGGCCTGGCCGGGAGTGGAGTACTGCAGCTTGCCCTTGTACTCCGGCTTCAGCAGGTCTTCCCAGGTGAGCGCCGAGGCGTCGACCGCGGGGTTGGCGATGAAGCACAGGAAGTTGTTGGCGAGGGTTACATAGCTGCCCTCGGCGTCCTTGGCCGCGGCGGGAACAGCGGCGGTGTCGATACCGCTGGGCTGCAGCAGACCTGACTGCTTGGCCTTCTGGATGAACGGCGGCAGCGTGACGACGACGTCGGCCTGCGGGTTGGACTGCTCCTTGTCGACCCGGTTCACGACCTCGCCGGAGCCCGCCTCGACCAGGTTGACCGCGATGCCGGTCTCCTTGGTGAACGCCTCGAATTGGTTCTTGTACCAGCCACCGACACCGTCGGCGGAGTACACGGTGACGGTCTTGCCGTCCGCGGATTCGGTACCGGTGCCACCGCAGGCGCCGGTGAACGCGACGGCGGTGATGCCGGCCAGCAGCAGCGCGGCCTTGGACAGGCGGCGCGCGGTGAGGGAAGTACGCACGATGACAGCAACTTTCGTTTCAGATGTCGGGGGAATCGCAGGGGTGGATGGATCGGAGGGCGACACCGCGGCGAATACCGCGACGGCAGGTTCGGCAGCGCACCAGCTCTCAGTGCGCGAGCACCAGCGCCGGGAAGTCGGCGACCGACGCCACGACGTGGGTGGCGCCGGCGGCGCGCAGCTGCTCGGCGGTGTGCGCGCCGGTCAGGGTGGCCGCGACGATGCCCGCGCCCGCGGCCAGGCCGGTGGCGATATCGCTGGTGGTGTCACCGAGCACGGCGATCCGGTCGACGGCGTCGACGCCGAGGCGCAGCGCGGCGGCCAGCACCATGTCGGGGTAGGGGCGGCCGCGTCCGGCGTCGGACGGCGCGAGGGTGAGATCGACCAGGTCGGCCCAGCCCAGCGCGGCGAGGAGTTTGTCCTGCGTGCTCCGGCTGAATCCGGTGGTCAGCGCGACCCGGACACCGGCCTCACGCAGTGCGGTGATCGCTTCCACCGCACCGGGAATCGGCGCGATATCGGCCTCCTCGACCAGTGCCTCGTAGGCGGTTTCGAAGGCGCGGTTGGCGTGGTGGGCGGCGGCCTCGTCGCCGTCGAGCAGCGCGCGGAACACCTCGATCTTGGACTGGCCCATGGTGTCGACCACGTAGCGGCGAGCCTGTTCCCGGCGCGGGCCCTCGGGCTCGATCCCGGCGGTGGTGGCGGCACTCTCGAAGGCGCGCAACACCAGTCCGCCGTCGGCGACGGTGGTGCCTGCCATGTCGAGGGCGGCGAGCTGAATCTTGTTGTTCGACACAGTTGTTCCTCACAGTCCGATCTGGTCGGCGGTCTGTTCGCCGATGGCGGGGCCGAGCGTCATACCGCGACCGCCGGGGCCGGTGACGACCCAGACGTTGGTATCGGCCCGCACCCGGGTGACGACGACTCCGGGGTCGACGCTCTGGCTGTAGACGCCCGCCCAGCGCCGCACGATCGGCGGCAGCTTGCGGCCGAGCAATTCCTCGGTCACCTCGGTGAGGTGGTCATAGGGCGCTTCGTCGACGTCGAAGGCGAACGGCTCGACGTATTCGTGGGTGTCGCCGATGGTCAGGCCACCGTGCAGGCGCTGCACGCACAGCAGCTGCATCTTGTGCTCGGCGGCGGTCGCGGTCTGCGATTGCTCGGCGGCCAGCGAATCCACCTGCGGGCCCGCGAAACCCGGGTAGTAGCGGAAGCTGTCGCCGTCGGCGATCGCGGTGGTGAGCGGTTCGCCCAGCGGGGCGGTCTGCATCATCTGCAGCCGCACGCGGCGCACCGGCAGTTCGCCCGCCAGCTCACGGGTGAGCCCGGAGTGGGCAGCGCCCGGGCAGTGGATGACGAGGTCGGCCTCGTGGCGGCGACCGTGATCGTCGACGACCACCGCGCCGGAGCCGGTGTCGAGGACCGCACGAGCCTCGGTGCCCTCGTGAAAGGTGTAGCGATCGGAGGCGGCCATGTGGGCGCGCAGCGGGGGCAGCGCTTGCCGCGACTCCACGGCGGCATCGGTCGAGCAGTGCAGGCCCGCAAGGTATTTGCCGCGCACCGCCGGGTTGATCGCGCGTACCTGGTCGGGGTCGAGCAGGGTGAACCCGCGGGCATCGGCGGAGTCGCCGGCAGCCGCAGCCTCGGCGACAGCGAGTTCGGCGGGGGTACGCACCAGCGTGATCGAACCGGCGGGCCGGAAGCCGACGCCGGCCACCCGGCCGCCGATCTCCTCCCACAGCTCACGCGAACGCAGTGTCAGTTCCAGCTCGTTCGCCGACCGGCCCGAGACCCAGACCAGGCCGAAGTTGCGGACCGTCGCGCCGCGGGCTTCGCGTTCGCGTTCGAGGTGCACGACCTCGTGTCCGCGGGCTATCGCCGCCCAGGCGTGGGCGGTGCCGAGGATCCCTCCACCGATGATGACCAATCGCATGCCACCGATAGTGGCAAATGGTCTAGACCGATAGGTGTGGGCCGCGAGAACGGCAAGTTAATTTTTGGTATAGACCAATCCGGGTAGGGTGGGCACCATGGATTCGCCGCAGACGACCCGAGTTCCGAAGGTGTTCCTGGTTCGCACCGAAATCGATCTGCTGCTGGCCGATCTCACCGAGGGCGACCCGGTGCCCTCCGAACGCGACCTCGCCACCCGCTTCGGCGTCGCCCGCGAGACCGTGCGACAGGCGCTGCGAGAATTGCTGGTGGAAGGCAGGATTCGCCGTCAAGGCCGCGGCACGGTGATCTCCCGCCCCAAACTCACGCAGCCACTGTCGCTGCGCTCCTATACCGAGGGCGCGATCAGCCTCGGCCGCACCCCCGGCCGCATCCTGGTGGCCTGGGAAGACGTCGCCGCGGACGCGGCGACGGCCACCGACCTCGAGGTGGAGCCGGGCACCGAGGTGATGCACCTCGAGCGGGTACTGCTCGCCGACGGTGAACGTGTCGGGCTGGAGAGCACCTACCTGCCACTGCACCGCTTCGCCGCCCTGCGCGGCAGCTATGACCCCACCACTTCGCTGTACGCCGCGATCCGCGCCACCGGCGTCGAACTCGCCGGTGCGCGCGAACGCATCGAAACCGTACTCGCCGCCCCGAGAGAGGCGGGTCTACTCGAATGCACCACCGCACTACCGATGTTGCTGCTGCACCGGCGCAGTGTCGACGCCGACGGCGCACCCATCGAACGGGTGCGCTCGCTCTACCGTGGCGACCGCATCGCCTTCGAGGCGAGACTGTCACCGGAGCCGGCGTAGCCCTTACTGCTCGGGCAGCCGCCGCCGCCCACCGGCCACATCGGTGACCAGATCTGTGTAACCATCCACAAGCTCGGCGAGGTGGTACCAGTGCTTGTGGGTGTTGTCGCTTCGCGCGCCGTCGATGTCGATCGCCTGATTGGCATCCACCCAGCTACGCGCCATCCGGTCGACGACCGCACCGAGACTTTCGGTGTGCAGCGAGGCGCCGTTGCGATGCAACGGGATCTCCTGGACACACCAGTCGTTGATATCGTCGACGAGTTCACTTCGACGGCAATCGATCTCGGCGATCAATGCCGTATCACGCACCTGCCCCCGCCGTTCGTGCAGTTCAGCGAGTGCGTGCGCCGACCGCAACAATTCGCGATCTTGAAATCGCCGCCCCTGAAATGCGCACAACAATTGCGGAGCGGTGGGCAGTATGCCCATCACCGGCGCGCTCATCGCACGGCCCCGAATTCACCCGACACCCAAGATTTGTCTACCAACATGATTGGCTCTCGATTCGGTTATCCCGGTCATCTGTTTGGATTGTTCGCAACCAGGCTAACTGGATCATGCTCGCTCAGAAGGCGAAACGCAAGATTGCGTTATCACTCCTGCAGTAAAGCCGCCCTGACAGAACCGGGAGTCACATGCGCAGCGCCGCACGGTCTTCCGGCGTGCCTCGCGGACTCGCCGAACACCATGGCAGGCCCTATGCCTCGGTCTTCGCCGAACGCGTGACATAGCGGCCTTGCAGCGCAATAATGCGTTTCATGGCAGGCAAGCGCACGACCCTGACCGTCCGGCTCCGCAGGCTCGCAGCCATGTTGCGCGAGTTGCGCGAAAGTGCCCAGCTGAGCAAGGAAGACGTCAGCGCGCGAACCGGAATCAACGTCACCACGCTGTACCGGATCGAAATGGCGCAGGCGCGCCCACAACGTCGCACTCTCGGCGCCATGCTCGACCTGTATCAGGTCGACGACAAAATGCGCGAGGAAGCACTCAGCCTGCTCACCGATGCGTTGAAACCCGGCATGTCGCGACCTTACGAAGGCGCGGTATCGGAGGTGTACGCGAATTACATCAACTTCGAGGCGGAAGCGTTGTCGGCCAGGCAGTACCAGACCTCGACGGTGCCCGGCCTGCTGCAGACCTTCGAGTACGCCGCCGCCGTGATCGACACCTCGATGCCGCGCCTGGATGCCTCGGTGATGGAGAGCCGGGCGCAGGCGCGCATGGATCGCGCCATCAACCTGACCAAGGACGACCCGCTGGAATTGTGGGTGGTGATGGACGAGGCGGCGATCCGCAGGGTGGTCGGTGGACCCGCGACGATGGCGGGCCAGCTCGACCGGCTGCTCGACGAGACCAAGCGCAAGAACGTGATCCTGCAGGTACTTCCGTTCGACGCGGGCGCGCACCCCGGCATGGCGGGCTCGTTCACGCTGCTCGACTTCCGCAATCCCGTCGACCCCGAACTGGTGTACGTGGAGAGTATGTCCGTGCACGATCTGGTCGAGGGGCACTCGGAGATCCGCCGGTTCGGCGTGATCTTCGACCAGCTGCGGGCGATGGCGTTGAGTCCTCGCGATTCGGCGAAGCTGATCACCGAGGCACGGGACGCGATCACCCGGTCCGCGTCCGCTCAGTAGCGGCTGGCCCGGCGGAAACCGATCGCGGCCGGTAGGGCGAAGATCGCGATCGCGCCGAGCGACCACGCCAGAGTGGCCAGCAGTGGGCCACGCACCGGCCCGCCGAGCGAGAGTCCGCGCATGGTGTCGATGGCGTGCGTGAGTGGGTTGTGCTCCACGATCGGGCGCGCCCAACCGGGATAGGCGGCGAGCGGGACGAATCCGGTGCTGAAGAACATCAGCAACGACGAGCCCAGCGAAACTACCTCCACCAGTGCGGCTTTAGCGGTGTACACCGCCAGTGCGGTGACCATCGTCGCGAAGCCGAGTCCGTACAGCACCGGGATGGCGAACAGGGCGATCGCGGCAGGCAGGCCCTGGGTGAAGCGGAATCCGAGTGCGATGCCGACCGCGAAGATCACGATGGTGCACACCAGGATCCGGACGCCTTCGGCCAGCACGCGCGACAGCAGACCCGAGGCGCGATGGACCGGCAGCACCCAGAATCGGGAGAGCAGTCCCTCGTCGCGCTCGCGGCCTAGGGTGACGGCTCCGGCCAGGGAACCCGACATCACCCCGACCAGTGCGACCATCGGGACCGAACCGTAAAGGGCGTCGGCGCCCGCGAACGACGACACCTGCTTGCCCAGTACGGCATTGAGCATCACCAGTAGCAGCGCCGGGAAGAGCAGGGCCTGCATCACGGTCAACGGGTCTCGAGTCCAGCGAGTCAGCAGGCGCCGGGTCTGGATCACCGTCTGCGGTAGCAGCATTCGCAGCGACTCGCTGTGCCGTGCGAGAGCGGGCAGGGGAAGGGTCGTCATGCGGCCCGCCGGGCGGCATGACGCCAGGACAGACCGCCGCAGACCACCAGGATGCCGAGCGCCCAGGCCAGGCCGGGGCCCAGCGTCGCGAGGTCGACGGTGCCCGCGTCGCCGGTGGAATCGCCCGCCAGCGCGCGCAGGCCGTCGACGAACTGGGAGACGGGCTGATTGCGGGCGAAACCCTGGATCCAGCCAGGAAATTGGCTCGCGGGCGCGAAGCCGGTGGACACCATGCCGAAGATCAGCTGGGGCAGGACGAGGATCTGGGTGGTGGCCTCGGGACTGGCGGACACACTGCCGAGCAGATCGGCACCGCAGCACAGGGCCGTCGCGATCAGCAGCGAGAACGCGAGAAAACCGACTGTGTGCCACCAGCTTCCGTAGAAGCGGAACCCGATGACGGCGCCGCAGACGAGCGCGGCGCCGACCGCGATCACCGCACGGTGGGCGGCCACGGTGATCCTGGCCGCGAACGGGACCCAGCGTGGCATCGGCAAAGTCGCGAACCGGACGTCGAGGCCGTCACGGGCATCGGTGGCGGCACGGAACGCGGCCGAGATGGCGCAGAACGCCACGGCCTGCATGACGATCATCGGCATCAGGAACTGGGCGTAGCTGCTCAGGCCGTGCCCGTAGACGGTCATCACGAGGTCGAGCGGGACGTAGAAGCCGAGAGTGAACACCGCGGGAGCGAGCAGGGCGGTGAGGATCTCACCGGTGCGCCATGCCGGGCGGATCAGCCGTCGCGCGAGCACCCACCACTGGGTGAACGCCACTGTCGGCGCGCGGTCGGAAGTGAGCTCGTCGGCGGTCGGCACGCCCCCATCGTGGTCGACGCGCGCGGTGGTGCCGGGGAACCCGGTCAGCATGTCGTGCGCGCGGAGGGCGGGGCGGTCGCGAGGATGCGGGCGATCTCGGGGAGGACGTCGGGTGCGGTGAGTTCGTCCGGGGTGGCGTCGAGGACGAAGCCGGTGACCGCACCCTCGACGTAGGGGCGCCACCGGCGAACCGTGGCACCGGGGTCGAGGCGATCGGTGCCGCCGGGTTCCCGGCCCGGGATGCACACGGTGAGGTCGCCGAGGAGCCACGAGGGTCGGTGTCCGGACACCATGCGTGCGGCAGTGGCGCTCAGGCCGGCCAGGCAGTCGAGATCGTCGCCGGTGATGTCGATCGTTCCCGCCGTCGCGGCGTTGATCGCCGCGGCGTTGTCGTCGGAGGTCGTGGTTATCGCGCCTTCCGCAGCTGCGTCGAAGGCCGGGCCGTCGGCGCCGAGCAGCGAGGCGATACGGTCAGCCGGCAGCGGCGCCGGGGCGGGGGCCTCGGGGTCGGTGGCGAGAACGACGACGCGAACTCGCTCGCCTGCCGCGCGGAGCCGAACCGCGACTTCGTGGGCGACGAAACCCCCTGCGGACCAACCGAGTAGCTGGTACGGGCCGTGCGGGGCGATGCGGCGGATCTCGGCGAGACAGCGGGTGGCGTAGTCGCGGATCGTGCGCGGTTCGGCGCTCGCCTGCAGGCCGTAGATCGGGACGCGAGGATCGAGGTGGGCGACCAGGCCCACATAGTTCCAGGCCAGGACCGCTTCTCCGGCCAGGCAGAACAGCGGTGCGCCGTCGACGTAGGTGGTGCGCGGGCGGATCGGCAGCACCAACGCCGTGGCCGCGGAATCGGCACGCTCGCCGACGGCCGACTCCGCCGAACAGGAATCGGGCCGACCTGCTGTCCACCCGCAGGCGGACGGCAGATCGGCCGGATCGTCAACAGTGCTCACAACAAATGATACGTCGCGCGAAACCCCCAGCAGCCCAATACTTTCGGGGGCTTCCGCCGCAGACCGACCGCGCATCCGAACTCCTTCGCCGACCCGACCACAGAGGGTGTGAGTTCCACTGTCGCGCGGGACGGCCCCGACCCCAACCATCCCCGGGGCCCGGTCTCGCCCACCCAGGTGGCGGTGAATCCACCCTTGGTGTCAATACGTGTTCGCGGGCAGGCTGCGCGCACCGGACCACAGATCGTCGATCAAGCGCTCATAGCTGTCGGCGAGGTCGTCGAGGCGGACCCATTCGTCGTAGCAGACCGACTCGGGGGCGCCGGCCAGGGCGACGAACGCCTGGGAACAGTGCATGGCCAGACGATCGACCAGGCCGCCGAGAGTTTCGCAGTGTTCGTCCGCCGCGGCGTGCGGAACGGGGGCGGCGAGGATCACCCAGCGGTCGATCGCGCGCATCAACTGGGCCCGGCGTCGGTCGATGCGCTCGGACTCGCTCAGCGGGGAGTGCTCGCGCAACTGGTGCAGCAGCGCCAGCTCCCCGGCGGCATCGAGGATGGGGTGGTCATCGTGTGGCAAACCACGGAACGCCGCGAGGAGCACATCCTTGCCGGGCAGCATCGACTCTCGTGCCGCGTGCCGCATTTCACCGCTCCCCCGCCGAACCGCCGACGTCAACGCGCGAAACCTTCATCTGGCACTCCTCCGGCTCGGGCACGGCACCCCGGTGGAGGTGCCATCGCGTGCGGAAGGAACAGGCCGGGTGGACACCGATCGCATCCACCCGGCAACCATTCCGCCACCACTGTCCCCTACAACGGCCCGTCGGCGGAAGCGAATCGGCACGGACATCCACATTGTCCGCTTCGCCGCCCCTTGTCCGCCCCGCCCCCGAGCTTGCCTACTGCACGCGCAGGCTGCCGAAGAGACCGTCTTTCTCGTCTTCGGGACCTGCCGTGAAGTAGAGGGCGTTCGCGTCGCCCAGGCTTTCGCCGTTGCCGAACATCAACGCCCACAGGCCCGCGATCTCGACCGGCTTCGCCTCACCGTCGCGCAGATAGTCGACGAAGGTGCCGGTGGTGTCGTCGTAGGCGAGGACCCGGCCGAGGCCACCGAAGTTGCCGATCAGCAGCTTGCCCGACAGCGCGCCGAAGTTCGACGGCGCGATCGCCACACCCCACGGCGCGTTGAGCCTGCCGCCGTCGTCGATGATGCGAACCAGCTTGCCCGCGCCGTCGAACTCGGCGACCTTGCCCCTGTCGGGCTTGCCGTGGGAATCCTTGTCCTGGTCGGCGTCGAGCGAGGCTTCCTCGGCCTTGTCGAAGGCCTTCGGGTCGTTCTCGTCGGGCTGCGTCACGGCGTAGGACACGAACACCCGGCTGCCCAGGGTGGTGATGTTGAACGGCGCGGGATCGCCGGGCTCGGCCTTCTTGCCCTTTTCGGGCGAGGACGCGTCGATCACCTCGCCGGTGGCGAACGGGTTGGCGAAACCGGTGGTCGCGACCGGCTGCCAGAACTTGTCGAAGGTGCGAACCTGCGGGTCGGCACCGAAATCGGCGGCCAGCAGTTTGTCACCCGAGGGCGCCAGCGCGATTCCGAAGAAGGCCATGCCCTGCGCGGAACCGTCGAACACCTGGTTCGCGCCGCCGTCGCGGCGCACGATCGCGCCGTCGGGGGCCTGCTCGGTCCAGGCCGAGATCTTGCCCGAGTCGGTGGCGAAGATGAAGCGCGAGGAACCGCCGAGCGGGATCGGCACACCGTCCACATCGACCCACTGGTCGCGCACCGCGAACAGATCCGAGGTGATCGGCGCCGGGTTGAACACGACGCCGGTGACCTTGCCGATGCTCTTGTCGGAGGTGTCGGCATCGGCGCCGGGGACGCCGACGAGCTTGAGCTGGTCCTGGGTCAGCTTCTGCAGCTTGGGATCCGAAGACGACTGCACGTCACCGAGGAACTGGAACGACTTGCCGCCCGCGCCGACCCAGAAATGCCCACCGGCGCCCTTCGGCCGATCTGCCAGCCCCCAGGCGTTGACCATGCCGGGCAGCGTGAACTGGGCGTGATAGGAGTCCTTGTCGGCGGCCAGGTTGGTCTGGCCGTAGCGGTTACCGTCCAGCGCGGCCACATCGTCGTTCGAGGGCTCGGTGTTCGAGCACGACACGGCGAGCAACACTGCCGCGCCGAGTACCGCACCGCGCACCAGCCCGGACCGCACCCCGCGGGCGCCCCTCACATGTCCGTTCACGTTCTTGTCCTTTCAACCTTCCGCCGGACGGCGTTCAGGCGAGGCTGACCTTATCGTGGCTGATGCGGCGGTGTGCCGTGACCGTCGCAGGAAGCACAGGGCTACGCTGTCGGCCGTGGTCGAACCTTCCCCCAACATCGCCCCGCACCCCGACATCGCCGCCCTGGCACCACTACTCGGCACCTGGCGCGGTCGGGGCAGGGGCGAATACCCGACCATCGAATCCTTCGACTACGTCGAGGAGATCACCTTCGGGCACCTGGGCCGGCCGTTCCTCACCTACAAGCAGCGGACCAAGGCGGGCTCCGACGGCAGGCCGCTGCACGCGGAGACCGGCTACCTGCGCAGTCCGGCGCCGGGCCGGGTCGAACTGATACTCGCCCATCCGACCGGAATCACCGAGATCTGCGAGGGCACGATCACCGAAACGGTGGACGGAATTCGTCTGGAATTGAACTCCACGAATATCGGTCTGAGCGAATCGGCAAAGCCGGTTACCGCCGTCGGACGCTCATTCCATGTCACCGGCGACACCATCGAGTACACGCTGCGGATGGCGGCGGTCGGCGAATCTTTGCAGCATCATCTAGCGGCGACTCTGCAACGCGGCTGAGTCACGCGTAATTCGGCGAGTTACCCGAACATGACCTTTGATCAGCACGTTTGCCGGATCGAAACCGATAATTCACCTTTTCATCACGGCCCGGTAGCAGTTGCGTTCGAACACGCCCGCACATAGGGCAACAATTGTGTGTCGCTTGCTGCCGTCGCCTGTTGCCCAAGTAACCGCCGTTCTACGGTGGTGCATCAGCTAATCCTCAGACAATCGAACGACCTGCCCCGCGAACACGTCGAAACCCTGAATGAGGGAGACGAACCATGAGGCGTTCTACTTTGATCTTGACCACAGCGGGGATGATCCTCGGCGGCGCGGCCGCCATCGACGTCCTCGACAGCGCGGCCACCGCCGCACCCGAGCCCGTTGTCAGCTACAACGTGCTGCACGACACGGCGTCATCCCACACCGACAGCACATCGCTCGCGGTGGTGCGGGGTCTGCTGGCGACCGAGAACGCCGACTGACCCGACACCATCACGAGTCCCGTAGTGCCCGCTACCCGTTCGACCGGCGTACTCAGTAGCCGGCGGGTAGTGCGGCGAACATGTCCCGGGTGACGGCCACCGCGTTGTCGGAACTGCCACCCTTCACCAGCAGTGTCGCGAACGCGATATCCCCGCGGTAGCCGACGAACCACGAGTGCGATCCACCGTCGACCTCGGCCTCGCCCGTCTTGCCGTAGACCTCACCCTGATCCCTGATGCGTTCGGCCGTGCCACCCGTGACCACCATGCGCATCATCGAACGCAGCCCCTCGACCACCTCCGGGGCGATCGCGGGCCGATCGCCGGTGATCTCGGTGGGCCTGCCCGCGATCAGATACGGCACCGGCGCGGCACCGTGCGCGACCGTCGCGGCCATCACGGCCATCCCGAACGGGCTCACCACCACCCGGCCCTGGCCGATGCCGTCTTCGGCGCGCTGGACGAGCCCCTCGGCCTTCGGCACCGACCCGGACACGGTCGGTAGACCTTCGACCTTGTAGTCCTGGCCGACGCCGAGACGCGCCGCGGCCTCGGTGAGCGCGTCGGGTTCGAGCTTGCTGGCCAGCCTGGCGAAGGTGGTGTTGCACGAGCGTTCATAGGCGGTGGCCATCGGCACTTCACCGACGGTGAACATGTTGTAGTTGGGGATGGTGCGCTCGCCGATGATGGTGCTGCTCGGACAGGCCAGCACGGTGTCGGGCGTGGCCAGCCCGGAGGCCATCGCCGCCGACGCCGTGACCGTCTTGAAGATCGAGCCCGGCGGGTACTGGCCACTGGTGGCCACCGGACCGTCGCGGTCGGCGAACTTGTTCTGGGCCACCGCGAGGATCGCACCGGTCGACGGGCGCAGCACCACCATCATCGCCTGCTCGGTGCGCAGGTCGACCGCGTGCTGGGCGGAATTCTGCACGAACCGGTCAATGCTCAGCGCGAACGACGGCGCCGGTTCGGCCGCTTCCTCGTGCAGCACATCGAGATCGGCGCCGTCGGCATTGCGGGTGACCACGCTCCAGCCCGCCTTGCCGTCGACCTCGGCGATCACCGTCTTGCGGACCTGGGTGAGCAGGTCGGGCGCGAATTTGCGGTCGGTGGGCACCATGTCCCACTCCTGGGTCAGGGTCACGCCGGGCAGGCCGATCAGTTCGCCGCCGATGGTCTCGGCCTCGTACTCGTTGAGCAGGATCACGGTGTGCGCGCCGTCGGTCTTGCGCGCCGCGGTGAGGATGGACTGCGGGGTGTAGGCGACGGGGTCGATGCGGCTCAGCGCCGCGGCAAGCGCACCGGCGACGCGGCCGGGGTCGGGAGCGTCGGCCACGGTGAACTTCACCCGCGAGACCTTGCCGGGGACCAGCACGTCGCTGCCCGCGGCCTCGTTCACCCTGGCACGCGGCGCGGGGCGGGTGCGCAACTCCATGCTCTGGGTGTCGCCGAGTTTGGGATGGATGTCGGCGGAGCTCCAGCGGACCAGCCAGCGCCCGTCACTGCGGCCCATCTGCAATTCGCCGGAATAGGTCCACTGACGACCCTTCGGCAGGGTCCACTCGTAGGTGTAGTCGACCGTCGCGGTGTCACCGTTGACGCGCGCGTCGCCGGTGCGGATCGACAACTTCTCCGCCTGCAACGCCTGCCACGTCGAAGTCAGTGCCGCCGCGGCCTTCTCGGGTGCGGTGGTGAGCGCCGCGGCCGCGGGGAGATCGTGTTCGGCGAATGCCTCGGCGAAGGCGTCGGCAGCGGGCACCGGCCCCTGGGCACCGGAAGAACAGGCCGTCGCCGCGACAGCGAGGGCGGCCACCGCGCACGTGGTGAGCATCCGTGTCCTCATCGGCACCGATGGTAGCGGCGAAAAGCCCCCCGACCTCGGCGCCACGCGCCAAAGTTTCAGTCCAGCAAGACGGTTGCGAAGGTAGCGATCTGACGGAACCCCACCCGGCTGTAGGCGCGGCGGGCGACGCGGTTGTAGTCGTTGACGTAGAGACTCGCCGTACGGCCTGTTGCCACAACAGCATTGGCGACCGAGGCGGTCCCGGCGGTCCCCACACCCGCACCCCGGAATTCGGGATGCACCCACACGCCTTGGATCTGGCCGGTGCGCCGCGACAGCGCGCCGATCTCGGCCTTGTAGACGACCTCACCGTCCTCGAAACGTGCCCAGGCCCTGCCGGATTCGATGAGATTCTTGATCCGCCGCCGATAGCCGCGCCCACCGTCGCCCGTGCGCGGGTCGATGCCGACCTCTTCGATGAACATCGCGATCGCGGCGGTCAGATAGCGGTCGATCTCGTCGGGCCGCACGCGGCGCACTCCCCCGTCGGCGCGCGCGGCGGCCGGCCTGGCCAGTGCCAGCAGGGGCTGATCGGCGCGCAGTTCCCTGGCCGGGCCCCAGCTCGGGAGCAGCATCTCCCACAGCGGGAGTGCGAGTTCCTGCCTGCCGACCACCGAGGAACACACCCGCGGCCAGCGGCCTGCCCGATCGGCGAATGCGCGCAATGCCTGCTGGTCACCGCGCAGCGGCACCAGATTGGCGCCGGAGAAACACAGGGAGTCGGCCGGTCCGCCGCGGCTCCACAGCTCACCGGCACCGGTCCGGGAGTCGATCCCGAATTCCTGCACCCGGGCCGCGATCATGCACGACGCCACCGGGTCGGCGTCGAGGACGCGCAGCACCTCACCGAGATCTCGCACGGCCACCGGGCGCGCGGGAGCGGTTTTGGACCGTCGCGTCGGCTCCAGCAGACTCCGCACGGCACAAGCCTGCCACGAAAGCACGCCGAGCGGTACGGGTCCGCCGAATCCGCCGGATGACCGTGTGCGGAGGTCGGTTCAGCTCACAGAGACAACGGGCTCCGCACCCGGCTCCGCGTCCATCTGTTCGGCGATGCGCATCGCCTCTTCGATCAGGGTCTCCACGATCAGATGCTCGGGCACGGTCTTGATGACCTCACCCTTGACGAAGATCTGCCCCTTGCCGTTACCGGAGGCGACACCGAGGTCGGCCTCGCGTGCCTCGCCGGGCCCGTTCACGACGCAGCCCATCACCGCGACGCGCAGCGGCACCTCTAGGCCGTCCAGACCGGCGGCGACCGCGTCGGCCAGGGTGTACACGTCCACCTGGGCGCGTCCACACGACGGGCAGGACACGATCTCGAGCTTGCGCGGGCGCAGGTTCAGCGACTGCAGGATCTGGCCGCCGACCTTGATCTCCTCGGCGGGCGGGGCCGAGAGCGACACGCGGATCGTGTCGCCGATGCCCTCGCTGAGCAGCGCGCCGAAGGCCACCGCGGACTTGATCGTGCCCTGGAACGCCGGGCCCGCTTCGGTGACACCGAGGTGCAGCGGGTAGTCGCTCTGCGCGGCGAGCTGGCGGTAGGCCTCGACCATGATCACCGGGTCGTTGTGCTTGACCGAGATCTTGATGTCGCCGAAGCCGTGCTCCTCGAACAGGCTCGCCTCCCACAGCGCCGACTCGACCAGCGCTTCGGGGGTGGCCTTGCCGTACTTCTCCAGCATCCGCTTGTCCAGAGAACCGGCGTTGACGCCGATGCGGATCGGGATGCCCGCGGCGCCCGCGGCCTTGGCCACCTCGCCGACGCGGCCGTCGAATTCCTTGATGTTGCCCGGGTTGACGCGCACCGCCGCGCAGCCCGCGTCGATGGCGGCGAAGATGTAGCGCGGCTGGAAGTGGATGTCGGCGATCACCGGGATCTGCGACTTCTTCGCGATCGTGGCGAGCGCGTCGGCGTCTTCCTGGCGCGGACAGGCCACCCGCACGATGTCGCAGCCCGAGGCGGTGAGCTCGGCGATCTGCTGCAGCGTGGCGTTGATGTCGTGGGTCTTGGTGGTGGTCATCGACTGCACCGAGATCGGCGAATCGCTACCGACGCCGACATTGCCGACCATCAGCTGGCGGGTCTTGCGCCGGGGTGCGAGAACAGCAGCGGGGGCGGCGGGCATCCCCAATCCGATTGTGCTGGTCACGTTCGGCTGCCTTCTTTCGTACGTTTCGCGGATCGACCTGGGTTGTTGTTGCCGAGCTTAGTCGCGCAGGGTAACGGGGCGCCCTGTGAGGGGCACGACACCGGCCGTCTCACCTCAGGGCAGACGGATCGGGTTGACGATATCGGCGGCCAAGGTCAGCACCATGAACGCACCACCGATCACTACCGCCACATAGGTCACCGGGAGCAGCTTCAGATAGTCGACCGGACCGGCAGGGGCCTTGCCGAGCCAGCCGCGGATCGTGTTGCGGATCTTCTCGTAGAGCACCACCGCGATATGCCCGCCGTCCAGCGGCAGCAGGGGCAGCAGGTTGAATGCTCCCAGGAAGAAGTTCAAGCTGGCCAGCACCATAATGAACATGCCCCACAGGCCACGCTCGGCGGTCTCGCCACCGATGCGGCTGGCACCGTAGACGCTGACCGGGGTCTCCGGATCGCGCTCGCCGCCGGTGACCGCTTCCCACAGCGCCGACACCTTCTGCGGCATCTTGGCGAGCGACTTCACCGTCTCGACGAAGAAATCACCGGTGAACGAGATGGTGGCCGGGATCGCCGCGATCGGGCCGTACTGCTTCGGCTCGGCGTAGTCGGGGCCGACGCCGACCGCGCTCACCTCACGACTCGCGCCTTCCTTGGGCGAGCGCACGACCCGTTCCGGGGTGACCGGGACCGTCAGCGTGGTGCCGTCGCGTTCGATCGTGTAGGTGAAAGTGCCGGTCTGCTTCTGGGTTTCGGCCTGGAACTGCGCCCAGGTGCTCACCTCGACACCGTTCACGGCCTTCACCACGTCACCACGCCGCAAACCGGCGCGCTGGGCGGGTCCGTCGCCGGTGCAGGGGGCGAGGGTCTTCTGCGGGGTCTCCTGCGCGACACAGCTCATGGTGCCCAGCGCGGTGGCGGGCGGCTGCTCGAGCTGGGGCAGGCCCCAGCCGATCGCGAGGACCATCAGCAAGACGAACCCGAGCAGGAAGTTCATGCCGATGCCGCCGAACATCACGACGAGGCGCTTCCAGGTCGACTGGCGATACATCGCCCGGTCGACCTCCTCCGGTTCGAGCTCGTCGAGCGCCGTCATGCCCGCGATGTCGCAGAAGCCGCCCAGCGGCAGCGCCTTGAGCCCGTACTCGGTCTCACCGCGACGGAACGAGAACACCTTCGGCCCGAAGCCGATGAAGTAGCGGCGCACCTTCATGCCGGTGGCCTGCGCGGCCCACATGTGCCCGCACTCGTGCAGCGCGATCGAAATCGTGATGCCGAGCGCGAACAGTGCGAACCCCAGCGCGAAAACCATGTGGGCCCTTCTCTTTGGCGGCTGGCGCCGCGTGTTTTCGGCCTCGTAACCCCGAATCCGAGGGGCGATACTGCGCCTGCGGCGTTCCGTCTCGCCCCTCGGATCCGGGGCGGCCGAAAACGTGGTGGTCTCGTTGTGGTCGTCAGGTCAGGACGTTGTTTCACCGTCGATGGTCTTCGCGGCGTACTCCCGTGCCCAGCGGTCGGCCGCGAGGACGTCGTCCAGGGTATCGGGTTCGGCATGCCAGCGGTCGGCGGCCTCTACCGCGCGGGTGACGGTGCGCACAATGGCGGGGAAGGTGATCTTGCCGTCGAGGAATGCTTGGACGGCGACCTCGTTGGCGGCGTTGTAGACCGCGGTGACGCTGCCGCCCGCTTCGCCTGCCTGTCGGGCCAGCCGGACGGCGGGGAAGACCTCGTCGTCGACCGGTTCGAAGGTCCAGGTGGAGGCGGTGCCGAAATCGCAGGCGGCGGCTGCGCCGGGGATGCGGTCGGGCCAGCCCAGCGCCAGGGCGATGGGGAGTTTCATGTCAGGGGGGCTGGCCTGGGCCAGGGTCGAGCCGTCGGTGAAGGTGACCATCGAGTGGACGATCGACTGGGGGTGGACGGTGACGTCGATGCGGTCGTAGGGCACACCGAAGAGCAGGTGGGTCTCGATCAGTTCCAGGCCCTTGTTCACCAGCGAGGCCGAGTTCAGGGTGTTCATCGGGCCCATCGACCAGGTCGGGTGGGTCTTGGCCTCCGCGGGGTTCACCGATTCGAGCATCTCGGTGCTCCAGCCGCGGAACGGTCCACCCGACGCGGTGAGCACGAGCCGGTCGACCTCTTCCGCACGACCGCCGCGCAGGCACTGGGCCAGCGCCGAGTGCTCGGAGTCGACGGGCACGATCTGGCCTGGCGCGGCCGCCCGCGTCACCAGGGAGCCGCCCGCGACCAGGGATTCCTTGTTCGCCAGCGCCAGGCGGGTGCCCGCGTGCAGGGTGGCCAGCGTGGGTTCCAGACCCAGCGAACCCACCAGGGCATTGAGCACGACATCGGCGGCGGTGCGGCGGACCAGTTCGGTCACGGCGTCGGGGCCGCCGAGTTCCAGCCCGAGCGCCTGGGCGGCGGCGGGATCGGCGACGGCGACATTGCGGGTGCCGGTGGCGGTCATCTGCTCGGCGAGCAGGGCGGTGTTGCCGCCGCGTGCCGCCAGCCCGACCACCTCGAAGCGGTCGGGGTTGGCGGCGATCACCTCGAGCGCCTGGGTACCGATCGAACCGGTACTGCCGAGAAGCAGCACCTTCACCCGATCGGTGGACGGGGAACTGGCGTGCGCGGCACGCGTTGCGGGGTGGGACACGGGCCCATTGTGGCAGGGCTGCTGGCTACGACGGACGGTCGTATGCCACGATATGCTCACTCGCCCAACCAGAACTCGAGCCCTTAGGAGCGATCGTGGCAGCCACGGACCTCGATAAAGCCAGCACCGAGCGTGCCGTCGCCACCAGCGTCGACCCCGCCGAGGTGCCCTCGGCAGCATGGGGCTGGAGCGGTGAGTCGCGCAAGACCTTCCGCATCGCGGGTTGGGTCGTCGTCGTGGCCCTGCTCGGGATGACCATCGGCAACCACCAGGGTCATGTCGAGGACATCTTCCTCGTCGGCCTGGCCGGCGCGATGGCGCTCATCCTGGTCGTCGATTCGCTCACCCGGCGGATGCCGAAGTAGTTCTTCGACGACAAGCACGTCCACGCCTGCGGCAATCACGATGCGCCGCAGGCGTTTTCGTGTGTCAGCGGCCGCGCCGGGCCGGTTTGCGGCCACGCGCGACCGGCTTCTTCGGCGCCGGTTTCTTGGCCGCGGGCTTCTTCGCCGCGGGTTTGCGCGCGGGCGCCGCGGCGCGCTGCTCCGGTTCCGCGACCCCGCCGCGCGAGCTGTTGGCCGAGCGGCCGCGCACGATGCCGACGAACTCCTCGAGCAGATCACTGTCGGTCCCGGCAGGCCATGCCAGCGCGATCTCGGTGAACTCGGTGTCGCTGATCGGGCGGTAGACCAGGTCGCGGCGGTGATGCAGGCGCGCGATCGACTGCGGCATGATCGCCGCGCCACCCACGGCGGCGACCAGGGCGAGAGTGTCGACGGCCTGATCGAGGTCGGCGCCGGCCTGGATCGTCTCGTCGGCCAGATCCGCCGGGCTGATCGTCTCGAGCAGGGACAGCGCGTCGTCTTTCTGCACGACCGCGACCGGCGTCTCCTGCCACAGCGCGATCGCGTTGGTCGCGGTCCGGTCGATGGGCAGGCGGACGAAGCACAGGTCGACGCGCCCCTCGCGCAGCACCGCCTCCTGCTCGCCCTGCGCGACGCCGACGACCTCGAGCGGGTGGTCGGGTAGCCGTTCGCCCCAGATCCGCGCCCACTTCGACACCGTGACCCCCGGCACGAACCCCACTCGCAGGCTCGCGGGCGCGTCGGGCTTCTGCTCCCGTTCGGCCTGCTCGCGCACCCGGATCAGGTCCCTGGCACGCGCGAGCAGCGCGGTGCCGTCGTCGGTGAGCTGGGTGGGCGAAGCGCCCGGCACGAAGACGCGGGTGCCGAGTTCTTCTTCCAGCTCGATCACGGTGGCGCTCAGCGCCTGCCGTGGGATCCGCAGCGCCTTGGCCGCGCGGGCGAAGTGCAACTCCTCGGCGACTGCGACGAAACGACGCAACCGGTCGAGGTCGATGGAGTCGGCGGCGGTGACGTCGAAGTCGCTCATTCTGACCAGAATATGGCACCCGCCGATCGGGTCGACGAGCCGATCAGAGGTTGGCCAGCAGCGCGATCACGCCGGCGATCACGATGACGACGACCAACAGGACCGCGTAGGTGCCCAGCGCCGATCCCCAGCCGCCCCGTTGCGGCGGCGGATTCGGTATCGGCGCCGGTTGCGGCTGCCAATACTGCGGCGTGGGCGCGTACTGCGGCTGCGGCATCCGTGGGGGCATCGGAGCGGGGTTGTACTGCGGGATGGGAGTGCCCGTCGAACTCACCGGGCGCATGGGCTGCATGCCGACGAACGGCTGCGCGTGCGCCCCCGAGGTGGGCCGGGCGATCGGGCGGGCGCCGGTGGTTCCGGTGCGCACCGCCCGTCGGGCGGCGTCGACGAACTCCTCGCACGAGGTGAACCGGTCAGCGGGTCGCTTGGCCAGCGCACGTGCCATCACAGCGTCGAGCACCGGCGGCAGGCCGGCGCGACGCGGGCTGATCGGGGGTGGCGGCGCTTGCAGATGCCCGGTGATGACCGCGGCCGGGCTGGTCGATTCGTACGGTGCGCTGCCGGTCAGCAATGTATAGAGGGTGCACGCGAGGGAGTACTGGTCGGCGCGGTGATCCAGTGCTGCGCCGGTGAGCTGCTCGGGTGCGGCGTAGGCCAGCGTGGCGGTGAACGATCCGGTCTCGGTGAGATGACCCGAATCGTCGCGCAGCCGTGCGATGCCGAAGTCGGTGAGATACACCCGCTCCTGGCTGCTGGAACGCGCCAGCAGGATGTTGGCGGGCTTGACGTCGCGGTGCAGTACCCCCGCGCGATGCGCGTAGTCGAGCGCGGCGGCGGTCTCACCGATGATCTGCAGCGCCCGGTCCGGCGGCAGGGAATGCGGATCCAGCGAGGAGGCATCGATCCCGTCGATGTACTGCATGCTGATCCACAGCTGATCGCCCTCGACGCCGCGGTCGAACACGGTGACGATATTGGGGTGGTCGAGCTGGGCGACCAGGTCGGCTTCGCGCTCGAACCTGGCCCGGATCTCCTTGTCGGAGAACAACTCCCGATTCAGCAGCTTGAGTGCCGTCCATCGGGGCAGACGCGGGTGCCTGGCCAGATACACCGACCCCATCCCGCCCTGACCCAGCTGCCGGTCGATCGTGTAGCCGGCGAACACCGTCCCGTCAGAAACCACTCTGACCCCCGAATCTCGCTCTTCGTCCGACGGCCTGGACCCTACCAAACGCAGGACCCGCGAATCGGTGCAGTACACCGCCGGGTGGCGGGTTCAACCCAGTGGGAAGCGGGCGATGTCGGCGAGGAGAACAGGCATGTCGGCCTCGACTGTGGTGAAAGCCGAGCCGCGCTGGAATACCAGCACCCACCGTTCTCGCGCGGGATCGCTGAAGGTGGACACCACGGCGGAACCACTGTATCCACCGTTGTAGGTCTGTTCACGATGGTGGTCGGTCCGCGACCCCGACGACGCGTTTCCTTTGTCACCGGTCTCACCACGAAACCGATTCACGGCCTCGACCGCGTCTGCCGCGGTCGCGAAGGCGTAGAAGAAGTAGTCGGTATCGGCACTTTCCAGGCTGCCGCACGACCATTTCGCGTCTGCCTGCTGAAACGTCAGCTCCCACAAGAGTTCGTTCCGAATCTTCGTGTTCGCGTACGCCGAACACTCGCGGCCTTCGAATCCAGGGCCGTCCGCGAATCCGGTCGGCACCATCTGGGGAAATGCCTGCGACATCGCGGCCAGATCTTTGTGCGCACGCGACCGTTCCAGCATGTCCGATATCCAGGTGCTCTCGTCCTGCCACACCCAGGTGACGGCGCCGCCGATGATCAGTGTGAAGGTCAGCAACACCGCGACAGCTACCCGGCCAAATGGGCGCGAGTACAGGGCACTACATCCCAAGCTCACTCCTCCACGCGCACACCCATCGATCGCGCCGTGCCCGCGACGATGCGCATCGCCGCCTCCACATCGGTGGTGTTCAAGTCGGGAAGTTTGCGGATCGCGATGCGGCGCAACTGGTCCCGGCTGATCGCGCCGACCGGCTTGTGCCCGGGCTGCGGGGAGCCGGGGTGGCCGAGAGCCTTGCGGATCAAGGACGCGGTCGGCGGGGTCTTGAGCCGCATCGTCCAGCGTTTGCGGGCGTCGATCGTGATGACGGCCGGAATGATCTCGCCACGTCGATCCGCGGTGGCGGCGTCGTAGCGCCGTTTGACCTCGAAGGGCGCAACGCCGGTCGGACCGAGCATCTTGCCGAGGACCATCAGCGAGGCATTGCCCGCTTCGAGCTCGAGAGTGACTGTGACAGAGGCTGTTTCGCGCGCCATAGTCAACGATCTCGGACGCACGCGTCGAACCGGTCCCACGACGATAACGCCTGGGCCGCAACCCGCTCGCGCGGTTCGGTTCGCCTGATCCCGATTCGCCTGTCAGTCTGTGGGCGTGAAACGGGACGTTTCCGCTCGCCTGGAGGTCGCGGTCCATGCCGATTCGGTGCTGCAGTGTCAGATCGCTGTCGCCCGCCAGCCAGGACTCGATCTCATCGAGTCCATGACATGCTCGCTCGACGGCGAGTTCTGCACGCCACGCGAAGTGGTCGGTCCGCACGGTTCCCGGATCCACGTGCTCGACGTGCGCGCGGGCACCCTCCGGATCGACTATCAGGCGACCGTGCTGGGCACCGCCGTCCTCGCGCCGCCCTCCGACTACGACCTCGCGCTGTACCGGCGGCCGAGCCGCTACGCGGAGTCGGACAAGCTGCTGGGCTTCGCGGCGGCCGAATTCGGTTACGGCATCGCCGATCCCGAGGTGGCCAACCGCGTCTCGTCGTGGATCGGCAGACGGATCACCTATGTCTCGGGCAGCAGCACACCCATCGACGGCGCGGTGGAGACGCTGCTCTCCGGCACCGGCGTCTGCCGCGACTTCTCGCATCTGATGGTCGCGCTGTTGCGCGCCGTCGGCGTCCCCGCCCGGGTCGCCGCGGTCTACGCGCCGGGCTGTGTGCCGATGGACTTCCACGCCGTCTGCGAGGCCTACATCGACGGCGAGTGGCGCACCTACGACCCGACCGGCCTCGCGCCGCGCTCGAGCCTGGTACGCATCGCCACCGGCCGCGACGCCTCCGATATCGCCTTCCTGGACAACCACGGCGGCGACATCACCCTGAACTTCATGTCGGTCAACGCCTTCGTCGCGGGCCCACTCCCCTACGACGACTTCATCGCACCGAGCAGCATCGTCTGAGCTCGGGCACGTCCTCCGAACCCGTCAACGGCGACGAGCGCCTTCTAACCCTCGGCGGCGAGCTGACCGCAGGCGGCGGCGATCTCCTGGCCGCGGGTGTCGCGCACGGTGCACGACACGCCCTGGGCGATCACGCGGCGCACGAATTCCTTCTCGACCGGCTTGGGGCTGGCATCCCACTCGCTGCCCGGTGTCGGGTTGAGCGGGATCAGGTTCACGTGCACGAGCGGCCCGAGCGCCTTGTGCAGTTTCTTGCCGAGCAGGTCCGCACGCCACGGCTGGTCGTTGATATCGCGGATCAACGCGTACTCGATCGACACGCGACGCCCGGACTTGTCGGCGTAATACCGTGCGGCGTCGAGCACTTCGGCGATCGACCAGCGATTGTTCACCGGCACCAGGGTGTCGCGCAGTTCGTCGTCGGGGGTGTGCAGCGACACCGCCAGGCGCACCGACATGTTCTCGTCGGCCAGTTTGCGGATCGCGGGCGCCAGGCCGACGGTCGACACCGTCACCGACCGCTGCGAAATGCCGAGCCCGTCGGGAGCAGGCGAAGTGATCCGGCGAACCGCGTTCACCACCCGCTTGTAGTTGGCCAGCGGCTCGCCCATCCCCATGAACACGATGTTGGACAGCCGGCCCGGACCGCCGTGCACCTCGCCGTCGCGCAAGGACGCCGCGGCGGCACGCACCTGGTCGACGATCTCCGCGGTCGACAGGTTGCGGGTGAGCCCCGCCTGCCCGGTCGCGCAGAACGGACACGCCATCCCGCACCCGGCCTGACTGGAAATGCACAGCGTGTTGCGGTCGGGGTAACGCATGAGCACGCTCTCCAGCAGCGTCCCGTCGTGCGCCTTCCACAGCGTTTTGCGGGTGTCGCCCTCGTCGCACGCGATATTGCGCACCACTGACAGCAGCGGCGGGAACAGCGTCTCGCCGACCTTCGCGCGCACATCGGCGGGTAGGTCGGTCATCAGGGCGGGATCGGATTGCAGGCGGCCGTAGTACTGACGGGCCAGCTGGTCGGCCCGGAACTTCGGCAATCCCAGCTCCTGCACCGCGGCCTTGCGTTCGTCCGAATCGAGATCGGCGAGGTGGCGCGGCGGCATGCCGCGGCGCGGAGCATCGAACACGAGGGGCAGGGAGATGGCCATAGTTTCACCATTGTCCCAAACGCACCGTCGTGGTCACCACGCCGGGCAACGTTATCGACAAGATGCGTGCACGAGCCATAGCAGTCGGCAATGATCGAACTATGAGTACACACGCAGAATCCGGTGCGTCACCGGCCGAACACGACCCGCCGCCGACCGATCTCACCGGCAAGCACAACAAGCCGACCGAACCGGCGAAGCCTGCTACCACACCGGCACCGGCTCCGCGCGACGCCGTGCACGGATCGCGCACCGGCTACACCTGGATCGCGTTGCTGGCCGCGGCCCTGCTCGGCATCGTCTTGCTGATCTTCATCATCCAGAATCTCGACAAGGTCCGGACCAACCTGCTGTTCTGGCACTTCGAACTGCCGCTCGGCGTCACCGTGTTGCTGTCGGTGATCGCGGGGGCGCTGGTGATGGGCCTGGTCGGCGGAGTCCGCATCCTGCAACTGCGGCACGCCGCCAAGAGGCCCTGACGATCAGATCAGCGCGCTGAGTACCAGCCAGGAGACGAACGCCGAGGGCAGCATCGAGTCCAGGCGATCCATGATTCCCCCGTGCCCCGGCAGGAGCGTCCCCATGTCCTTGATGCCGAGCTCCCGCTTGATCTGCGACTCGATCAGATCACCGATGGTCGCCACGGCCACCAGGCCGACACCGAGCACCACACCGATCATCGAGTTCGCCTCGAGCAGCAGCGTGACGGTCAGCAGACCGCCGATCACGCTGAACACCAGCGACCCGCAGAACCCCTCCCACGACTTCTTCGGGCTGATCGCGGGCACCATCGGATGCCTGCCGAACAGCACACCGGCGACGTAGCCGCCGACATCGGAGCACACCACCAGGATCATGAAGGTGAGCACCCGTAGATTGCCGTCGGGTTCGAGCAGCAGCAGCGTCGAGAACGCGGCCAGCAGCGGGATCCAGGTGAGGGTGAACACCGCGATCGCGGTGTCACGCAGGAAGTTCTTCGGCGCGGTACTGAGGCCGTGGTCGAACAGACGCCACACCATGCACACCAGCGCGGTGGCGGCGAACGCCCCGAGCACCCCGCTCGCCCCCCACGGCCAGCCCAGCCAGAACACCGCCTGACCGCCCACCAGCAGCGGAATCCGCGGCACCAGCACATCGGCTTCGCGCAGCCGCTTGGTGACCTCCCAGGTCGCCACGCCGACGCCGATGCCCGCGACCGCGATGAACACCTTCGGGACGAACAACAGGATCGCGATCAACGACAGCCCGAGCGTCAGCCCGACTGCCAGTGCCGCGGGCAGATTCCGCCCGGCCCGTGAGGTCGGGGCGGGCGGCTGCTCGTCCTGCGGCGCGGCCGCGGTCTCCTCGACCTTGTCCGGCATGGGATCCGGTGCCGCCCCGGTGGCGGCGGCGTCTTCGGCCACGATTGTCCCGTCGCTCAACTCGTCGTTCCGTTCATCCCCCGCACGAGCGGGACTGGCGAGATCTGGCGCTCAGACCTCGAGCAGTTCGGCTTCCTTGTGCTTGACCAGCTCGTCGACCTGGGCCACGTACTTGGCGGTGGTCTTGTCGAGTTCCTTCTCGGCGCGCCCGACCTCGTCCTCACCCGCTTCGCCATCCTTCTGGATGCGACCGAGTTCGTCCATCGCCTTGCGGCGGACGTTGCGAATCGAGACCTTGGCGTCCTCGCCCTTGCTCTTGGCCATCTTGACCATCTCGCGGCGGCGTTCCTCGGTGAGCTGCGGCACCGAGATGCGCAGGATGTCGCCGTTGTTGGTCGGGTTCACGCCCAGGTCGGAGTTGCGGATGGCGTTCTCGATCAGGCCCAGCGAGCTCTGCTCGTAGGGCTTGATCACGACCATGCGCGGCTCGGGCACGGTGATGCTCGAGACCTGGGTGATCGGGGTGAGCGAGCCGTAGTACTCGATCAGCACACGGGTGAACATGCCCGGGTTGGCGCGACCGGTACGGATGCTGCCCAGGTCGTCCTTCGCCACCGTGACGGCCTTGTCCATCTTCTCTTCGGCATCGAAGAGCGCTTCATCAATCACGACCGAATCCTCCACAGCGTCGTCATCGTCATCGTCCGCGGGTGCGGGGTCACGACCGAACCAGGGTGCCGATGGGTTCACCGGCGACCGCGCGGGCAATATTGCCCTTGATCAACAGATTGAACACCAGCATCGGCATCTGGTTGTCCATGCAGAGACTGAAAGCGGTGGCATCGGCCACCTTCAGGCCCTTTTCGATCACTTCCTTGTGGGTGATCTCGGTGAACATGCTCGCATCCGGGTCGACGCGCGGATCGGCGTCGAACACACCGTCGACCGCTTTCGCCATCAGCACCACGTCGGCGCCGATTTCCAGCGCGCGCTGAGCGGCGGTGGTGTCGGTGGAGAAGTAGGGCATGCCCATTCCCGCGCCGAAGATCACGACGCGGCCCTTCTCGAGGTGGCGCTTGGCGCGCAGCGGCAGGTAGGGCTCGGCGACCTGGCCCATGGTGATGGCGGTCTGCACGCGGGTGTCCACACCCTGCTGCTGAAGGAAATCCTGGAGGGCAAGGCTGTTCATCACGGTGCCGAGCATGCCCATATAGTCGGAGCGCGCCCGCTCCATGCCGCGCTCCTCCAGTTCGGCGCCGCGGAAGAAGTTGCCGCCGCCGATCACCACGGCCACCTGCACGCCGGTCTCGACGATCTCGGCGATCTGCTCGGCCACGGTCTGCACGACGTCGGGATCGAGGCCCACCCCGCCACCACCGAACATCTCCCCACCCAGCTTGAGCAGCACCCGGTTGTATCCAGGGCGGTCGTTACCCGGGTCGGTCATGGGTGTCGGTCTCCTTCGGCGAGGTCGAGAGCGGGGCGAGCAGGCGGCATCCATCCTGCCCTATCAGGTTGCGGTCACCCGGAAGTGGGGTCGGTCGATCCATGAGGAAAGCCCCTCCGGCGCGGTATCACACCGCGCCGAAGAGGCTATGCGTGAAGTTCAGGCGGATCAGGCCTGGCCGACCTCGAAACGAGCGAAACGCTTCACGTTCACGCCCGCCTCTTCCAGAAGCGCCTTGACGGTCTTCTTGGAGTCGGTGACGGCGGACTGCTCGAGCAGCACGACGTCCTTGAAGAAGCCGTTGACGCGGCCTTCGGTGATCTTCGCCAGCGCGGCTTCGGGCTTGCCCTCTTCGCGCGCGGTCTCCTCGGCGATGCGACGCTCGTTGTCGACGACATCGGCGGGCACCTCCTCGCGGGTCAGGTACTTGGCCTTGAGCGCGGCGACCTGCATGCCCGCGGCACGCGCGGCGTCGGCAGCGGCGTCGCCGGTGCCTTCGTACTCCACCAGCACGCCGACGGCGGGCGGCAGGTCCGAAGCGCGCTTGTGCAGGTAGGTGGCGACGGGGCCGTCGAAGGACACGACGCGACGCAGTTCCAGCTTCTCGCCGATCTTGGCCGACAGCGCCTGCACGGCGTCGTCAACGGTGCCGTCGGTCAGCTTGAGCGCCTTGAGGGCGTCCAGGTCGGCCGGCTTGGCCGCGGCGGCCGCGGTCACGATGGTGTCGGCCAGCTGCTGGAACTCGGCGTTCTTGGCGACGAAGTCGGTCTCGCAGTTGATCTCGACCATGACGCCGTCCTTGGCGATGACCAGACCTTCGGCGGTCGCACGCTCGGCGCGCTTGCCGACGTCCTTGGCGCCCTTGATACGCAGCACCTCGACGGCCTTGTCGAAATCGCCGTCGGAGTCGGCCAGCGCGTTCTTGCAGTCCATCATGCCGGAGCCGGTGAGCTCCCGGAGCCGCTTCACATCAGCAGCGGTGTAGTTCGCCATCGGGGGCGAGCCTCCTGTAATTTTTGGCGGCTGGCGCCGCAGGTTTCTCGGCCCTGTGGGCCTCGATCTTCCCTCCCGGCGGGCACTCCTTCGTCGCACCCTCTGGTCAGTCCAGATCGAGGCGGCCGAGAAACCACGGAAAAGACATCTCGGCCGAGGCCATGCACTTACTTGTTCGGGTATTACGCCACCTTGCCGACCACATCTGAATTCAGACGGGTCGGCAAGGTGAACAGTGCGCTACCGGTCAGCTCAGAAGTCGGCCGGGGTGTGCTGTGCCGGGTCGGCCTTGACCTCGGCCTCGGCCTCGGCCGGGGTCTCGACGGCCGGGGCCTCGGTCGCGGCAGCGACATCGGCTTCGGCAGCCGGGGTCGCCGAGGACAGGAGCTCCTGCTCCCATTCGGCCAGCGGCTCGCCTGCGCCGGCTTCGGGCTTCGCGTCGCCGGAAGCCTGGCCCGCGCGGGCCTGCACGCCCTCGGCCACCGCGGAAGCGACGACCTTGGTGAGCAGTGCGGCGGAACGGATCGCGTCGTCGTTACCCGGGATCGGGTAGTCGACCAGGTCGGGGTCGCAGTTGGTATCCAGGATCGCGATGACCGGGATGTTCAGCTTGCGCGCCTCGCCGACGGCGATGTGCTCCTTGTTGGTATCGACGATCCAGATGGCCGAGGGAACCTTGGCCATGTCACGGATACCGCCGAGGGTGCGGTCCAGCTTGGTCATCTCACGCGTGAGCATGAGAATTTCCTTCTTGGTACGACCCTCGAAGCCACCGGTCTGCTCCATCGCCTCGAGTTCTTTGAGGCGCTGCAGGCGCTTGTGCACGGTGGAGAAGTTGGTGAGCATGCCACCCAGCCAACGCTGGTTGACGTAGGGCATCCCGACGCGCAGCGCCTCGGAAGCGATCGACTCCTGGGCCTGCTTCTTGGTACCGACGAAGAGGACGGTGCCACCGTGGGCGACAGTCTCCTTGACGAACTCGTAGGCCTTGTCGATGAAGGTCAGCGTCTGCTGCAGGTCGATGATGTAGATGCCGTTGCGGTCGGTGAAGATGAACCGCTTCATCTTCGGGTTCCACCGACGAGTCTGGTGGCCGAAGTGCGCGCCGCTGTCGAGCAGCTGCTTCATAGTTACGACAGGCATAGCCTTCGTATCTCTCTTTCGTTGCCGGTTGTCGCGGTCGATCGGCGATCGACTGCCCTGGCGCCACCGAAACCGCCGGACCCGATTCGAAGAATCCGGGACCAGCCGACGATTTCCCTGTTCATCCGCTGGAGAACTCGCGCTGACATGCCCTCGCGGACCGTCTGCATTGCGAGCGACGACCGGATGGACGAGCACGGGTGGCGCGCGAAGTCGGTCCGTGCTGTGCACACGCATTGGCTGCTGAGCACAAACCGCTTGTTCAGTCTACGCGGAGCAGGGCCAGGTCCGAAATCGCCCCTGCGCAACGACCGCCCATTTCGCGGATGAAGTACGCGATATCCACATGCGGGCAAGTTGTCCACATTCCCGAAGTCGTTGTCCCGGTGGGGTTGTCCGGCGCCCAGAGTTGGGGCATGAACACTTTGACACGCACCTTGATCACGACGTTTCCGCTGCTCTGCGCGGCGGGAATCGCTGCCGCACCGGCCGCGGCACACCCCGAGAGCGGCGCTCCGGACGCAGACGTCGCGCCGACGCTCTCCCATCACAGTGGATCATCGTCCGTATGCGCCGGAGTGCGCGGGGCTGTCGTCCTGGCCCACCCACCCGAGGACGTCGGCCAGGTGATTCGCCCGGCGCAGCGCGCGGCCGCGCCCGGCGCTGTGCCGATAGCACCGCCCGTGCCGAATCCTCAGAGCGCGCCGACCTCGCCGGGCAGACCGGCGGCGGACGTAGCCGTCGAAATCAACCTGAGAGCAGCGGTGGCTGTGGAACTCCCGCCGAGGCCGACGCCGGAAGGTGTGCGCAGGGGCGCCGCGCCTGTGCAGCCGCGGGAGCGCCCGTCCGGCCCTGTCTCGTGCGGCCGGGAATCGACCATGGTTCCGGTGACCGTGCCTCGACGCGAACTCGTTCCCGCACCGGTTCCGGTTCAGGTGACGGTCCACGATCCCGGCTCCGCCCCGGCGCGGCCGCAGGGGATCGATCAGAGTGCGGGGGCTCGGTCGGAGATCGAGATCGTGGTGCGGGCGGGCGGCGGAAGTGGATCAGCGGCCGAACTCCCCGCAGTCCTGCGGGAGATGCTGCGGTCGCTGGCCGGGCAGCAGCGTGTGCCGACACCACGACCTCACCGCTGAGGCCTCGATGTTCGAAAGGTTCCCTGCCGATCGCTCGCGGCCCGACAACACGGCGTGGCCGGGCAGGACCGGTCGCGGTCGGCGGCCGCGCACATCCTCGACGATGCGGCGAGCGGCGCTCCGGACGTGGACGATTCTCGGGCGGGTGCTGGGTGTCGTCTGCCTGGTGGCGATTGTGCTCAGTGGGGCGGTGCCCGCCGAGGCGGCGGAATCGGGGCCGTTCGGTTGGCCGTTGCGGCCGCGGCCGACGGTGGAGCGCCGGTTCGACAAGCCGGAGCGGAATTGGCTGCCGGGACATCGGGGGGTGGATCTGGCGGGTAGCGCCGGGCAGACGGTGCTGGCGGCGGGGGACGGCATCGTGGTGTTCGCGGGGGAAGTGGGGGGCAAGCCGGTGGTGTCCATCGATCATCCGGGCGGCTTGCGCACCACCTATGAACCGGTGACGGCGAAGGCCGCGGTGGGGAGCCGGGTGGTCAGGGGCACGGCGATCGGCACGCTGGTGGCCGGACACGAGGGGTGTCCGGCCGCCGTGTGCCTGCACTGGGGAGCCCGCCGTGAATCCGGCGCCCACAACCGGCGCGAATACGTCGACCCGCTGGGACTCCTGCACGAGGTGCCGGTCCGGCTGAAACCGTTGGAACCGTGATGTGACGAAACGCTCCGCCACCCCGCCCCCGCGGCAGCCGGTCGCGGACGAGAATCGAGGCGTGTCCGAGAATTCAGCGCCTTTCACCTATCCCGACGTGGGCGCCACCCGCGCCACGATGCCCGACGGGTACCACCGGTTCCGGAATCGACGGCCGATCGGCCACGGCCGCGATCTGTTCGAGCGCGCGGCCACCTACATTCTCGACTTCGGAATTCAGAAGGGCGTCGGCACCTTTCGCGGCGCCGACACCGAAACCGCGCAGCCCGGAACCGAGTTGACGGTCGTTCTCCGCATCGGGCCACTGAACATCAGCGCGCCCTGCCGCGTCGTCTACGTCCTCGACGAACCCGACCGCCGAGGTTTCGCCTACGGCACCCTGCCGGGACACCCCGAGGTCGGCGAGGAACTGTTCGCCGTCGAATACGACCCGACCGACGACACCGTCTACGGCCTGATCACCGCCTTCTCCCGGCCGGGCGCCTGGTACGTCCGTCTCGGCGGACCCGTCGCCCGGCTGATCCAGCGCTGGTTCACCCATCGCTACCTGAACACCTTGCCCACCAGCAACTGACGTCGCGGCCCGGTCGGCACGGGTACGGCCATCAGAGCAGCGCGGCCAGCGTGTCGGCTTCGGCGCTCAACCGATCGCGGCGATCGATCGCGCCGAGTCGGTCATATTCAGCTGCGGCACAACGTCTTTCGTCGATCTCTCGACGGACGATCGCTTCGATCTCGACCTCGGTGAGGTCGCGGCGAACAGCCTCGGCCGCACCGAGGCCGACTGGGCTTTCCTCCATGGCGCCGGCTCGTACGTCAGCGGCATCGATCGCCTCCGCGTTGTCGATCGCCGCCAGCGCCGAACGCAGCGCCGTGACCGCGCCGAGGTCGCGGGCCTTCATCGCAGGTTTCAACGCGGCGCGCAGCCGCTCACGCAGGGAAGTCACGTCCACCACACTATTTTCTGACAACGCCCCCGGTGCCGAGTACGTCGCAGGGCGAGCGCGAGCTACCCGTTGAGCAGTACGGTGACCGCCGCGATGAGGGAGACGGCCGCGACAGCGAGGGTGGTGGTCGCGACGAATCGGTGCGCGGTGCCAGAGCGTCCGCGATCGAGTGCGCGGCCACGCGACCAGCCGACTCCGGACACGAGCAGGGCGACCGCAGCAGCGGCGAAAGGGACCGGCCATGTCGGCCAACCGTCGACAGTCGCCTCGTGCACGAAGAGCAGGGCGCAGCCGGCCGCTCCGAGAGCGGTGCGCCGCCAAGCCAGGGCGGTGCGCTCCATCGCCAGGGTCGGTGCGGTCACGACAGCACGACCGCCACGCAGGCGAGCACGGCGACGATCGCGACACCGGCCGACAACACGGGAACCAGGACCGTTCCGGGCAACGGTCGCCCGGAACGCATCGCGAGATCGACCCGGCGCCAGTGCCGGAAGGCGGCGAGGGCCACGGCCAGCGCCATGATCAGGCAGATCATCGAGATGGCACCGGCGAATCCGGCCAGCCGAGTCGGCTGCACGAGGGTGTGCACCGCGACGCCGCCGGCGAGCAGACCGATCGCGGTCCTGATCCACGCCAGAAACGTCCGCTCGTTAGCGAGGGTGAACCGATAGTCGACCTCTTCCTCGCCGTCGTCCGATTCGGCCCCGACCTCGGGCAACGTCACGACCACCACCTCCTGCCCCCATCATGCGCTACCCCGATCCACCCACCGATGATCCGTATGAGCGCGGCGTCGATCGTGTTGTCGCCGCTGATCTGTGCGGTGACAGCGCGGCGCCGATCGTGCGCACTCCATGACAGGGACGTGCGAGGGTTCCCGGCCGTCCGAGGAACTCCCGGAGCGGCACTGTTCCGGGGAGCCAACTTCCCCAGACCGGACACGAGGATCGGCACGCTGCGGGTCGACCAAGGTCACCCGCCGACGCGGGGAAGGTGTGAACCCGTTTCAAGGCGACCAGTCGCAGGGGGCGGCCCCAGACCGCTCTAGCCAATCGGCCGCGCACGGGGCCTGGCCGAGAACCCACTCGGCACGATCAGCCATCGAAGGCGGCCGGGCCGAAGACCGACTCGACGCGGTCAGGCGCGGGGGTGGGCCTGGTCGTGGACTCGTTTGAGGCGTTCTACGGAGACGTGGGTGTAGAGCTGGGTGGTCGCCATGCTGGCGTGACCGAGGAGTTCCTGGACGACGCGCAGGTCGGCGCCGCCCTCGAGGAGGTGGGTGGCGGCGCTGTGGCGCAGGCCGTGCGGGCCCATGTCGGGAGCGCCGGGGATCGCGGCGATGACGTCGTGGACGACGGCGCGCGCTTGGCGCTGGTCGAGGCGGCGACCACGCTGGCCGAGGAACAAGGCGCGGCCCGAGTTGCTGTTGACCAGCGAGGGCCGGCCGGCCCGGAGCCAGGCCTCGAGCGCCGTGTCGGCCGGACCACCGAACGGTACCGAGCGCTCCTTGTTGCCCTTGCCGAGCACCCGCACCAGACGGCGCTCCCGGTCGATGTCGTCGAGATCGAGACCGCACAGCTCGCTGACACGAATCCCGGTGGCGTACAACAACTCCACGACCAGCCGATCCCGCAGCGCCATCGGATCCTGCTGCGCCGCCCCGGATTCCGCCGCGACCATGGCCTGTTCGGCCTGACCGCGGCCGAGCACCGCGGGCAACACGCGATGGGCTTTCGGAGCTTGCAGGCGCAGCCCCGGGTCGACACCGAGCCGCCCGGTCTCGGTCAGCCACGCGGTGAAAGTCCTTGCCGCCGATGCCCGCCGAGCCAGGGTCGTCCGGGCCACCCCCGCCGCCGCCAGCTCGGCCAGCCACGACCGCAGTAACGGCAGATCCAGCTCCCGCACCGCCGAATCCGCCGACCGCGCGTACAGATGCTCGAGCAGCGACCGAACATCCCCCAGATACGCGCGCACCGTATGTGCTGACCGATTCCGGCCCAACCGCAGATGCCGTCCGAACTCGGTAAGCAACGCGGTCAGGTCATCGGGCAACACATCCATGACCCAACCGTCACCCTTCCCGGTCCCCCACGCAACCCACCACGCCGCCGAGCCGACCGAACGGTCCGCTGCGCCGAACTGCCCGTCTGCGCACCCGTCGCCGCCCTGCCGGCGAAGCACTCAGTCGCCCTACCACTCGACGAGCGCCGCGCAGCCGGGACAGACCCTGCGCTCGCCCGGCCCACCGATGTTCACACGACAACACCCTGCTGGGCGCTCACGACGTCAGCTGGCTCGCCGACCGGAGGTCCGAAACCACCCACCGGAATCGCAGCCGACCAGTTCGGCGAGCTCCAGGCTCGGCAGGACCGCTCGAACCGTGGCCAGGTCCAAGCCGGACTGCTGCGACAGTTCGCGAGGTAGACGCGAGCCGATGGTGGGTAGCGCCGCGTAGATCTCAGCTTCAGCACCGCGCAGGTGGCCGGCGGGGTCCGCCGTGCCACCTGCGCTGACGGGGAGACGGAGGGGACCCGCTTCGTCGATGATGTCGTCGGCTCGGGTTACCAGCAGCGCCTCGCCGTCTCTGATCATGCGATGACAGCCTGCCGAGGAGGCCGACCCGACCGGTCCCGGCACAGCCATGGCCGGCCGGCCCAGTCTGCGGGCCCATTTCACGGTGTTGCGAGCGCCACTGCGTAACCCTGCCTCGACCACCAGAACCCCGTCCCCGAGCGTTGCGATCAACCGGTTCCTCGCCAGGAACTGATGTTTCTGCGCCGAGATGCCCGGCGGGTATTCGCTGACGACCAGACCACTTTCGGCGATGGCGGCGAGCAGGCGGTCGTGCTGCGCCGGATAGGGACGATCGACACCGCAGGCGAGGACCGCGACGGTGGTTCCACCGACGGCGAGGACCGCCCGGTGTGCCGCCGCGTCGATGCCGAAGGCCGCTCCGGAGACGATCGTCCAGCCCCGGCCTGCCAGGTCGCACGCGATCTCGCTCGCCACCTGCAACCCGTATCCACTGCTACACCGCGAACCGACCACCGCGACAGCACGTTCGGACGCGCTGTGGAGCGAGAGGGGACCCCGCGCCCACAGCACCAGCGGCACAGCCGCCTCGCGATCACGCTCGCTGTCGAGCTGATCGAGTCCGAGCATCCGCCAGCCCGGCCATTCCTCGTCGTCGGGAGTGATCACCCGCCCGCCCAGACGCGCGATCGTCTCCAGATCCGCTGCTGCCGAGTCGATCTCACGCCGCATCGCGGTGGGACCACGCAGTGCCGCGGGCAACTCGTGCTCACGGACAGCACGCGCGGCCTCGCACACCCCGACCGAGGCGATCAAGGCCGACAGTGGCGCACACGGCCCCTGCACCACCCGCGACAGGTACACCCAGGCGAGTCGGCGCTCGTCCGGATCACCGTCGAGGTCCACCACCTCGCCGACCGCACACGATTCGCTCATTGCGCGCCTCGCTGCCGGAAGTTCAACGACGACATCACATCCTGCACGGTGGGCCGCTCCCCTTCGCGCAGATCGCAGACCGTCCAGGCGACCCGGATGGCCCGGTCGGCGCCACGGGCCGACATGCGCCCCAGCCGTAAGGCCGTCTCGATCGGCGCGATCGCTTCCCGCGGCAACGTGAATCGCTTCCGCAGAATGTGGCCCGGCACTTCGGCATTGGTCGCCCACCCGTCCTCGCTCCACCGCTGCGCCGCGCGGGCTCGCGCCCGGGCCACGCGTTCGGCCACCGTGCTGCTGCTCTCGGCCTGTTCGTCGCCGAACGTCGCACCGGCGTGCCCGTGCATCTGGACCCAGATATCGATGCGGTCGAGCAACGGCCCCGACAGTTTGCCCAGGTAGCGGCGCCGTGCCAGTGGCGCGCAGATGCAGTCCACATCGCGTGCCGGAGCACACGGACAGGGATTGGCCGCCAAGACGAGCTGGAAGCGGGCCGGGTACCGGGCAACGCCGTCGCGCCGGGCGATGCGCACTTCCCCCTCTTCGAGCGGAGTCCGCAGTGCCTCCAGGACTTTCGTGCCGATCTCGGCGCATTCGTCGAGGAACAGGACCCCGCGATGGGCCCGGCTGACCGCGCCGGGACCGGCCATGCCGGAACCACCGCCGATCATGGCGGTGACCGACGTCGAATGATGCGGCGCGACAAAGGGAGCCACCGTGAGCAACGGCTGCTCGGCCGACAGCGATCCCGCCATCGAATGGATCGCGGTCACCTCCAGCGACTCCGCTTCCGACAGCGGCGGCAGCAGCCCCGGAAGACGTTGTGCCAACATCGTTTTGCCGATCCCGGGCGGCCCGGTGAGCAGCAGATGGTGCCCGCCTGCCGCAGCGACCTCCAGCGCCCAGCGGGCCTCGTCCTGCCCGACGACATCGCTGAGGTCACCGCACGGGACCTGTGTCCCCGGCACGACGCCGTCGGGTTCGAGCAGCCGGCCCTCCCCGCGCAGCCACGCCACCACTGCCCGCAGGCTCGTCGCCCCGAGCACCTCGATTCCCTCGACCAGCCCCGCTTCGGCCACCGCCTCGGCGGGCACGACCACCGTGGGCAGCCCGGCCCGACGGGCCGCGATCACCGCGGGCAGCACCCCGCGCACCCGCCGAACCCGCCCGTCGAGCGCCAATTCCCCCAGCAGCACCGTTTTCACCAGCCGCTCGCCGGGCACCGCCCCGGAGGCGTCGAGCACGGAAACCGCCAGTGCGAGGTCGTAGACGCTGCCCACTTTCGGCAGTGTCGCAGGCGAGAGGGCCAGGATCACCCGGCCGTCCGGCCACTTCTCCCCCGTATTGGCCACCGCCGAACGCACCCGATTGCGCGATTCCTGGAGGGCGGTATCGGGCAGACCGACCAGATTCACCGAGGGCAGACCCTGACCTATATCGGCCTCGATCTCCACGAGCTGCCCGTCGACCCCCGTCACAGCGACCGACAGCGCCCGTCCGAGCGCCATCAGAACGCGCCGGTCAGATGTTCGATGACCGGCCCGCGCCCCCGCGGCATCAGGACCGACACGACGTCGAAGCGGATCCGCCGCCACGGCCCGTCCTGTTCGGCCAGCCACAGCAGCGCCAGCCGGCGGATGCGCTGCTGCTTGCTGAAGGTGACCGACTCGGCCGGAGTTCCGAACCCCAGGCCCGACCGCGTCTTCACCTCGACGAACGCGGTGATCGACGGGTCCTGGGCGATCAGGTCCAGCTCACCGTATCGACACCGCCAATTGCGGGCGACGATCTCCATCCCCGACTCGCACAGATACTGCGCGGCCAGCTTCTCCCCGTACGCCCCGAGCGCCTGTTTGTGTGCCATGAGCGAAAGCATGGCCACAGACGCTCACGTGGCTGTCCCCCGCGACCTGGGCAAAAGAAATCCTGTGGATAACCGCGCCCCTGTGGACAACTACTCCGGCAGGCGCAGGTCCGGCTTCTCCAGCTCCTCGATGTTCACGTCCTTGAACGTGATCACCCGAACGTGCTTGACGAACCGTGCCGGGCGGTACATATCCCACACCCACGCATCGCTCATCCGCACTTCGAAATACACCTCGCCGTCGGCGTTCTGCGGACGCAGCTCGACCGAATTGGCCAGGTAGAAGCGCCGTTCGGTCTCCACGACGTACGAGAACTGGCCGACGATGTCCTTGTACTCGCGGTACAACGACAGTTCCATCTCGGTTTCGTACTTCTCGAGGTCCTCAGCACTCATCGGGTGGGACGTCCTCCTGCTAGCAGCGCCGCGTTCATTGGTGACATCATCGCGCATGTGCCGCGCGAGTAGCCACTCGGCTACCTCCGGGCACCTCGAGCTCGCGCACATTCCGCCAGGAACGGCGGTGTTCTGTGCTCGGTCCGAGCTGCCGCAGGGCGGCGGTGTGCTCGGGCGTGTTGTAGCCCTTGTGCGCGGCGAAACCGTAGCCGGGCAGCTGCGCGTCGAGCTCGACCATCATCCGGTCCCTGGTCACCTTCGCCAGGATGCTCGCGGCCGCGATGCAGGCCGCGGTGCCGTCGCCGCCGATCACCGGCAGTGACGGTGCGGGCAGGCCGGGGACCTTGAATCCGTCGGTCAGGACGTAGCCGGGGGTGCGTTCGAGACCGACCACGGCTCGGCGCATGCCCTCGATATTGGCGACGTGGATCCCGATCGAGTCGATCTCCCACGCAGGTACCACCACGACGCTCCAGGCCAGCGACAACCGCTGAACCACCGGGAACAGCTCCTCACGAGCCGCCTCCGTGAGTTTCTTGGAGTCGTCGAGCCCGGCGAGCTTGTCGTAGGCCTTGGGCGCCAGCAGGCACGCGGCCACCACCAGCGGACCCGCGCAGGGTCCGCGCCCCGCCTCGTCGACACCGGCCACCGGCGCGAGGCCACCGCGCACGAGCGCGGCCTCGAGCGTGCGTAGTCCCGCCGCCCGGCGCATCACCATCCGCGGCGGCCAGCTGGTCCGATCCTGCCCCACAGTTCGATTGTCCCGTCGCGTCAGTTCGACCGAGTGTTCCGGGTGCGTGTTCGCCCCGGAACACCCCTCCTCAACGTGTCAGTTCTCTTGCGCGTTCTGGGTCTTCACTGGGCACAGAACACTCGTCCTCATCGTGTCAGTTCTCTTGCGCGTTCTGAGTCTTCACTGGGCCCATCCGGTTCGGCGGCCAGATCTTGAACACCGTTTTGCCCCGGACGTTGTCCACCGGCACGGTGCCCTGGAGATCGTCGCTGACGTGTGCGCGCGAATCAGCCGACTCGTTGCGGTTGTCGCCCATCACCCACAGATTGCCCTCCGGCACCTTCACCGGGCCGAACACCCGGCCTGCCGGGTACACGGCGTTGGGACGGTCGGTGTACCAGGGGTAGTCCTTCTTGATGTACGGCTCGTCGAGCGGTTTGCCGTCGACCATGACGCGACCCTGCGGATCGCAGCACTGCACGGTTTGCCCGCCGACCGCGATCACGCGCTTGACCAGATCGTTCTCGTCCGGCGGGACCAGCCCGAAATAGGACAGGAAGTTCTGCAGACCGCGCACGACAGTGTTGTCCGAACGCACCGACTTGTAGTGCCCGTTCCACGACGGCGGCCCGACGAACACCACCACGTCGCCCGGTCCGGGTTCGGAGCCGTAATAACTGATCTTCTGGACGTAGATGCGATCCCCGATCAGCAGCGTGTTCTCCATCGACTGCGAGGGGATCACATACGGCCGACCGACGAAAGTCACCATCAGCGCGGCGATCACAGCCGCGATCACGACGAGTATCGGCAGCTCCTGCCAGAACGGGCGCTGCTTCTTGTCGCCGCGCTTTTTTCTGCGCCGCCCGCCTTCGTCGCCCGAATCGGACACCGACACCGACCCACTTTCGTCTGCCACGCCGAACAGAGTAGCCCGGCACCCCGACGTGAGTCGGGTACCGGGCTACCTGAAGAATTCTGGTACTGCGAAGTGCTACTGCGAGATCAGCGCTTTTCCTTGATCTTGGCAGCCTTGCCGCGCAGGTCGCGCAGGTAGTACAGCTTGGCGCGACGCACGTCACCGCGGGTCACGACATCGATGTGGTCGATGTTGGGGCTGTGCACGGGGAAGGTGCGCTCGACACCGACGCCGAAGGACACCTTGCGGACCGTGAAGGTCTCGCCGATGCCGCCGCCGTGACGCCGGATCACGACGCCCTTGAAGACCTGGATGCGCTCCTTCGAGCCTTCGATGACCTTCACGTGCACGTTCAGGGTGTCGCCCGGACGGAAGTTGGGGACATCGCTACGCAGCGACTTCTCGTCGACGAAATCAAGGGTGTTCATTTTCCACCTTTTCGGATTCTTTGCGTGAACAGAGGAACCTGGCGGCACTCGCGCGCTCGACCGGTTCATGCTCAGAACAGGAGTGCTCTCGGACATGACTCGTCCAAGGCAACCGGTTCATTGTGCCAGACCGGGTAGCCCTGATCGAAATCGGCCTCACTGCTCGTCGGTCTGGTCGGCCCGGCGGCGCGGCAGCAGGTGCGGATGCGGCGGCGGTGCCGAGGGCGCCGGGACGACGGTCCGCGCCAACTCCGCCTCGGCTGCCGTGCGCGCGTGCTCGACGTCGGGCTTGCCCGCGATGAGGTCCTGGATGAAGATCTTCGCGCGGATGACCGGGCGACGATAGCGCCGCTCCCGCGCGACCGCCCGGTTCATGGTCTTGGGCCGGTGGCCGTAGCGCCAGCGCGCCCACGGGGCGCCAGGCCTGCTCAACCGCACCGCGCCGACCAGCAGCAGCGGCGTGAAGAACATGCCGAACAGCCCGGTCCAGATCTTGCCCTTGGCGATCACGATCGCGGCGAGCACCAGATTCACCGTGATCGTGATCACCACCCCGACCCGCACCCCGACACCGCGCGATGCCCGGAAGTCGTCGTAGTCCAGAAACGTCGCCGGTTGGACGCCGAGCAGGAGCAGACCGGTCACGGCGAAGGCGACGAAGACGGCGTCCACCGAGGTTCGGCCCTGCTCGGACCAGTAGACGTCACGCAGATAGAAGATCAGCGCGAATTCGTCGAGTACCAGCGCGGCGCCGATCCCGAAGATCGCGGCCAGCACGCTCGAGGTGACCTGGGTGGAGTCCTCGGCGGTGGCGATCAGCCCGATGCCGGACAGCAGCACGGTGATCACGCCGAACACCATGTGGTGGATGTGGGTGTCGCCGGCTTTCACATTGCCCGGCCACCAGCGCACATTGGCCCGGATCATCCGCACACTCACCCGGATCACCACGAAGCCGAGGATGAACCCCAGCAGAAAACAGAGCAGGGGCAGGCGGCCGTGCGCGATCACCTCTTCTTCGAGCCACCGTCGCATGCCGCCCGCCCTGTCGTCGAGTCGCTACCTACTTGTTGCCGAAACCAGCCGCGCGCAGGGCGTCTGCCATCGAACCGCTCGGTGGCGCAGCCTGCTTGCGCTGGTTACCGCCGCCGTTGCCCTGACGCCCCTGTCCCTGGTTGCGGGCAGGTGCCGGACCACGACCGCCTTGCTGTCCACGACCCTGCCCGCGCGGCGCGCCACCCCCACGATTGTCCCCCTGCGCGGGCTTGCCCGGCTCGTCATCGAGCCGCAGGGTGAGCCCGATCCGCTGACGGGCGACGTCGACCTCGAGAACCTTCACCTTCACCACGTCACCGGACTTCACCACTTCGCGGGGATCCTTGACGAAGGTGTGCGACAGCGCCGACACGTGCACGAGACCGTCCTGATGGACGCCGACATCGACGAACGCGCCGAACGCGGCCACATTCGTCACGACGCCCTCGAGCACCATCCCGGGCTTCAGATCGGCGACTTTCTCGATGCCCGCGGCGAACTCGGCGGTCTTGAATTCCGGACGCGGGTCCAGACCTGGCTTCTCCAGCTCGGCGATGATGTCGCTGACGGTGGGCACGCCGAACTTCTCGTCGGTGAAGTCGCCGGGCTTCAACGCGCGCAGAGTGCTGGTGTTGCCGATGACCTCGGCCATCTCCCGGCCGGTGTGCTCGAGAATGCGGCGCACCACCGGATAGGCCTCGGGGTGCACGGCGGAGGTGTCGAGCGGGTCGACACCGCCGCGGATACGCAGGAAGCCCGCGCACTGTTCGAAAGCCTTCGGCCCCAGGCGCGGAACCTCGAGCAGGGCCTTGCGGCTGGCGAAAGGCCCGTTCTGATCGCGGTGGGCCACAATGCTTTCCGCCACCGACGAGGAAACACCCGACACCCGCGAGAGCAGCGGCACCGAAGCCGTGTTCACGTCGACACCGACGGCGTTCACCGCGTCTTCGACGACCGCGCCCAGCGAGCGCGCGAGCAGCGTCTCGGACACGTCGTGCTGGTACTGGCCCACGCCGATCGACTTCGGATCGATCTTCACCAGTTCGGCGAGCGGGTCCTGCAGACGCCGGGCGATGGAGACCGCGCCGCGCAGCGACACGTCCATGTCGGGCAATTCGGCCGAGGCGTAGGCCGACGCGGAATACACCGAGGCGCCCGCCTCCGACACCACGATCTTGGTCGGCTTGTTCTCCGGAATCCGCGAGATCAGTTCCACCGCGAGGGCATCGGTCTCGCGCGAGGCGGTGCCGTTGCCGATGGCGATGAGCTCCACGCCGAAGCGGGCGACGAGCGCGGCCAGCACCGCGAGGGACTTCTCGGTCTGCCCCTGCGGCTTGTGCGGGTAGATCACCTCGGTCGCGACGGCCTTGCCCGTGGCGTCGACGACGGCGACCTTCACGCCGGTGCGGTAACCGGGGTCGAGGCCCATGGTGGTGCGGGTGCCCGCGGGTGCGGCGAGCAGCAGGTCGCGCAGGTTCGCGGCGAACACGTCGACCGCGTCCTTCTCGGCCGCCTGGCGCAACCGCATCCTGGTGTCGATACCCAGGCTCACGGCGAGCTTGGTGCGCCAGGCCCAGCGGACGGTGTCGAGCAGCCAGGAATCGGCCGGACGGCCCTTGTCGGCGATGCCGAAGGCGACCGCGATGCGGCCCTCGTAGAGGGTGCGCTCGCCGGGTGCCGGTTCTTCGGTGTCGGCTTCGAGATGCAGTGTGAGCATCTCTTCCTTCTCCCCGCGCAGCAGCGCCAGGATCCGGTGCGAGGGCAGCTTGTGGAAGGGCTCGCTGAACTCGAAGTAGTCGGAGAACTTGGCTCCCGCCTCCTCCTTGCCCGCGCGCACCGTGGAGGTGATCTGGCCGCGGTTCCACATCAGCTCACGCAGCTCACCGACCAGGTCGGCGTCTTCGGCGAAGCGCTCGACCAGGATCGAGCGGGCGCCGTCGAGCTGTTCGGCGGTGTAGGCGGCCGGATCGGTGCTCGGGTCGCCGATCAGCGCGTCGGCCACCGGCTCGTGTCCGGCTTCGCGCGCGATCTGCGCCTTGGTGCGGCGCTTGGGCTTGTACGGCAGGTAGATGTCTTCCAGGCGCGCCTTGGTCTCGGCGAGCATGAGCTGCGAGTGCAGCGCGGGATCGAGTTTGCCCTGGCCGCGGATGGATTCGATGATCGCGCCGCGGCGCTCGTCGAGCTCACGCAGATACCCGAGCCGTTCCTCGAGCTGGCGCAACTGGGCATCGTCGAGGCCGTCGGTGACCTCCTTGCGGTAGCGCGCGATGAACGGAACCGTCGAACCACCGTCGAGCAGTTCGACGGCGGCGCGGACCTGGGTCTCGCGCACCCCCAGTTCATCGGCGATCCGCCTGCCTACGCTGGCGATGGTGGTCGTGCTGTCGGCGATCTCGGGCGCTGTCGTCACAGCCGCAGAGACTACAGCTCATGACCGACACCCCGCTGGCACCCAGGTCAGCGAACTGTCCGCACCTCGGGTTCGGTGATCGGACGATCCAGCACGGTGTCGGTGCGCTCGCGCAGGAATTTGTCGAACATCGCCGCGACGTAGCCCCGCACGAGCGATGCCATGCGATCCGGATCGATGGCGCCGATATAGGTCGACGCGGCGGGCCGGGCGACGGCGGGTACCAGCGACGGCATGTCGGTGAAGTCGTAGTGCGCCGAATCCGCTATGGCCAGATGACGTTTCCAGCCGGTGGCCCCCTGCCAGAACGCGTCGAGGGACGGATTCGCGTCACCGACTTCCTCGATCTGCTCGCTGGTCAAAACCAGGGTGGGCCGGTCGACGCCCTCGGTCACCGCGCGGCCGAATGCCTCGTCCACCCCGATCTGCCCGTCCATGTCGACGGCCGCGTCGATGCGACGGTCCCCGTGCATGGCCTCGACGGCGGTGTATCCACCCGACGAATGTCCGACGGCGCCGACCCGGTTCAGGTCGAGCACCCGCCCCAGATCGGTGGGTAGGGGGTCGGATTCGGCATCGGGGTTGGTCCCCGCGGCCAGCCCGGCGAGGGAGTCGAGAACGAACCGGAGATCGAGCAGCCGTGCGGCGATGTACTTCTCGCGGATCGCGGTGTCGAAGCCGTTGGGCGCCGGGGCGGGCCGCACGAGCCGGCCGCCGGGGAACTCGACGGCCGGACCGGTTTCATAGGTGTGATCGACGGTCACCACCACGTAGCCGCGCGATGCCAGGTCCTCGGCGAGCCCGGTGCCCAGAATCCGCGAGACACCGGCGCCGGGGGTGTACAGCACGACCGGGTAGGCGCTCGCCGCCTGCGCGGGCGCCTCCCGGTGGGCGTGAGTCAGGGCGCCGGGCAGCTCGATGCCGAGTTCGTCCTCCAGTCCGGGGATCAGTTCGGTCGACGCGTAATGCGCACGCGGGTAGCGATCCACCTCGGTCGCCGGGTAGAACACCGAAACCATCAGTTCTCTCGACCGGTCGGGCTGGAACGGATCCGGCCGTGCGTCGTCGACCAGGTGCAGCGTCGTGGCGCCGACCGGCAGGGTCGCGCTGGGACTCGGGAGAACGCCGACCCCACCCGGCCCGGCGTCGGCACCACCCACACTCGACGCGACCAGCGCGCAGACCGACATCGACACCATCACCACACGACGGAACACCGTCTCCCCCATCACTATTCGGCACCAGCCCGAACGCCCGACCGTCGCGAACACGCTAGCAAGAAGCGCCGGTGCCCGCGACGGATCGAGTCATGGTGCGCCCCAGCCGCTCAGCCGAGGATATCCCTGACCATTTCGCGCATCTCGGCCTTGCGAACCTTGCCGGTGACCGTCATCGGGAACTCGTCGACCACGTGCACATAGCGGGGAATCTTGTAGTGAGCCAGGCGTCCGGCGCAGAAGGTGCGGACGGCGTCGGCGTCGAGGGGTGTCGCGCCCTCACGGAGCCGGAGCCAGACCATCAGCTCCTCACCGTATTTGGCGTCCGGGACACCGATGACCTGGGCGTCGACGATATCGGGGTGGGTGTAGAGGAACTCCTCGATCTCGCGGGGATAGATGTTCTCGCCGCCGCGGATCACCATGTCCTTGATCCGGCCGGTGACCGCGAGGTAGCCGTCGGCGTCCATGACGCCGATGTCGCCGGTGTGCATCCAGCGGGCGGCGTCGATCGCCTCGGCGGTCTTGTCGGGCTGTTCCCAGTACCCGAGCATCACCGAGTAGCCGCGGGTGCACAGTTCGCCCGGTTCTCCGCGCGCCACGGTGCGCCCGGTCTCCGGATCGACCACCTTCACCTCGAGATGCGGGCCGACCCGGCCAACCGTGGCGGTGCGCCGGTCGATGCTGTCGTCGCGACGGGTCTGCGTGGACACCGGCGAGGTCTCGGTCATGCCGTAGCAGATGGAGACCTCGCTCATCCCCAGCCGATCGATCACCCGTTTCATCACCTCGACCGGGCACGGTGAGCCCGCCATGATGCCGGTACGCAGGCTCGACAGGTCGTAGTCGGCGCCGGAATCGAGTTCGGCCAGCATCGCGATGAACATCGTCGGCACACCGTAGAGCGAGGTACAGCGTTCCGCGGCGACGGCGGCCAGCGCTGCGGCCGGGTCGAACGACGGCGACGGAATCACCGCGGTAGCACCGTGGGAGGTGACCGCGAGATTGCCCATCACCATGCCGAAGCAGTGGTAGTACGGAACCGGGATGCAGACCCGGTCGGCTTCGGTGTATCCGCACAGTTCGCCGACGAAGAATCCGTTGTTGAGGATGTTGTGGTGGCTCAGCGTCGCGCCCTTCGGGAAACCCGTTGTTCCCGAGGTGTATTGGATGTTGATCGGGTCGTCGGCCGACAGCGTCTCGGCGATCGCACCCAGCCGCTGCCTGTCCGGCACGGTCTCGGCCACCTGCCGCCACGGCTCGGTGCCGAGAATCAGCACCTGCTCCAGGGCGGGACAATTCGGCCGGACCTGCTCGATCATCGCGACGTAGTCCGAGCTCTTGAACTCCGGTGCGGCGATCAGCGTGCGTACCCCGGCCTGGACGAGAACGTATTCGAGTTCGCTGGTGCGGTAGGCGGGGTTGATGTTGACCAGGATGGCACCGATCTTCGCGGTGGCGTATTGCACAAGGAACCATTCCGCGCAGTTGGGTGCCCAGATGCCGACCCGGTCACCGGGTTCGATGCCGTGTGCGGCGAGACCGGTCGCGACGGCGTCGACCGCCGCACCCACCTCGAGGTAGGTCCAGCGACGCCCCGCCGGGCAGTCGACGAGCGCGTCACGCGCGGGGTGGGCCGCGACGGCGCGGTCCAGATTCGCGCCGATGGTGTCACCGAGCAGCGCGACCTCGGCGGGACCGCAGCTGTAGCTGAGTTCGGACATCAGCCGATCTCCTTGCCGCGCAGCAGGAATCGCTGCACTTTGCCACTCGGCGTCTTGGGCAGGCTGTCCACGAAATGAACCCTTCTCGGATAGGCGTGGGCGGCGAACTTGTCCTTGACCAGCTGCTGCAGTTCGGCTGCCAGCTCGGCGCTGCCCTCGGCGCCGGTGCGGGTCACCACGAAGGCTTCCAGCACCTCCCCGCGCAGTTCGTCGGGCATCCCGACCACGGCGGCCTCGGCGACCTGCTCGTGCAGGACCAGCACACTCTCGACCTCGAACGGGCCGATCCGGTAGCCCGCCATGATGATCACGTCGTCGTCGCGGGAGCTGAAGCGGAAACAGCCGTCGGTATCGCGGGAGCCGACGTCACCGGTCAGATACCAGCGCCCGTCGGCGGTGAATCGGCTCGCGGTGCGCTCCGGATCGTCGAGGTAGCCGAGGAACCAGAGCAGCGGGCTGTGGTGGGTGTCGATGGCGACCCGGCCGATCTCACCGGGTGCCGCCTTGGTGTCGACGTCCTCGGCGAGGACCGCACAGGACCACCCGGGGAGCTGCCTGCCCATCGAACCGGGCGGGACGGCCATATCGAGGGCGGGGTGCCACGCGTGGCAGATCACCATGCCGTGCTCGGTCTGGCCGTAGTGGTCACGCACCGCGACCCCGAGTGTCCGCTGCGACCAGGCCACCACGTCCGGGGTCAACGGCTCGCCCGCCGACGACGCCCGGCGCAGGGCGAAGCTCTCCGGAGCCGCGGCGCTGTCGGCGCGCAACGCCCGATAGACGGTCGGCGCGGCGGCGAAGTTGGTGACGCCGAAGCGCTGCAACACGTCCCAGGTGAGTGGCGCCGAGAACCCCGCGTGCAGCAGCAGGCTGCGCACGCCGGTGGCCAGCGGCCCCAGGATCGCGTAGTAGAGGCCGTACGCCCAGCCTGGATCGGCCGCGTTCCAGAAGATGTCCTCGGGGCGCACGTCCAGGGCGAACTCCTGATACGCGTGGAAGGACGCGAGCGCGCGCACGGGGATCGGCACCCCCTTGGGGGTGCCGGTGGTGCCGCTGGTGAACAGCTGGACCAGCAGGCCGTCACCACCGACCGCCACCGGCCGCGCGCGCGGATCGTCGGATCCGTACCCGTCGAGCAGATCGCCGAAGCGCAGCGTGCCAGGTATCTCGGCGCCGCCGACGACAATTGTTCGGTAGTCGGTCGCCGCGAGTTTCGGCGCCTGGTCGGCGTCGGCGACAACGACTTTCGCGTGGCTCGCCCTCAGCCGGAACTCGACCGCGGGTGGCGCGAACGCGGTGAACAAGGGCACGTGCACCGCGCCGCGGCGCCAGATACCCAGCAGCGCCACCACGAGCTCGACGGATTTCGCCATCAACGTCGCCACCCGATCGCCGGGTTCGACGCCGAGTTCGGCCAGCGCGGCGGCGAACCGGGCCGAGCGCTCCCGCAGCTCACCGTAGGTCAAGTCGTAGGCGCGCAGATCGGACTCGATCACCGTGAACGCGATCTGCCCGGCCGGGTGCCGATCGCAGAGCAGATCGGCACCACAGGACTCTGGTCGGTCGTAGTGGTCGAGCAGGTCGCGCACCCGCGCGTCCAGATCGGTAGTCATCGCAGCTTCTCCTCATCACCCGGGTATCGGCCACCGGGTCTGTCCTAGAATGTGGCATAGCTCACGTGCCCCACTACCCCCGAAAAGGGGTGATCCATGACTTCCCTGTTGCGCCCGCGCGACGGTGACGCGCTGCGCGCCGAGATCCGCTGGGTGGCGGGACGGGCGAGCGTCCCGGTGGTGTTCGGCGGCGCGGTGGACGAGGACACCCTGCTGCTCACCGAGTTCGTCGGCACCGTCACCACCGGTCTGCGCGGGCTGTCGGTGCTGCGCACCTCCGGGCTCGGCGGGCAGGCCATGGAGTACCGCAGGCCCGCGTCGGTGGCCGACTATCGGGGCTCGTCCGCGATCACCCACCACTACGACGCCGCGGTCGTCGGCGAAGGGTTGCGGTCGGTGATGGCCGTGCCGGTGCTGGTCGCCGACCGACCTCGCGCCGTGCTGTACGCCGCCACTCGCGGCACGGGCCCCCTCGGGGACCGCACCGCCGAGGTGATCCTGCAGGCGGGTAAGCGACTGGCCGCGGAGATCGCCGTCCGCGACGAGGTGGACCGGCGGGTCCGGCTGCTCGAGCTCGCGACACCGCCGACGGCTACCACGCCCGCGGCGACCGAGGAGTTGCGCGAGATCCACGCCGAGCTTCGCGCCCTCGCGACCACCACGGGCGATCTCGCCCTGCGCGACCGGCTTTCCGGGGTGTGCGAACGGCTGACCGGAGTGTTGACCGGCGAGTCCGTCGGCGATGCGCCGCGGCTGTCGCGGCGCGAACTCGACGTTCTCGCCCAAATCGCCCTCGGCTGCACGAATCAGGAAGCCGCGCTTCGACTCTCGCTCGGCGCCGAGACCGTCAAGAGTTACCTGCGGCAGGCGATGAGCAAGCTGGATGCCGGCACCAGGCACGAGGCGGTGGCTCGGGCGCGGCGGCACGGCCTGCTGCCCTGACTGCCGCGACCCCTTCACCCCCCACGCCAGATGTGGGATATATCACCGTCATTCGGCCGCCGGATCTGCCGGAATGTCTCCGGCCCGGCCGAGCGGACCGGCAAGGTCTCACACGGCGGGCGCGACACCCCACACCGAATGTCGCCGAGCGCTCACTCGGGCAGCGCCCAATCATCAAGGGACGCAGTGCCTGTACTGGGAACATCGGCGCACAGTCCGCTCAACCTTGTCGCGTCCGACCCGGCCCCTCCGACGGACGCCGAGACCGAACCCATTCCGGATGGAACCAGCAACCCTCACTATGGACGATCGCACAAAGAACGACCGGGATGGATACCCAAATGTCTTTAGGGCAAAACAATCTCGGTCCCCGTCGGGCCCGGTAGCGTCGCTTCGATGACGGAGCCTTTTCAACTGGCCGGCCTCTCACTGGACTGTGACGACCCCGAGTCCCTCGCCCGCTTCTACCTCGGGCTGCTCGGTGGCCGTGTCCTGTGGAACGACGCGCACAGCGTCGGGATCCGTATCCCGTCGGGACTGACGGTCGCCGCGCAACGCGTCGAGGACTACTACCCGCCGCAGTGGCCCGGCACCGCCGCGGTGCACCTGGACCTCGCCGCCGACGCCGACCTGGATCTGTGCGAACAGCACGCCCTCGCGATCGGCGCGAAACCCGCACCGGTACAACCGGATCCGCGCTGGCGGGTATTGCTCGACCCCGCTGGCCACCCGTTCTGCATCACCACCCGCGTGATCGCGGGATAGGTCAGGGCAGCAGGTCGGGACGGCGCTGCGCCGTGCGTTCCAATGACTGTTCGTGCCGCCACGCGGCGACCTTGGCATGGTCGCCCGACAGCAGGATCGGGGGCACCTCGAGGCCACGCCACGACACCGGCCGGGTGTAGCTGGGACCTTCGAGGAGTCCGTCGGAGAACGAATCCTCCTGGTGGGACTGCTGATTGCCGAGCACGCCGGGGATCAGACGCACGACGGCCTCGGTCATCACGAGCACCGCGGCCTCGCCGCCGATGAGGACGTAGTCGCCGATGCTCACCTCTTCGACGCGGACGCGGCGGGCGGCATCGTCGAACACACGCTGATCGATGCCCTCGTAGCGCCCGCAGGCGAAGACGAGGTGTTTCTCGGTGGCCCAGCGCTGCGCGGTGGCCTGGGTGAACGGCACACCGGCCGGTGTGGGGACGACGAGCAATGCGTCGTCCGGGCACACCTCGTCCAGGGCGTCGCCCCAGACGGTGGGCTTCATGACCATGCCGGGACCGCCACCGTAGGGCGAATCGTCGACCGATTTGTGCACGTCGTGCGTCCAGTGGCGCAGATCGTGCACACCGATCGAGATCAGGCCCTTGTCGACAGCCTTGCCGAGCAGCGCGGTCCGCAGCGGCTCGAGGTACTCCGGGAAGATCGTGACGACGTCGAGTTGCACGAATTACTCCGGATCGAGCAGGCCCTCGGGCGGCGTGATGACAACCAGTCCATCGGCGAGCGAAACCGTCGGCACGATGGCGGTGACAAAGGGAATGAGAATCTCGCGACCGTCGTCGGCGGCGCGCACCGACAGCAGTTCGCCCGCGGCCGAATGCAGCACCTCGGTAACCGTACCGACGAGGGTGCCGTCGGTGAACTCGACCCGGAGGCCTTCGAGTTCGTGGTCGTAGAAGGCGTCGTCATCCTCCGACGGCGGCAGCGAATCGCTGTCGACGACGAACAACGTGCCACGCAGGGCGTCGGCGGCGGTGCGATCGTCGATCCCGTCGACGAACACCAGAAGCCGGCCCGAGTGCTCTCGGGCCGACTTCACGGTGTAGTCACGGGTCGCCGAGGACTTCGGCATCCTGCCGCGCAGTGTGACGCCCGGCGCGAACCGGACGTCCGGTTCGTCGGTGCGAACATCGACGACGAGTTCGCCGCGCACACCGTGCGACTTGGCGACCCGACCTACGACGAGTTCCATCTAGGCGTCGGTATCGACCACGTCGACCCGGATCCCACGGCCGCCGATGCCGGCGACCAGGGTGCGCAGCGCGGTCGCGGTACGACCACCGCGCCCGATCACCTTGCCCAGGTCTTCAGGATGGACGTGGACCTCGACGGTGCGTCCACGACGTCCGGTGAGCAGCTCGACACGGACGTCGTCAGGGTTGGCGACGATGCCGCGAACCAGATGTTCGACGGCATCGGCAACAACAGCAGTCATTACTCGGCAGCCTCGGTGGCGGCTTCCTCAGCGGCAGCCTCGTCCTTCTTGGCTGCCTTCTTCTTCGGGGTGACGGCCTCGGTGGTGGGCGCGTTGTCGGCGGCGGCCAGCGCGGCGTTGAACAGGTCCAGCTTGGAGGTCTTCGCGGCCTTCACCTTCAGGGTGCCCTCGGTGCCCGGCAGGCCCTTGAACTTCTGCCAGTCGCCGGTGATCTCCAGCAGACGCTGCACCGACTCGGTGGGCTGCGCGCCGACCGACAGCCAGTACGCGACGCGCTCGGCGTCGATCTGGATCAGCGAAGGCTCTTCCTTCGGGTGGTACAGGCCGATGGACTCGATGGCCCGGCCGTCACGACGGGTGCGGGCGTCGGCGACGACGACGCGGTACTGCGGGTTGCGGATCTTGCCGAGACGAGTGAGCTTGATCTTGACAGCCATGCTGTTCAGTCTTCTTTCAGTAGTTTTGGTCACCACGCGATTCGGCGACCCGCATGGTCTGCGGGTCCGGTTTCGCGCATGCGTGCGTGACCGCCGCGCGGTACGTAACCGGAGACGGGCTGACACTGTCCAGGAAGGACGAGGGCTTATTCTGCCAGACGACCCGCCGCGGCCGGAAATCGCCTCCGCCAGTCGCGCGCTATCTCACCGCAACTGCGAAGTGTCGACCACCACCGGCACCGGGCCAGGCGCCTTCACCGTCTCGCCATCGGTGGCGAACACTTCCTGGCGGTAGCCGGACTCGCCCAGCGTGTAGCCCCAGAACCGTGCGGGCTTGCCAGCGGGGAGTTCGACGATCCACAGATACGGAACCCGCGCCGAGGCATAGGCCGCGATTTTTGTGTCTCGTTCCTCACGGCTGTTGCCGGGTGACCAAACTTCCACAGCCAACACCAGGTCATCCGCAGCGAAGTTGACGCGGTCGGGCGGAACACTGACCACCGCGACGTCTGGGATTATGCCAATCCGAAACGGAGTACTGATCCGGACGCCGACAGCGGGAAGCGCCGTGAGATCTGAGCGATCAGCAGCACGAACAGCGGCCCGTAGAACCACGAACAACTCACCTGCGGCGTACTGATGCGGACCACCCGGCGGCGGCGTCATGTGCAGGTACCCCCAGATGAGTTCGAGTCGAGATCCATCGACCGGCTGCTCTTCGGCGAGCCAGTCTTCCACAGTCTTCGGGCCCAACGGGTGGATCATCGAAACCTCGGCGCTCAGGGTCATCTCCAGCCAACCTCCCCGCGTACCAGCGATGGACCACTCGGACTCGGCCCAGACGGGCACGCACTTGACTTGCCACAATGGGGCAAGTCAAGTGTACCGATTTGTAAACCCCAGGGGTTACAAATCGCCAGCCGATGGACGGTGTCAGCCAAGGGGCGACTACGCGATTCACCGATGTCCGGTGACCGGGTCGGGCGTCCTGACAACCGCGCCACGCAGCACCACCCATTGTGGCTCGGTGAGCGACTGAGGGTTCGTGCGGGGATCTTCGGCATAGACGACGAAGTCGGCGGGGGCGCCTTCGTCGATGCTGGGGCGGCCGAGCCAGGTGCGGGCGTTCCATGAGGCGGCGCCGAGAGCCTCGTGAGGTGACAGGCCCGCGCCGGACAGGGCGGTGATCTCGTCGGCGATGCGGCCGTGGCGGATGGAGCCGCCCGCGTCGGTGCCCGCGTAGATCGGGACGCCCGCCTCGTGGGCTTTGCCGACGGTGTCGCGGACGCGGCGGTGCAGGTCGCGCATGTGGGCGGCGTAGACCGGGAACTTCGTGGCACTGTCGGCGATGCCGGGGAAGGTGTCGATGTTGATCAGGGTGGGGACGAGCGCGGTGCCGTTGGCCACCATCAGTTCGATGGTGTCGTCGGTGATGCCGGTGCCGTGTTCGAGGCAGTCGATACCCGCGTTGATCAGGCCCGGCAGGGCGTCCTCACCGAACACGTGGGCGGTGACCCTTGCCCCGTTCGCGTGGGCGGCGTCGATGGCTCGCTTCAGGATGTCGTCACTCCACAGCGGGCGCAGGTCGCCGACGGAGCGGTCGATCCAATCCCCCACGATCTTCACCCAGCCGTCACCGAAGCGGGCCTGCTCGGCGACGATCTCGGGCAGGTCGCGCTCGTCGTCGAGTTCGATGCCGAGTTCGCGGATGTAGCGCTTGGGGCGGGCGATGTGACGACCCGCGCGGATGATCCGCGGCAGCTCCGCGTGCTCGTCGATGAAGCGGGTGTCGATCGGCGAGCCCGCGTCGCGCAGGAGCAGCGCCCCCGCGTCGCGTTCGATCTCGGCCTGCTCGATCGCGCCGTCGTGGGTCTCGTCCCCGCCGCCGTAGCGGATGCCGACATGGCAGTGCGCGTCGACCAGGCCCGGCACGATCCAGCCTGTGCTGCACAGGGTTTCGGCACCGCGCACGGGCTCGAACGTCACGGCGCCGTCGACAACCCAGAGGTCGCGCTCCCGGTCGCCGGGGAGAACCACACCACGCAGATGCACACGAACCTCCAGTCGTCGGCCTGAAACCGAACCTACCTCGCAGGATCGGCGCACGCACACGCTCCGAGGCCCGGCCACCCCGGTAGCACCGGGGTGGCCGGGTCGGCCGCCGTCGGGCGAGCGGTCAGTCGCCCGACGGATCGCCGTCGAGAAAGACCCGCACAGCGGTGATCCGCGGCTGGTCCGGAGCGAAGTCGACGAAGGCCACGCCGCGCGACGCACCGACCCGCACGCTCACGCTGACGGTGCGACCCGCGGCGATCATCTTGTCCCACTCCATGTCTCGCGCACGGTCGGCGAACTCCGCCACCGAGACCGGATGTCCGGCGGGCAGCTCGACCACCGTCCGCTCATCGAGCAGCGCTCGCACGCCCCCTGTGTCGCCCGAGGCGACAGCGGCGAAGAGCCGGCCGACGACGCGTTTGCCGGACCCACCGATGCCACGCAGCGCCCGCATCATGCCCATCGCACCGCCCATGCCGAGCTCGCCCACGAGTTGCGGCCCGAGCTTCGCTCCCGCGAGCAGTCCGGACGGGCCGGTGCGCAGCAGGCGCGCGATCATCACCCCCAGCTCCCAGTGCGCGGCGAGCCGGGCGATCCGCCAGCCGCCGTCGGTGTCGACCAGGTCGTAGCGCAGATGCATCGGCACGGTGACGGTGGCGCCCGTCGACATCGTGGTCTCGATCTGCAGGTCACGCACCACCGTGTAGCCGGCGACGATGTCGCGGTCGACGCGGAAGGCGATGGAGTTCGGCGCGATGAAGACGTTGTAGAAACGCGAGATCGCGTCCGGGCCGATGTGCTCGCGCGAGCCGTACGGGTCTTGCACCGCGGCTTGCTCGGCGAACAACCCGACCCACGCGGTCTTGTCGTGCGCGGCCACCGCGCGCGGTGACTCCCGCACCGCCGCCAGCAGGTCCTCGGCGGTCCGATCCAACGACATGTAGGTCCTCCATAGTCACGCTCCCCCTCCGCGATCCATGATAGAACGTGTTCTAGTTTTGCGTCGGCGATCGTGCGCGGCGCCTGTTGGACAAGAGGATCTCGATGGACTGGTACACCGGGAACACCACCTACGACACCGTGCTGACCATCGCCTTCGCCTTCGCCGCGTTCGTGATCGTCGGCGGGCTGTTCGCGCAGAGCCCCTACGGCCGCTTCGCGTCGAACAAGGTCGGCTTCAATCTCAACCCCAAGCTGGGCTGGTGGCTGATGGAGCTGCCCGCGACCGTCGTGTTCGCGGTGTTCTACCTCAGCGGCCCCGATCGTTTCGAGCCGGTGCCGCTGGTGCTGGCCGCCATCTGGTTGCTGCACTACGGCAATCGCGGCTGGTTCTTCCCGCTCTCCATCCGGCAGGTGCCGGGTAAGACGAGCAGTTTCAATGTCTCGGTGGTCGCGGCGGGCGTGTTCGTGACGGCCTTGCACGGCTATCTCAACGGCGCGTTCTTCAGCAACGACTACAAGAACCAGTACGGCACCGCCTGGCTCACCGATCCGCGCTTCCTGATCGGACTGGTCGTGTACCTGTGCGGCTTCGGGCTGCTGGTGCGATCCGAGGCGATCGTGCGCAATCTGCGGGACAAGAACAACCCCGGCGCCGCCGAATACCGCATCCCACACGGCGCGGGCTTCCGCTTCGTCAGCAGCCCGGCCTACCTGGGCGAGCTGATCGCCTGGGCCGGGTTCGCCCTGCTCACCTGGTCGCTGGCCGGTGTCGCGATCTTCTTGATCACCGCGGGAAACCTGGTGCCGCGCGCCTTCGCCACCCACCGCTGGTACCGGGAGAAGTTCGCCGACTACCCAGCGAACCGGAAAGCGCTGATCCCCGGCGTGATCTGACACACCGACCACCACCCGCGACCCTGAGGGAGCGGCGGCCACGAAGTGGCCGGTCCGCGGCCCCTCAGGGCCGCGGACACGCGCGCGCCAGCGCGCCGACAACTCAGTTCTTGGGGAACTTCAGCTGGGACAGATCGATGCCGTCCAGGCCGGGCGGCAGCTGATCGAGGCCGGGCGGCATGTTCGACAGATCCATGCCCGGCGGCAGGCCCGGCATCCCGGCGGGCATGCCGGGGAACCCGCCGCGCACCTTCGGCGGCGTGGGCCCACGCCCGCCCTTCTTGCCCTTCTTGCCGCCCTTTTTGTTGTTGCCGCGGCGAGCTCCCGGCATGCCCATCTGCCTGCCCATCATCGCCATCATCTTCTTGGCTTCGAAGAACCGGTCGACGAGCTGGTTGACCTCGGACACCTGCACGCCGGAACCGTTGGCGATGCGCAGGCGGCGCGAGGCGTTGATGATCTTCGGGTTGTCCCGCTCGGCACGGGTCATGCCGCGGATGATCGCCTGCACCCGGTCGAGCTGCTTGTCGTCGACCGCGGCCAGCGCGTCCTTCATCTGGCCCGCACCCGGCAGCATGCCGAGCAGGTTGCCGATCGGGCCCATCTTGCGGATGGCCAGCATCTGGTCGAGGAAGTCCTCGAGGGTGAGCTCGCCGCTGCCGATCTTGCGCGCGGTCTCCTCGGCCTGCTGGGCGTCGTAGACCTGTTCGGCCTGCTCGATGAGGGTGAGCACATCGCCCATGCCGAGGATGCGCGAGGCCATCCGGTCGGGATGGAAGACGTCGAAGTCCTCGAGCTTCTCACCGGTGGAGGCGAACATGATCGGCGCGCCGGTGACGTTGCGCACTGACAGAGCGGCACCACCGCGGGCGTCACCGTCGAGCTTGGTGAGCACGACACCGGTGAACCCGACGCCGTCGCGGAAGGCCTCGGCGGTGCTGACCGCGTCCTGACCGATCATCGCGTCGAGCACGAACAGCGTCTCGTCGGGCTGTACGGCATCGCGGATGCCCGCGGCCTGGCGCATCAGCTCGGCGTCGATACCGAGGCGACCGGCGGTATCGACGATGACCACGTCGTACTGCTTGGCCTTGGCTTCTTCGATACCGGCCGCGGCGACGGCGACCGGGTCGGCCGCGGTGATCCCGAGCGGGTTCTCGCCGCCACCGATGGAGGTGCCGCCGTGCGGGGCGAACACGGGCACACCCGCGCGCTCACCGACGACCTGCAGCTGGGTGACCGCGCCGGGACGCTGGAGGTCACAGGCCACCAGCAACGGCTGGTGCCCCTGCCCCTTGAGCCATTTGGCCAGCTTGCCCGCGAGAGTGGTCTTACCCGCACCCTGCAGACCGGCCAGCATGATGACTGTCGGCGGGTTCTTGGCGAGATTGAGGCGACGGGTCTCGCCACCCAGGATCGCGACGAGTTCCTCGTTGACGATCTTGACGACCTGCTGCGCGGGATTGAGCGCGCCGGAGACCTCCGCGCCCTTGGCGCGTTCTTTGACGTTGGCGATGAAGCCGCGCACCACGGGCAGCGCGACGTCGGCCTCGAGAAGTGCGAGGCGGATCTCGCGCGCGGTGGCGTCGATGTCGGCCGGTGACAGACGCCCCTTACCGCGCAGATCCTGCAGTGCACCGGTAAGCCGGTCGGACAGGGATTCGAACACCGATCGCGCTCCTGATCTGAAAGGGTCTCAGGTCGTCTGACCGAAGCCGGACGTCTCTTGCCCTCCCAGGGTAATGGAGGTTATTCGGTATGTTGCACGTGCGGTGGCGCCGTGCGGCGCAACTCGTGGGATTCGATGTCCACCAGATACACCGCTTCTCTGCCGGTGAGGCCGAGTTCCCGCGAGAGCGCCTCGATGCGAAGCCATTCGGAATCGGCACTGTCGGCGTGGTGGGCGGCGGTCGAGGCGATGGTCATCGCGGCCAGCGCCTGCGCACCACTGAGGGTGCGACCCGGCAACCACGAAACCACCCACAGGTCACCACCGACGCACCGCGCGATGTGCGCGGTCGCGTCGCTGGTCATCATCGACGCGGAAACGACTTCGATAGCCACGGATCAGCTCCCCTCGTACGAGTGACAGCCGGACCAGGGGAATGCTATAGGTCCCATATCGACTTATCGGGCCGCGAGGACGCTGTGTAGCAACCTGATAGCAATCAGTGAGTAAACCGTGTCCTTGCGGTATCAGTCGGCGCCGGCTGTTTCGGTCGGCGGCGGGGTGGGCGCGGGCCGCGGAACCACGTCCAGGACAGCCTTTTCGATCCGATCGCGCAGGGCTGGGCTGTCGGTGTCGCCCAGATCGAGGCAGAAGGCGTCGACCACAGCCGAGCCCATCGTGACCACCTTGGCCCATCGGACATTGGCTCCCGTCGCGGCGAACGCACCGGCCAGCCTGCTCAGCAAACCGATCCGGTCGTCGGCGCGCAGCTCCAGGATCACCTGTCCGGGTGTGCTGCTCGGTGACCAGATCAGGCGCGGCGCGGCGCGCGCGTACCGGCCGGGCCCGGTCCCGACAGCGTCGGTTTCGCGTTTGGCCAGCACCGCGGGTAGGTCGAGCGCGCCGGTGGAGGCCCGGATGAGTTCCTGACGCAGCAGACCCGCGTCCGGCGGATCGCCGAATTTCGGCATCACCACGAAGGTGTTGATCGCCGAGTCCCCCGCGCTGCCCAGTGCGGCCGAGAGCACCCGCAACGAGTGCAGTGCCAGGACACCGGCGGCGTCGGAGAGCAGGCCGGGCTCATCGGGGGCGATCACCGTCACCACGAAGGTGTGCTTGCCGTCACCGGGCGCGAGGGTGACGTGCACGCCGCCTGCCCTGGCCTTGTCCAGGAGCTCCGGGTCGATCGGTTCCGGTTGTGGCAGCGGCTCGCCCGCCATGACGAGCCGGCAGCGGCGCACCAGCTCGCCGATCAGCGAGGCCTTCCAATCGCCCCATACTCCGGGGCCGGTCGCCATCGAGTCGGCCTCGGCGAGCGCGTGCAGCAGTTCGAGCAGGCCGACGTCACCACCGAGCGCGTCGGCGACGTGCTGCACGATCGCCGGGTCGTCGAGGTCGCGCCGGGTCGCGGTGTCGGGCAGAAGCAGGTGGTGGCGCACGATCGCGCTGAGGGTGCGCACATCCGAAGGCCACATTCCGAGCCTGCGGCCGATATGGGTGGCCAGCTCGGCGCCGACGATGCTGTGGTCGCCCTGCCGTCCCTTGCCGATGTCGTGGAGCAGCGCGCCGAGCGCGAGCAGGTCGGGCCGGGCGACCCTGGTGCTCAGGCTGCTCGCGTAGGCGACCGTCTCCATCAGGTGCCGATCGACGGTCCAGGTGTGCATCGCATCGCGCGGCGGCAGATCGCGGACCGCACCCCATTCGGGAAAGAGCCTGCCCCACAATCCGGTTCGATCGAGCGCCTCGACCGCGTCGATGCTGCCGCGGCCCGCGCCGAGCAGGACGAGCAGATCGTTGAGCGCGTCCTTGGGCCACGGTTCGCGCAGTTCGGGCGCGTCCTCGGACAACCGGTTGAGCGTGGTCGCCGACATCGGCAGCCCGGTCTGCGCCGACGCCGCCGCGACGCGCAGGATCAGCCCGGGATCACGCTGCGGGCGGGCGTCTCTGGCGAGCACGACCTCGCCGGAGTGCTCGACCACCCCCTCATCGAGTGGTCGGCGCACCGGCATGCGGCGCAGTCTGGCCAGGCCGCGCCGCGGTAACGCGTTGGCGGCCGTGCGCAGACCGACGTCGCACGAATAGCTCACCGTACGCGCCGAATCGGTCAATGTCCGGGCGAGATCGAAGCGGTCGCCGATGCGCAGCGCGGCACCGATCTCGTCGGCATCCTGGGCGCGCAGCTGATCGCGGGCCCGGCCTGCGACGCGGTGCAGTTCGGTGCGCACATCGAGGAGCCTGCGGTGTGCCTGTTTCAGGCCGCCGCCGGGGACCTCGGGACCCAATCCCGGCATGGCGTCGGTCAATTGGGCGATCGAGAGCGCGTCGAGCAGCTGGATATCGCGCAGCCCGCCGCGACCGTTCTTGAGATCGGGTTCGGCGCGATGGGCGATCTCGCCGCTGCGCTGCCAGCGCGCGGTGGTTTGGGCGATCAGATCGTCGAAGCGGGACCGGATACCGGTGCGCCATTCCCGGCGCACGCCACCGATGAGCAGATTGCTCAGGTCTTGATCGCCGACGATGTGGCGCGCCTCCAGCAGGCCGAGCGCGGCGATCATGTCGTCGGCGGCCACCCGCAGCGCCTGCGGCACGGTGCGCACGCTGTGGTCGAGCTTGATGTGGGCGTCCCACAGCGGATACCAGAGTTGATCGGCGACCTCCGAGACCACCTTGGGGTCGACGTCGTCGTGCAGCAGCACGAGGTCGAGATCGGAGTAGGGCAGCATCTCGCGGCGGCCGAGTCCACCCACCGCGACGAGCGAGAGGCCGCTGTCGGCGGTGATGCCGAGTTCGTTTCCCTTGCTGGTGAGCCACAGTTCGAACAGGTCGACCAAGGCCTCGCGCAGCGATTCCGGATCGAGCCGCGGATTGCGGGTGCCCGCTCCGTCGAGCAGTTGCGCCCTGGCCTTGACCAGGTCCGCCGCTCCGTTGTTCTGAATACCACCGTTCCGCTGTGCCACAGCCCACACCACCATTTCATGCGGGCGGCCCCGCCCCGACCGGATCAGTCTCACCGGTGGGAGCGGGGCCGCCGCTCGATCGATTTATCGTGCGTGCCCTACCGAATTACAGTGCGTCGCTTCCGCGTTCGCCGGTACGGACGCGGATGATGGTGTCCACCGGGGTCACCCACACCTTGCCGTCACCGATCTTGCCGGTGCGCGAGGCTTCGACGATCACCTCGACGACCTTCTCGACCGACGCATCGTCCACGACGACCTCGACCCGGACCTTGGGCACGAAGTCCACCGAATACTCGGCACCGCGGTAAACCTCGGTGTGGCCCTTCTGCCGGCCGTATCCCTGGACTTCGCTGACGGTCATGCCGAGCACGCCTGCCTGTTCCAGCCCGGACTTCACATCTTCGAGCGTGAACGGTTTGACGATTGCCGTAACCAGTTTCATGTTCGTCATGCCTCCTTGACGAGCGTGCGTGCCGTGCCACCCACAGCAGCGAAATCGTAAGCGGTTTCCGCGTGCTCGGACTCATCCAGGCCCGCAGACTCGGATTCTTCACTGGCGCGCAGGCCGATCGTGAACTTGATCGCGTACGCGATGACGGCCGTGGCGACCAGCGAGTAGGCGAGAACGGCGAAGGCACCGACGGCCTGCAGCTTCAACTGCTCGACCCCACCACCGTAGAACAGTCCATCGACACCCGCGGGAGCTTCGCTGGTAGCGACGAGTCCGACGATCAGCGTGCCGACCAGACCACCGACGAGGTGCACACCGACGACGTCGAGCGAGTCGTCGAAGCCGAAGCGGAACTTCAGGCCGACGGCCAGGGCGCACAGCGCACCGGAGACGACACCGACAGCCAGGGCGCCGACCACGTTGACCGAGGAACAGGCCGGGGTGATCGCGACCAGACCGGCGACGATGCCCGAGGCAGCGCCGAGCGAGGTCGGGTGACCGTCGCGGATCTTCTCCACGAGCAGCCAGGCCATCATGGCGGCGGCGGTGGCGATCGTGGTGGTGAGGAAGGTGGCACCCGCGACACCGTTGGCGCTCAGCGCCGAACCCGCGTTGAAGCCGTACCAGCCGAACCACAGCAGACCGGCGCCGAGCATCACGAACGGCAGGTTGTGCGGGCGGAACGGCGTCTTCGGCCAGCCCTTGCGCTTGCCCAGGATCAGGCAGAGCACCAGACCGGCGGCACCGGCGTTGATGTGGACCGCGGTACCACCGGCGAAGTCGATCGCCTTGAGGTTGTTGGCGATCCAGCCGCCGTTCTCACCGGTGTAGCCGCTGAAGGCGAACACCCAGTGCGCGACGGGGAAGTAGACGACCGTGGCCCAGATTCCGGCAAATACGAGCCACGACCCGAACTTCAAGCGGTCGGCGACCGCGCCCGAGATGAGTGCGACCGTGATGATCGCGAACATGAGCTGGAAGGCGACGAACACCGAGAGCGGGATCGTGCCGAACAGCGGGATGGCGGCGGGGGCCGCGGGGTCGGTAGTCGCTAGATAGTCGCCGCCCAGGACGCCCTTGAGGCCGAAGTACTGGAGCGGGTCACCGACCAGCTTGCCCTTGTCCTCGCCGAACGCCATCGAGAAGCCGTATAGACACCACAGGATGGTGATCAGGCCCATCGCGGAGACGCTCATCATGATCATGTTCAGCACGTTCTTGCCACGGACCATACCGCCGTAGAAGAACGCCAGACCCGGCGTCATCAACAGCACGAGGGCCGCTGACGCCAGCATCCAGGCGGTGTCACCGGCGTCCGGTGCGCCGATCAGTGGAAATGCCACCTTGTGTTCCTCCTCATCTCGGGCCCTGCCGATGACGGCAAAAGGACCTGTACAGAAGGGTCGCCACTCGGTGTTTCATCCGTTGAGCTGTGGTGTTTCACCTGAGTGAACGGATAGCGCTGTTGTGTTGCATCCACGTTTCGCGTGGTTGGCACGAGCCTGTCAGCTCACGGTGAGGTTGGTACGGATGTGCGATTCGCCGCGAGTTCGCGCGGCGATTCCCCACACCACCGCTGTCCGGAAACAGTGATGTCAGCCCGGGCAAACAGCGATGCCCGCCCGATCGCTGGATCGGGCGGGCATCGGCGGGACCGTTACGCGGTACCCCCGAGCAGCGCGTCGACGAACGCGCCCGGCTCGAACGGCGCCAGGTCGTCGGCGCCCTCGCCGAGGCCGACGAGTTTCACCGGCACACCCAGTTCGTGCTGCACCTGGAACACGATGCCGCCCTTGGCGGTGCCGTCGAGCTTGGTGAGGACCACGCCGGTGATGTCGACGACGTCGGCGAACACCCGGGCCTGCATCAGGCCGTTCTGGCCGACGGTCGCGTCGAGGACCAGCAGCACCTCGTCGACCTCGCCCTTCTTCTCCACGACCCGCTTGACCTTGCCCAGCTCGTCCATCAGGCCGGTCTTGGTGTGCAGGCGGCCCGCGGTGTCGACGAGGACCGCGTCGACTCCCCGGTCGATGCCCGCGGTGACCGCGTCGAAGGCGACGGCGGCCGGGTCAGCGGCCTCTTTACCGCGCACGGTCTCGGCGCCCACCCGTTCGCCCCAGGTCTGTAGCTGATCGGCGGCGGCGGCGCGGAAGGTGTCGGCGGCGCCGAGCAGCACCCGGCGTCCGTCGGCGACGAGCACGCGGGCCAGTTTGCCGGTGGTGGTGGTCTTACCGGTGCCGTTGACGCCGACCACGAGCAGGATCGCGGGCTTGTCGCCGTGCGGGAGGGCGTGGATGGAGCGGTCGAGCTCGGGACGCAGCGCCTCGATGAGCACGTCACGCAGGGCGGCACGAGCCTGTTCGGGAGTGCGCACGCTGCGCGAGGCCATCTCCTCGCGCAGGCGTTCGACGATCTTGGCGGTGCTCGCGGTGCCGATATCGGCCAGCACCAGGGTGTCTTCGATCTCTTCCCAGGAGTCCTCGTCGAGGTCGCCGCCGCCGAGCAGGCCGAGCAGGCTCTTGCCGACCGCGTTCTGGGAACGGGCTAGGCGACCGCGCAGGCGGACGAGGCGGCCGGTGGTGGGGTCGATCTCGTCGATCGCGGTGGTGGTGGCGTCGACTTCGGCCGGGGCGGTCTCGGCCGGGGCAGGTGCGGTCTCGGTGGCCGGTGCGGCGGGAGCCTCGGTCGAGGACGTATCCGCGGGCTCGACTTCGGTAACAGCCGGGTCGATCGGCGCGGTCTTCGCGGGGGCCGTGTCCGCGGTCTCGGTGTCGGGCTCGGCCGGTGCGACCGTGTCGAGGGCGGACGCGTCGTCGGGGACGACCACGGGCTCGTCGACGGCGACATCGCCCTCGGGCAGCGGAACATCGGTGATCCCGCGGCGCGGGGCGTCACGCGGGATCGCGGCGTCGTCGCCGACGTGCGGTTGACCATCGGTATCGGTGCGTTCAGGGACGGGTTCGGGCTTCGGCACGGTCGCCGTCGAGCCGCCCTGGCTGAAGCTGAATCCACCGGACGCGGTGTAACCACCGGAGCGGTCCGTCAACTCCTTGTCCGGCTCGGGCGGGGCCAGCGAAATCTGGCGTCGCTTGTACAGGACGAAACCCGCGACGAGCGCCACCAACAGGACGGCGGCGATCGCGGCGATCAGGATCCACGCTTGCGAACTCACCCGGCGAGTCTATTCGGGCGGGGAGTTGCCGCACGTCGGCGGCGTCTGCGCGGCGGGTCGGCGGCCTGATCGCGGGCCTGTCGCCGTATGGCGGAAACACTACAGATTCGTTGTCCTGCGGAACTTCTGGCGGTTGCCCCATAGGATCGTCGGAGTGACCGATCGAAACGTGCTTGGGGGGCCGCTGGAAGAGTGCGGCACCGATCCTCTCACGGGCTTCTACCGGGACGGCTGCTGCAGCACCGGTCCGGAGGATCTCGGCAGCCACACCGTGTGCACCGTCGTGACGGCGGAATTCCTGGAGCATCAGGCCTCCATCGGCAACGACCTCAGCACCCCACGCCCAGAGAACAACTTCCCCGGGCTGCAACCGGGCGACCGCTGGTGTGTGGTGGCGGTCCGCTGGTTGCACGCCCACGAGGACGGCGTAGCCGCACCCGTGGTGCTGGCCGCGACCCATGAGAACGCGCTGGAGGTCATTTCCATGGACATCCTGCGTAAATACGCCGTAGACGTCCCCGACGACGTCAGCGACCTGCTGTAAGGGGCCGCGACCCGTTGCGGAGGCGGTGGGCCTTCTGGCGGCAGGCCGGGGAGCAGTAGCGGGCCGGCCTGCCGGTGGCCGGTTTCCGGACGGGTGCGCCGCAGACGGCGCAGGGTGCGGAGGTTTCGTTACCTTCCGCCGTTTCGTTACGGTTGATTGTCGGATGTTCCGTTACGGGTGACGGGTGGGCGCGCAGGGCGTCGAGGATGAGCGCGACGGCCGGGGCGAGTGGGTCCCGGGCGCGGCGATGTCGTTGGATCGCAACGCATCCGGTGAAGATGTCCAGCACATCGGTGACGACCACGTCGCGCCGGACCGCGCCCTGACGTTGAGCCGAGGCCAGCAGCGCGCCCAGTGCGCGATGGAAGCGGTTGCCCGCTCCGCGCAGCAGGGCACGCGGCCAGCCGTCGTCGGATTGCACCAGGTCACAGAGGTCCTTGTTGCCGGGTGTGGTCACGATGACGTGGGTGCACACGGCGAAGAAGGCCGCGCCCGGATCCGGATCGGTGAGGTGGTCGGCGGCCAGCGCCGCCAGCCGGTCGACGCGCTGTTGCATAACCGCTTCCAGCAGATCGGTTTTCGTGGGGAAATGCCGGTGGACGGTGCCCGCGCCGACACCGGCGCGGCGGGCCACCTCGGCCAGCGATACGGTGGCGCCGCGTTCGGCGAGCGCACGCTGCGCGGCAGCCAGGATCAGCGCGCGATTGCGGCGCGCGTCGGACCGGATCGCCGGTTCCACGCCGTCCTCATCCGTCATTTCGTTACGCCTTCCCTGCTCCGGACCTGGCCAACCGGGTGCGACCACCCGTACCGTCCGGAATACGGGTCGACCGACCCGATTGTAGGCACACGATCGATCACGAAACGGAGCTCCTCCGCAATGACGTCAGCACTTCCCGTTCTGATCACCGGCGCGACGGGCAAGCAGGGTGGCGCCACCGCCCACAGATTGCTCGCCGAAGGCCACCCGGTTCGCGCGCTGGTGCGCGACCCCGACTCCCCCGCCGCCCGCGCACTGGCCGATGCCGGCGCCGAACTGACGATCGGCGACTTCGACGACGCGGCGTCCCTGCGGGTGGCGGCGACCGGAACCCGAGCCGTATTTCTCGTTCCCCCAGCCGATTACCGCGTCGAGGGCTGGGGCGAGGACACCGAGGCCCGCCGCGGTATCGCCATGATCGACGCGGCCCGCGCCGCCGGTGCCGAACAGATCGTGTTCACCGGCGTCGCGACGATGGGCGATGCGAAATCATGGGGCCAGCAGGGCAAACGGCAGATCGAAGAGGCTCTCGCCGCGTCCGGTCTGCGCTACACGGTGTTGCGCCCTGTGCGGTTCATGGAGAACTACCTTCTGCACGGCTCCCCTGTCGACGGTATCCGCGACGGCGGCGAACACCCGCACCTGTTCCCCGCCGATCGCCCGCTCCAGATGATCGCGATCGATGACATCGCCGCGTTCGCCGCCCTGGCCTTCGCCGACCCCGCGGGCTGGCACGCCCGTATCCTCGAACTCGCGGGCGATGCCGTCACTCCGGTAGACGCGGCCGCCACCATCGGCTCCGCGATCGGTCGCCCCGTCCACTACCGCGAGGTCACCGAGGAGGAAGCCGACGCGATCGGCCCCCAGCTCGGCAACACCTGGCGGCTGATCCGCGACACCGGCGGCTGGCACGCCGACATCCCCGCCTTGCGCGCCCTGTACCCAGAGCTGACTTCCCTGCGGGATTGGCTCGCCCGCGGCGGCACAGCGCGGATCATCGACCGGATCGACTCCGCGGTCCCGGCCACCCGGTTCGGCTGAGAATCCGTCCGGCCGCGCGAGCGCCGACCTCAGGCAGAGGCCGGGACCGGGTCGGGGTCGGTGACCTCGGCTCGGTTCAGCCGCTGGGAGATGACCTGGGTGATGCCGTCGCCGCGCATGCTCACGCCGTAGAGGGCGTCGGCGATCTCCATGGTCGGCTTCTGGTGGGTGATGACGATCAGCTGGCTCTTCTCCCGCAGCTGCTCGAACAGGCCGATGAGGCGGCGCAGGTTGGTGTCGTCCAGGGCCGCCTCGACCTCGTCCATCACATAGAACGGGGAGGGGCGAGCGCGGAAGATGGCGACCAGCAACGCGACCGCGGTGAGCGACTTCTCGCCACCGGAGAGCAGCGAGAGGCGCTTCACCTTCTTGCCGGGCGGGCGCGCCTCGACCTCGATGCCGGTGGTGAGCATGTCCGACGGGTCGGTGAGCACCAGCCTGCCCTCACCGCCGGGGAACAGTTTCCCGAAGACGCCGACGAATTCGCGTTCCACATCGGCGTAGGCCTCGGTGAACACCTGGAGGATGCGGGCGTCGACTTCGGCGACCACGTCGAGCAGGTCCTTGCGCGCGTTCTTGACGTCCTCCAGTTGGGTGGCCAGGAAGGTGTAGCGCTCTTCCAGGGCCGCGAACTCTTCCAGCGCAAGGGGATTGACCTTGCCGAGAGTGGTGAGGTCCTTCTCGGCGCGTTTGGCGCGGCGCTCCTGGGTCGGCCGGTCGTAGGGCATCGGCTGCGGCACGCTGACCTGCTCGCCGCGCTCCTTGGCCTCCTCGTACTCGTGCAACTCCAGCGCCGAGGGCGGCAACGGCACGTCCGGCCCGTATTCGGCGACCAGGTCGGCGAGCGCGATGCCGAACTGTTCGGAGATCGTCGTCTCCAGTTGTTCGATGCGCAGTGCCGCTTGGGCTTTGGCGACTTCGTCGCGGTGCACGGCGTCGGTGAGCTGGGTCAGCTGGGTGTTCAGCGCGCGTGCGCGTTCCTTCACCTGTTCCAGCGCGGCCGCGCATTCGCCACGGCGACGGACCAATTCGTCACGCCGTGCCGCGGCGGCGGCCACGACCTGCTCGAGCTCGTTCTTGATCTCGGTACCCGATTCGGCGACGGCGGCGGCGACAGCGGCAGCCTGGCGCCGAGCGGCCTGCGCGCGTTCGGCGCGAGCCCTGGCCTCCCGCTCCCCACGGGCCGCCCTGCGCAGCGCATCCGCTTTGCCGCGAACAGATTCCGCGCGCTCCTCCGAGGTGCGCACCGACAGTCGGGCCTCGACCTCCATGGTCCGGGCCTCGGCGAGCGCGGCGGCGGCTTCCTCACGGGCATAGCCCGCGGTCTCGGTGCTCGCGGCGCCGAAACTGTCGTCGCTGCCGTCGTGTTCGATCTCGGCGTGCCGCAGTCGGTCCTCGAGTTCGGCGAGCGAGGCGAGCGACTTCTCCCGCGCCGCTTCGGCTTCCGCGCGCTGGGTGGAAAGCCGCTCCCCCTCGGTCTGCGCCGCGCGGGCGTTCTGCCCGACCCGGGCGAGCCGGTCGTAGATCGCCAGCAGCGCCTGATCGGATTCGTGCAGCGCCATCAGCGCGTGGTCGGCGGCGTCCTTGCGGTCGGTCTGTTCGGCCAGCGCGCCGGCCAGCGCGGCCTCCAGTTCCTCGGCCCGCCGTTGCGCGGCCGCCAATTCCGCGGTGGCGGTGTCGATATCGGCCTGGACCTCGAGCTGGCTCGGCATCCGTTCCGAACCGCCGACGATCCAGCCCGCACCGGCCAGATCGCCGTCGCGGGTGACCACCCGCAGTTCCGGGCGCAGGGCGACGAGCTCGGTGGCGGTCGCCAGATCGTCGACGACCACCACGTCGGCAGTGAGCGCAGCCAGCGCGGGGCGTACCTGCTCGTCGCCTTCGAGCACGTCGGCGAGCCACTGCGCACCGGCGGGCAACGCGGAACGCTCGGCCGATATCGCCCCGTCGGTGGCGAAGACGAACGCCACCCGGCCACCGTCACCGCTGCGCAGTTCCCGCACCGCCGAGTCGGCGGTGGTCGCGGTATCGGCGGTGATGGCATCGGCGAGCGGACCGAGCAGCGCGGCCACTGCGGCCTCGAACCCGGACTGCACGCGCAACAGGCCCGACAGCCGTCCGCCCAGCCCGCTCACCCCGTGTTCGAGCAGCCAGGCCGCGCCGTCCTTGCGGGCCAGGTTCATCCCGAGCGCTTCGATGCGGGCACCGAGCCGGGCGACCAGCTTGCTCGCCTCCCGGTCGAGTTCCCGCAGTTCCCGCACGCGCTCGTCGGCCAGTTCCTGGGCGGCGACGGCGTGTTCGTGCTGGGCGTCCAGACCCTTCTCGCCCGCGTCGAGTTCACCGAGTTCGTCCTGCACCGAATCGTATTCGACCTGCGCGGTCTCACCACGGTGCCGGGCGTCGGCGATGGCCACGGACAGCCGCGCGATCTCGGCGTCCACGGACTGGGCGCGGGTGCGCAACGTGTCGACCTGGCCCGACAGCCGGGCCAGCCCTTCGCGCCGGTCGGCGATCGCGCGCACGGCGGCCAGGTGCGCCTGCTCGGCGGCCTTGGCGGCGTGTTCCCGCTCGGCGAGGGCTTCGCGGGCGGCTTCCAGGGTCTCGGTGGCCATCTCGACCGCGTACCGCAGTTCGGCCTCTTCGGCTTCGATCCGGTCGGCCTCGGCTTCGAGCTGGTCCGGGTCGCGTCCGGTGCCGACCGGCGCCTCGGTGTGCAGATGCCGGGCCCGGTCGCTGGCGATGCGGATGGTGGCGTTGACTCGTTCGGTCAGCGCCGAGAGCTGGAACCAGGTCTGCGCGGCGGCCTCGGCGCTGGGGCTCAGCCGCGACAGCTGGAACTCCTGCTGTGCCAGTGCGGCGTTGGCGGCGTCGAGTTCGGTCTGCACGTTGATCTGCTGTTCGCGGGCGTAGGCCTCTTTGCTGAGCTGGGATTCCAGCTCGCCGCGGCGGGTGACCAGGTCGTCGGCGGCCAATCGCAGCCGGGCGTCGCGCAGGTCGGCCTGCACGGTCTGCGCGCGGCGGGCGACCTCGGCCTGGCGGCTGAGCGGCTTGAGCTGGCGGCGCAGTTCGGTGGTGAGATCGGTGAGCCGGGCGAGGTTGGCCTGCATCGCGTCGAGCTTGCGGACCGCCTTCTCCTTGCGCCTGCGGTGCTTGAGCACGCCCGCGGCCTCTTCGACGAACGCGCGCCGATCCTCCGGTCGCGATTCCAGGATCGCCGACAGCCTGCCCTGACCCACGATGACGTGCATCTCGCGCCCGATACCCGAGTCCGACAGCAGTTCCTGCACATCCATCAGCCGGCACGTACTGCCGTTGATCTCGTACTCGCCCGCGCCGTCGCGGAACATCCGCCGGGTGATCGACACCTCGGCGTAGTCGATGGGCAGCGCGCCGTCGGAGTTGTCGATGGTCAGCGTCACCTCGGCACGCCCGAGCGGCGCCCGCCCGACGGTCCCGGCGAAGATGACGTCCTGCATCTTCCCGCCCCGCAACGCTTTGGCACCCTGCTCGCCCATCACCCACGACAGCGCGTCCACGACATTGGATTTGCCGGACCCGTTCGGCCCGACTACGCAGGTGATGCCCGGTTCGAAGCGCAAAGTGGTCGCAGACGCGAAGGACTTGAAACCCTTCAACGTCAAGCTCTTCAAATGCACTACAAAGGACCCTTCCTGCGCGCGAGCAACCATGCTAACCCGCCCGTGCGCGATTCACGCGGGACCTGGGGTGCGCGAGGATTTCGGCGAGTGCCGATTGCCGATGAGTCAGCCGGTCACCGACTCCGCGTCAGTGCGGATCGATGGGCTTCGCGTGCGGGTCGAGGTGCTTCATCTGTTTCTGTAGCTGACGGAGATGAGTCTGGGTGCCGGGAGTCGCTTCCCAGCCGGTGATGACGCGGAAGACCAGGACGGCGCCCCACGGGCCGATCACCCACATCGGCCAGAAGTAGGTGAGCTCGCCCGCGGTGAGCGAGATCAGACCCCAGATGACCAGCACGATCACGCTGACGCCGAGCCAGCTGCCCGCCTCGATGCGCTGCCAGATCGGGAAGCGCGTCCCGGGCGCGCGTTCGACCGGTGCGTCCGCTTGCTGCTGTTTCGTCAGCGCGGGCAGGTCGGACAGGACGACGGCGAGTTCGTCGCGCGTGGTGGTCGCGTAGACCTTGGCCACGCGCAGATCGTATTCGCCCAGGTCGAGCCTGCCGTCGGCCAGATGCGTGCCCAGCTGGGCGACGATCGCGTTGCGTTCGGCGTCGGACGCGCGCGTACCCGGGGTGATATCCATGCCGACGTCCTCTCGGTCACATCCACGGTGGAGTGCTGGTTTCCAGCGTCCACCCTCCACAGTGCGATGTCAACCGCTCACACTCGCTCAGAGAATGGCGAAGGCCACCACGAGACCCAGCGCGAAGTGCGCGGCGGCGACGACGAGAACCTCGGGGGTGTAGGTCTCGGCGTGCAGCGTGCGGCCGATGTCGATGCCGGTGACCTTCTCGATCACCCGGACCGAGATCACCTGCGCGATGATGCCGACCAGGCCGTACACGATGGCCGCGATCAGCCCTTCCGACAGCTTGCCGCTGCCGCCGGTGGCCAGCACCGCGAACACGACGATGAACGCCATGCTGATCATCCCGGCGGCCGAGACGATGATCGCGTTCGGCTTACCCGCCACCACCAGGTCGCGCAGCTTGCCGGGCGTGGTCAGGTCGATGGCGAAGAAGCCGATCAGCATGAGGACGAGGCCGATCAGGCAGTACAGGATGATGGCGCCGACGCCTTCACCGAGCGCACTCCAATAACCCGATTCCAGGGCGAGGGCGGTCATCGTGGTCCTTTCGAACAATGTTGTGAGGTCAGGTGTCAGTCGACGATGCGGTGCGGCACGAACGCGGCGCCGTCATCGGTGATCAGGCCGGCGGTCTCCCGAATGCCGAGCCCCGCCGCGGTGTCACCCACGACCCAGGCGCCGAGCACCGGACGCATCCCGTCGAATTCCGGTAGCGGGTCGAGCAATTGGTAGACGAAACCCTCGGCGCCGTAGACGCCGCCGGTCGCGGTCTCCATACCGGGGCCGACGATGGTCATGTTCGCGCCCTCGCGGCCGAGCTTGGGTTTGCGAATGTATTCGGTGAGCTCGTGCGGGTCGTCGAGGTAGGCGGGCAACAGATTGGGGTGGCCGGGATACATCTCCCACAGGATCGCCAGGATCGCCTTGTTGCTCAGCAACGTGGTCCACAGCGGTTCGATCCACGCGGTCGCGGGCAGGCTGCCGACCACGCGCTTGCCGAAGTCGTCGTCGAGGATCCACTCCCACGGATACAGCTTGAAGATCGCCTCGATCGGCGCCTCGGCCAGATCGACGAACCGGTTCAGCTCGGTATCGAAACCGACTTCCTCGATCGGCAGCGCGACCGTGTCGAAACCGGCTTCGGCCGCCGTCTCCTGCATGTAGGCGGTGGTGACGTTGTCCTCGCCGGTCGCGTCGGCGCCCGACCAGGTGAAGTGCAGTTCGGCACCGGGCAGCACGCCGCGCAGTTCGGTCCAGCGCTCCACCAGCTTCTCGTGCAGCGAATTCCATTGGTCGCCACCGGGATACACCTGCTGCAACCAGTGCCACTGGATGATCGCGGCCTCGAGCAGCGAGGTGGGGGTGTCGGCGTTGTATTCCAGCAGTTTGGCCGGGCGGCGCGCGTCGTAGCGCAGGTCGAAGCGGCCGTACACGTAAGGGTCACTGCGACGCCATGATTCGGCGATCGGGCCCCACGTCCATTCCGGCAGACCGAAATCGGCGAAGCGCTCGGTGAGTACCACGTGCTCGACGGCGTGCAGGCACATCGATTGCAGCAGTTCCACGTCGGCTTCCAGCGCGAGGATCTCGTCCATCGAGAACTCGTAGTGCACCGACTCGTCCCAGTACGGGCGCGGCTGACCGCTGGCATCGCGCCCCGGCGCGCCGTAGACGAGTCCCTGCTTCTCGATGATCTGCTGCCAGTCCCGGCGTGGCGTGCTCTTGTTGCGCCGCATCTACGACCCACTCCCGCCGGTCGACTTGCTGCCGAGTCCGCCGCGCTGCACCGTGGTGCCGCTCTTGGTCGTGATCTGGGCATTGCGCGGCTTCACCGAGGTGCCGCCCGTGGGTGGCTTACCGATCGTCGGTGTGCCGCCGTAGTGGTAGCGGTACTGCGGCCAGCCCAGAATCAGCAGTCCGCCGCCGTGGCCGCCGCTGGAGCTGTCACTGCGGAAATTGGTCTTGCCGTCGCCGCACTTGTCGTCGGGGACAACGACTTCCTGCCCGTTCTCGTCGATCTGCACGCACGAGGCCGTCACTTGGTCGGGTGCGGTGATCGCCCGGTAGGCGAGGTAACCGCCGCCGACGAGCGCGGCGACGCCCACGATGGCGACACCGCCGATCATCACGCGTTTGCGGTTGCGCCGCTTCTCCTCGGCCGCCGCGGCTGCTGCGCGCTCGGCCGCTTCGGCTTGCCTGCGGGCCTTGTCCCTGGCGCGCGCCTCGCCGACCGTCGGCGGACGCGGCTGGGTGACGCCGGGTTCCTGCCGCGACATCCGGCCGGGTTGCGGCTGGCCGACGGGATGCCCGCCAGTGCCGAAAGCAGGCGGCGTCGCCCCTGCGCCGGGCTCGGACGGGGTCGAACCCGCTTCCGGTGCGGACCATCCCGCGCCGGGATCGGGTGGTGTCCACGGGGACCTGCCCGGCTCGCCGTTCGAGGGTTGTTCCGGTCGATCGGGCGGTCCGGGGTTCTGTGTGCTCACCGCTGCCGCCCCCTAGCCCCCGAAGTCACCACTAGCGCTCCTCGAATCCGGTCAGGTCGCCCCGCGCGGGCTCCCAGCTTTCCACAACCAGGTCCACCCGCCCAGGAGCACGCCCGGACAGACCATGTGTCGCGTGCCCGATGGCGCGAGAGCTATCGGGCGCTTCGCCGGACCGTAGCAGTTCCAGCAATTTCTCGCCCGCCGTTCGTGGCCCTTCGGCGACAACGTGGACGCGACCGTCGCGATGGTTGCGCGCGTAACCGACCAGGCCGAGTTCCAGTGCGCGCGACCGCGTCCACCACCGGAATCCCACGCCCTGCACGTACCCGTGCACCCACGCGCTCAGCCGAACCGGCTCCTCGCTCATGCGTCGATGTTGAACGTCAACGTCACCTTCGTGCCCGCTTTGAGCGTGCGACCCACGGTGCACACCTTGTCGACGGCACGCTGCACGGTGACCAGTAGTCGTTCGCGGGCGGCCTCGTCGAGTTCGGACAGATCCAGTTCGAGGACCTCGTCGAGCTGCGGGTAGAGCTCGTTCTCCCGGTCGGCGTCACCGGAGACGCGGATGGTGGCGTCGAACTCGTCGCCGAGACGACGCGACAACGGCAGGTCGGAGCTGAGCCCGGTGCACCCGGCGAGGGCGATCTTGAGCAGCTCACCGGGAGTGAAGGCACCGGGAACACCCTGGGAGGCGATCAAGACCTCCGCGCCGCGGTTGCTGCGCCCGGTGTAGGCACGGGTTCCGGTGCGCTCGACCCACAGTTCGGTGGGGGCATTGTTCACGGGTGCGGTCTGCTCAGCCATGCCTTGATCCTGCCATTCGCTCGAGGACGATCCACGCCTGGGAACGTCCACGCCACTCCCGGCATTCCGGGCACGTGACCGGGCGCACGCTCATTCCTGGAAGCGGTACCCCATCCCCGCCTCGGTGAGCAGATGGCGCGGGTTGGCCGGATCGTCCTCGAGCTTGCGCCGCAACTGCGCGAGGTAGACGCGCAGGTAGTGGGTCTCGGTCGCATAGGCAGGCCCCCACACCTCACGCAGTAATTCCTTGCGCCCCACCAGCTTTCCGCGATTGCGCACCAGCATCTCGAGCATGCCCCACTCGGTGGGCGTCAGATGCACCGGCGCACCCTGCTTGGTGACCTTCTTGGCGACGAGGTCGACGGTGAACGAGTCGGTGACCACCACCGGTTCGGCGGCGTCGGTCGCGCTGGCCCCACGCCGAACCGCCGCCCGCAGCCGAGCCAGCAGTTCGTCCATCCCGAACGGTTTGGTGACATAGTCGTCGGCGCCCGCGTCGAGCGCCTCGACCTTGTCGGCGGAATCCGTGCGCGCCGACAGCACGATCACCGGCGCGGATGTCCACCCGCGCAGTCCGGCCAGCACCTCGATCCCGTCCAGATCCGGCAGGCCCAGATCGAGAATGACGACGTCGGGATGCTTCTCGGCGGCGGCGCGCAAGGCGGCGGCCCCGTTGCCCGCGGTGATCACCTCGTACCCGCGTACGGACAGGTTGATGCGCAGAGCTCGCACGATCTGCGGCTCGTCATCGACCACCAGCACCTTGACTGTGCCGCCTCCCCGCGTCTTCGAGCCGGACTCACGCGCGTCGTCACGCAGCGTCGGCGGCCGACCGTCCTGCGCGTCGACTGGTTCGCCCGTCCCCGATGAGTTACCCATGTGCTCACTTTCCTCGGGAGTCGACATCTGGCGCCGCTGCGGGTGTGCCGGACGGTAGGTCGACGAGCATCGTCAGACCACCGCCTGGGGTCGGCTCGGCGTGCACGGTGCCGCTCATCGCTTCGACGAAGCCGCGGACGACTGACAGGCCGAGGCCGACGCCGGTGGTGTTGTCGCGATCGCCGAGGCGTTGGAAGGGTTCGAACAGTTGCTCCTCGGTGCCCGACGGGACGCCGGGGCCGATGTCGACGACCGCGATCGACACTCGCTCGCCGTCGTGTTCGGCGGTGACCCGCACGGGCGATTCGCGACCGGAATGCCGCAGGGCGTTGTCGATCAGGTTGGCCAGCACGCGTTCGAGCAGGCCGCTGTCGGCGAGCACGGACACCTCACCGACCTCGACCTTCACCCGGTCCATCGCCGCCCGGCGCAGGCCGCGGGTGCCCATGCCGACGCTGACCAGCGCGCGATGCACCGCCTCGTCCATGTACACCTGTCGCAACTGCGGCGTCACGACGCCGACCGCCAGTCGCGAGGAGTCGAGCAGATTACCCACCAGCGCGGTCAGCTGGTCGACAGACTCCTCGATCGCTTCCAGCAATTCGCCGGTGTCCTCGGCCGAGAATTCGATGTCGTCGCTGCGCAGGCTGGACACGGCCGCTTTCGCACCGGCCAGCGGGGTGCGCAGATCGTGGCTGACCGCCGACAGCAGCGCGCGGCGCAGCCGGTCGGCTTCCAGGAGCGCCGCCGCGGCACTGGCTTCCTCGGCCAACCGAGCCTGACGCACCAGCCCGACCGCCTGGTTGGCGACGGCGTTGAGCACCGGCCGGTCGGTGGAGTCGATCGACCGCCCGGCCAGCAGCAAATGGCTCTGCGCGTCTCCGGCTTCGATGACGGTCTCGGCGTCGGCCGGACGCGTCGGTGGGTCTGTACCGACCGCGGCGACGATCTGATCCCCGCACCGCACGCTCACCGCGCGCTGGCCATAGGTTTCGCGAACCTGCTCGAGCAGGTTGGGCAGGTCGGCGCCGTGCAGCACGGATCCGGCGAACATCGTCAGCAGCTCCGCTTCCCGCGATGCCTTGCGCGCCTGCAGTGTTCGCTTGGCCGCGACGTCGACCAGCGCCGCCACAGCCACCGCGACGATGAGCAGCACGACCACGGTGACGAAGTTGTCCGGCTCGGCGATGGTGAAGCTGAAGCGCGGGTCGGTGAAGTACCAGTTCAGCAGCAACCCCGACAGCAACGCCGACAAACCGGCGGGGACGACACCGCCGAACAGCGCGACCGCGACCACCCCGACGAAGAACATCGCGCTGAGCCCGCCCAGCTGCAACCACCCGTCGAGGAACACCCCGCAGATCACGCTCACCAGCACCGGCACGACCACGGCCGCGAGCCACGCGCTCACCGGCCGCCGCGGACGCAGCCAATGCCTGCGCACCCCGCGGCCGGCCTCCTCGTGGGTCACCATGTGCACATCGATCTTGCCCGAGCGCTGCACCACGGTGGAGCCGATGCCCTCGTCGAGCATTCGCGCCCAGCGCGAGCGTCGCGAGGTGCCGAGCACCAGCTGGGTGGCGTTGACCTCACGCGCGAAATCGAGCAGCGCGGAAGGCACGTCGTCACCGGTCACCGTGTGCAGCGAGGCGCCGAGACCGGCGGCGAGATCGCGCAGCTTGGTCATCCGCTCGGTCGACACCCCGACCAGCCCGTCGCCGCGCACCACGTGCAAGACGACCAGGTCGGCACTGGACTTGGACGCTATCCGCCCGGCCCGGCGCACCACCGTCTCCGATTCGGGACCACCGGTGACCGCGACGACGACGCGCTCGCGCGCCTCCCACAACTCGGTGATCTTGTGGTCGGCCCGGTATCTGGCCAGCGCCGCGTCGACCTGGTCGGCCAGCCACAGCAGCGCGAGTTCGCGCAGCGCCGTGAGATTGCCGGGGCGGAAATAGTTACGCAGCGCCGCGTCGACCTTGTCGGCGGCGTAGACATTGCCGTGGGAAAGCCTGCGCCGCAACGCCTCCGGTGTCAGGTCGACCAGTTCCACCTGATCGGCGCCGCGCACCACCGCGTCGGGCACCGTCTCGCGCTGCTCGATGCCGGTGATCTGCTGGACCACATCGTTGAGGCTCTCGAGGTGCTGCACGTTCACCGTGGAGATCACGTCGATACCCGCGGCCAGGAGTTGCTCCACGTCCTGCCAGCGCTTCTCGTGCACGCTGCCCGGTGCGTTCGTGTGCGCCAGCTCGTCGACCAGCACCACCGCGGGCTTGCGCGCGAGCACCGCGTCGACATCGAGTTCGGGTAGCTCGGTCCCTCGATAGGAGACCGTCTTGGGCGGAATGCGCTCGATGCCGTCCAGCAGTTCGGCGGTCTTCTTGCGCCCGTGCGTCTCCACGACGGCCGCCACCACATCGCGGCCGCGTTCGGACCGCCGATGCGCTTCGCCGAGCATGGCGTAGGTCTTGCCCACGCCCGGCGCCGCACCGAGGTAGATGCGCAGTTGTCCGCGTTTCACCGGTCCATCATCGCGTGCCTGCGCGCCGGAACCGGCGGTCGCACCGGCAACACACCGACGCTCACCATCGGTGCGTGCGCGCTGCTGTGCCGACCGAGCACCCGGATCAACAGCAGCGATCCGACGAAACCTCCGATCACCGCAAGGGTCACAACAGACACCGCGATCTCACTTTCCGCGAACTGGGTCCGGCGGCGCCTTTCGCCTGCCGGTACATCACTGTCTACCGCGCCGGAATTCGCCTGATCTCGATCTTTACGGAGTGTTGACGGCTATCGGCCCCGCTTTGACGGCATCCGCACGGCCGCGTGCGTCAACATTCCGCAAAGGCGGCGCCGCAGGGCGCTAAGGAGTCGTAAGGAAACCGCGCCGAGCCCGAAATCGGCGTTTCACTCACCTCGGCGCTTCACCTCGGGGCGTCGAGGAGGTTGGAAATGTCTGTCGTGGTGTTCACGGTGCTCACCGTGGCGATCTTCGCGCTGCTGGGCCTGATCCAGCGGGGGGTGGAGAAGCTGTGATCGCGAACCTTGTCGGTCTGGTCCTGGCCGTTCTCGTCGCCGTCTTCATGGTCGCGGCGTTGCTCTTCCCCGAGAGGTTCTAGGTGAACACGACAACCGCGGGCATCGCCTTCGTGGCGGGCCTGGTGATCACGTTGGCCCTGGTGCACGTGCCGCTCGGCGACTACATGTTCCGGGTGTACAACGCCGGCAAGCACTCTCGCGTCGAGCGGCTGATCTACCGTGCCATCGGCGCGAAGCCCGAGGTCGAGCAGACCTGGCCGATCTACGCGCGCAGCGTGCTGGCGTTCTCGGCCGTGGGCATCCTGTTCCTGTTCTTCTTCCAGCTGGTCCAGGGCGCGTTGCCGCTGCATCTGAACGATCCCGGCACCGAGATGACCCCGGCGCTGGCGTGGAACACCGCGGTCAGCTTCGTCACCAACACCAACTGGCAGAACTACTCCGGCGAGTCCACCCAGGGACACCTGGTGCAGATGGCCGGTCTGGCGGTGCAGAATTTCGTCTCCGCGGCCGTGGGCATGGCGGTGGCGGTGGCCCTTGTGCGCGGTTTCGCCCGCCGGTACACCGGTGAGCTGGGCAATTTCTGGGTCGACCTGGTGCGCGGCACCCTGCGCATCCTGCTGCCGATCGCGTTCGTCTTCGCGATCGTGCTGGTCGCCGGTGGCGTCATCCAGAACTTCCACCTGCACGATCAGGTCGCCCAGACCGTCGGCGGCGCGCAGCAGACCCTGACCGGTGGTCCGGTCGCGAGCCAGGAGGTCATCAAGGAGCTGGGCACCAACGGTGGCGGCTTCTACAACGCCAACTCCGCGCACCCGTTCGAGAACGCGAGCACCTGGACGAACTTCCTGGAGATCTTCCTGCTCCTGGTGATCGCGTTCTCGTTGCCGCGCACGTTCGGCCGGATGGTCGGCAGCACCAAGCAGGGCTACGCGATCGTGGCGGTGATGGGAACGATCGCCCTGACCAGCATCACGCTGACCAACTTCTTCCAGCTGCGGGCCCATGGCACGGTGCCGACCGCGATCGGCGCGTCGATGGAAGGCGTGGAAACCCGGTTCGGCGTTGCCGATTCGGCCACCTTCGCCGGCGCGACCACCCTCACCTCGACCGGCGCGGTGAACTCGTTCCACGATTCCTACACCAGCCTCGGCGGCATGATGACGATGTTCAACATGCAGCTGGGCGAGGTGGCGCCCGGCGGTGTCGGCTCCGGTCTGTACGGCATGCTGATCCTGGCGGTGATCACGGTGTTCGTGGCCGGTCTGATGGTCGGTCGCACGCCCGAGTACCTCGGCAAGAAGATCACTCCGCGCGAAATCAAGCTGGCCGCTTCCTATTTCCTGGTGAGCCCGCTGATCGTGCTGATCGGCACGTCCGTTGCGATGGCACTGCCGGGACAGCGGGCGAGCATGCTCAACAGCGGCCCGCACGGACTCTCGGAAGTGCTGTACGCCTTCACCTCCGCGGCCAACAACAATGGTTCGGCCTTCGCCGGCCTCACCGGCAACACCGAGTGGTTCAACACCGCGCTCGGTCTGGCGATGGTGTTCGGGCGGTTCCTGCCGATCATCTTCGTGCTGGCGTTGGCCGGATCGCTGGCACGCCAGGGCACCACTCCCGCGTCGATCGGCACGCTGCCGACGCACCGGCCGCAGTTCGTCGGCATGGTCGTCGGCGTCACGGTGATCCTGGTCGCGCTCACCTTCCTGCCCGCTCTCGCGCTCGGGCCGCTCGCCGAAGGAATCCACTGACATGACAACTCCCACACTCCAATCCACGGTCACGCCGCGGACCAAGGGCGTGCGCAAGGGCGTCCTCGACCCGAAGCTGCTGCTCACCTCATTGCCCGACGCGGTCCGCAAGCTCGACCCACGCACCCTGTGGAAGAACCCGGTCATGCTGATCGTGGAGATCGGCGCGGTGTGGTCGACGATCCTGGCGATCGGCGACCCGACCTTCTTCGCCTGGGCCATCGTCGTCTGGCTGTGGCTCACCGTCGTGTTCGCCAATCTGGCCGAGGCCGTCGCCGAAGGGCGCGGCAAAGCGCAGGCCGACACCCTGCGAAAAGCCAAGACCGACACCGTCGCTCGTCGTCTGGCGGACTGGACACCCGGCGGCCGGATCATCGAAGAGCGCGTCGCCGCCACGGAACTGCGGCGCGGTGACTTCGTGGTCGTGGAGGCCGGTCAGGTCGTCCCCGGCGACGGTGACGTCGTCGAAGGCATCGCGTCCGTGGACGAATCGGCCATCACGGGTGAATCCGCACCGGTCATCCGCGAATCCGGCGGCGATCGCTGCGCGGTCACCGGCGGCACCACGGTGCTCTCGGACCGGATCGTCGTCGAGATCACCCAGGAGCCGGGCGCCAGCTTCATCGACAAGATGATCGCGCTCGTCGAAGGCGCGAGCAGGCAGAAGACGCCCAACGAGATCGCGCTCAACATCCTGCTGGCCGCGCTCACGATCATTTTCGTATTCGCGGTGGCGACCCTGCAACCCTTGGCGATCTTCGCCAAGTCGAACAACCCCGGCGTGCCGGACACGTCGGCGCTGGATGCGCACGGGATCACCGGCATCGTGATGGTCTCGCTGCTGGTCTGCCTCATCCCGACCACCATCGGCGCGCTGCTCTCGGCCATCGGCATCGCGGGCATGGACCGCCTCGTGCAGCGCAATGTGCTGGCCATGTCCGGTCGCGCGGTCGAAGCGGCGGGCGATGTGAACACCCTGCTGCTCGACAAGACCGGCACCATCACCCTCGGCAACCGGCAAGCCGCCGAATTCATCCCGGTGCCCGGCGTTCTCGACGACGAACTGGCCGATGCGGCACAACTGTCGAGCCTCGCCGACGAAACACCGGAGGGCCGCTCGATCGTCGTGTTCGCCAAGGAGGTGTTCAACAAGCGCGAACGCAGCGCGGGAGAACTGCCGGGCGCGACGTGGGTCGAGTTCACCGCACAGACCCGCATGTCCGGTGTCGACCTCGCCGACGGGCACCAGCTGCGCAAGGGCGCCGCCGGCGCTGTCACCGAATGGGTTCGCGCCCAGGGCGGTTCGGTGCCGAGCGAGGCGGCCGCGATCGTCGACGGCGTCTCCGCCTCCGGGGGCACCCCGCTGATGGTCGGTGAGCTCCGCGACGGAACACCGCGGCTGCTCGGGGTGATCCACCTCAAAGACGTTGTCAAACACGGCATGCGGGAACGCTTCGACGAGATGCGCCGCATGGGCATCCGCACCGTGATGATCACCGGCGACAACCCGTTGACCGCCAAGGCGATCGCCGACGAGGCGGGTGTGGACGACTTCCTCGCCGAAGCCACGCCGGAGGACAAACTCGCCCTGATCAAGTCCGAACAGGACGGCGGCCGCCTGGTCGCGATGACCGGCGACGGCACCAACGACGCCCCGGCCCTGGCTCAGGCCGATGTCGGCGTCGCGATGAACACCGGCACCTCGGCCGCCAAAGAGGCGGGCAACATGGTCGATCTGGACTCGGATCCGACCAAGTTGATCGAGATCGTGGAGATCGGCAAGCAGTTGCTGATCACCCGTGGCGCGCTCACCACGTTCTCCATCGCCAACGACATCGCCAAGTACTTCGCGATCATTCCCGCGCTGTTCGTGGCGCTGTTCCCCGGTCTGGACGCACTCAACATCATGCGCCTGGCCAGCCCCCAGTCGGCGATCCTGTCCGCGGTCATCTTCAACGCGATCATCATCGTGGCGCTCATCCCGCTGGCGCTGCGCGGTGTCAACTACCGGGCGAGCAATGCCTCGGCACTGTTGAGCCGCAACCTGACGATCTACGGCCTCGGCGGCATCATCGCGCCGTTCGCCGGGATCAAGCTCATCGATCTGCTCGTCCAACTTCTCCCCGGGATGGCCTGAAATGCGCATGTCGACCTGGATCCGGCAGCACCTGGCCGCGCTGCGCGCCCTGCTCGTGCTGACCGTGATCACCGGAATCGTCTATCCCGTCGCTGTTTTCGCGATCGCCCAGCTGCCGGGGCTCAACGAGAACGCCGAAGGCTCGCTCCTCGAGCGGGACGGAGAACTGGTCGGCTCCAGCCTGATCGGGCAGTCCTTCACCGATGCCGACGGCAAGGCGATGGCGCAGTATTTCCAGAGCCGTCCCTCGGCCGCGGGCGAGGGCTACGACCCGCTGTCCACCGCCGCGAGCAATCTCGGCCCGGAGGACATCGTCGACACCGCCGACCGCACCAGCCTGCTCACCACCGTGTGCACCCGGTCGAAGGAGGTCGGCGACCGTGAGGGGGTCGACGGCGCCCGCCGGTTCTGCACGAAAAATGGTGTGGGCGCCGTGCTCTCGGTGATCGGGCCGCGTGACGCGGACGGTGATGTGTCGCAGCCGGTGCAGGTGGTCAGTGTCAACGAACTCTGCCCCGCGCGACCGTTCCTGACCACCTTCCGCGGTGTCCCCGTGGAGTGCGCGAAGGAGGGCGAAGACTACGCCGTCGGCCGGATCATCCCGATCCTCGGCGACGCACCGGCCGAGGCCACGGTCCCCGCCGACGCGGTCACTGCGAGCGGCAGCGGACTCGACCCGCACATCTCTCCCGAGTACGCGGCCATCCAGGTCGAGCGGGTCGCGAAGGCGCGCGGCCTCACCGCCGACCAGGTGCGCGAACTACTCGCCGCGCACACCGACGGGCGCACGCTCGGATTCCTCGGTGAGCCACGGGTGAACGTCGTCGAACTCAACCTCGATCTCGACGCCCGCTACCCGTTCGCGGGCTGAAGCACAGCAATCGGGGCCGCAACCATCGCAGGTTGCGGCCCCGATTCCGCGCTCTACTCCTCGTCGGTGATCAGAGCCCAGCCCTCGGGCAAGCCCGTCACGGTCACCGCCGAGCCGCACACCTCGAGATCCACCGTCACTCCGTCGCCGAGCCGGAACTCCGACATCCGCACACACCCCCAGGCCGGGGGAATCTGCGGCCGCAGCGTCAACGTCCTGGCCGGCACATCGGGATCGAGCCCGAGGAACGACCGAACCAGCAGCAACGGTGCCGCACTGGCCCAGGCCTGGGGCGAACACGACGTCGGATACGGCACGGGCGCGGCGAATCTCGCACGCGGGAAGCCACAGAACAGCTCGGGCAACCGGCCGTCGAACGCCGCGGCGGCATCGAGCAGACCACCCGACAGCTTCGTCGCCAGTTCCACCGCGCCCGGCACATGCTGGTATCGCATCAACCCGGCGACAGCGATCGCCGTGTCGTGCGGCCAGATCGACCCACAGTGGTAACTCATCGGGTTGTAGGCGCCCATATCGGAAGCCAACGTCCGCAGCCCGAAGCCCGAATCCATCTCCGCCCGGGACAGGTTCCGGATGAGGATCTCGGCGTGCTCGTCGGTCGCGATGCCCGACCACAGACAGTGCGCCGCATTGCTGGTCAGCGCGTCGACCTGCCGTTTACGTCCGTCCAAGGCCACCGCGTACCACCCGTAATGGGGTAGCCAGAACTGTTCGGCGAACTTGGTTCGCAACTCGTCGGCCCGCTCCCGCATTCGCACGGCCAGCTCGGGGTCGTCGAACTGGTCGGCGAGCTCCGCACGGGCCAGGAACGCTGCGTACACATATCCCTGGACCTCGGCCAGCGCGATCGGGGCCTCGGCGATATGTCCCGCGGCGTCGTTGATTCCGTCGAAACTGTCCTTCCAGCCCTGATTGATCAGGCCGCGATCGGTGGCGCGCACATATTCGACGAAACCGTCGTCGTCGCGGTCACCGAAATCGGTGATCCAGCTGATCGCGGCGTCGGCCGCGGGCAGCAGGGTGGCGATCGACGCGGGATCGGCGCCCCATCGCAGACATTCGGCGAGCAGCATCACAAAAAGCGGTGTGGCGTCGACGGTTCCGTAATAGATCTGTCCGCCCAGCACCTGCCCGACCGAGGGACCGCGCCGCATCTCGTGCATGATCCGGCCCGGCTCCTCCTCGACGAGAGGATCGATCGTCTGCCCTTGCAATTCGGCCAGCTGCTGCAAAGTGCCCAGTGCCAGATCGGTTTCCAGCGGCAGCGACATCCACGCCGTGAGCAGGGAGTCCCGGCCGAACAGCGTCATGAACCACGGCGCACCCGCGGCCACGAAGGGCCGGTTGGTACCCGAATCGGTGTGGATCTGCAAGGCGCCGAGATCGCTTTCGGTGCGCCGCAGGATCTGGTTGAGCAGGCCCGAATCCGCGGAGATATCGGTGGCGGTGGCTCGCCAGGCCTGAATCTTGCGCACGGGCTCGCTGGCCCGATATCGCTCGCCTGGTGTCCCCGCGATCTGCGGGCGTTGCGCGGCGCCCGCAGGCTGGGCGGTGATCTCGGTCTGCCAGCGTCCGCCCGCGGGGACCACGACCCGCCAGATCATGGTGCCGGGCAACACCATCGGCTCGACGGTCGAGGTGAGCGCGAGCCCACGCGACAGATCGGCGCGGTCGTGCAGCAGCAATTCACCGTCGGTGGTGGTCATCTCCGCCCGGCGGCCGTGGGTCCGGCCTTCCTTGACCGCGAACAGGTCGACGAAATCGGCGTCGACGTGCAGTTCGAGCACCACCGCTGTCGCCTCACGGCTCATGTTCTCCAGCGTGATCAGCTCGTGCATGCCCTCGGCAACGAGCCGATCGCGCACCACGAGCAGGGTGCTGTCGGCCCGACCCTGTTGCGGCGGCCTGCGCAGCACGAACCGTGCCGCGAAGGCCTCCGGGCTCAACACCGACAGCGCCTCGGGCCGTTTGCCGTCGATCATCAGCTCCCAGCGCGAGATCACCCTGGCGTCACGGAAGAACAGGCCCTGCGGCTTACCCGGCTCGATATCGCCGAGCCGGTCGGACAGGCAGAACGTGCCGCCTTCGACAAGGGTGATGTTGCCGCCGCCGCCACCGAGCCCCGCGGGTTCCCCCGCGTTGAGGGGGCTCGGCGCCGAGGCGCTGTCGGTGCTCATGCGCGCCCGTTGGCCGCCACCCCGACGGGCATCGGCATCGCATACGCGGTGTCGTACCCGATCGTGGTGCGGGCGAGCAGTTCCCGGTACACCTGCTCGTAGCCGCGGCCGAGGGTGTCGGCGCTGAAGTTGTCGACCACGTGCTTGCGGCAGACCGCAGGATCGTAGGTCTGAACTTCGGCGATGGCCTCGGGCAGCTCGGCCGGATCGTCACAGATCCGCCCGGTCACCCCGTCGACCACCACTTCGCTCACCGCACCGCCACGCAACGCGACCACCGGCGTACCGCAGATCATCGCCTCGATCATCACCATGCCGAACGGCTCCTCCCATCGAATGGGGAACAGCAGACACTTAGCTCCGGAGAGCAGCTTACGCTTGGCGGCCGCGTCGGCGAGACCGAACATCTGATCCTGATCGGTCATCCGCGGCTGCACGAACTTCTCGAAATAGGCCTTCTCCGGCGGCTCACTGCACTTGCCCGCCAGGATCAGCGGCATGCCGGCGGCGTGGGCGGCGTCCAGCGCCAGATGCGGGCCCTTGTCGTCGCTGAACCGGCCGAGGAACAGCGCGTAGTCCTGCTTCTCGGTCTGGAACGGCCACTGATCAGGACGCAGCGCGTTGTGGACCCGGCCCGCCCACGGCAGATCGGGCGCCAGCGCGCGCTGACGGTCGCTGATCGCGACGAGCGAGCACTCCTCGCCCAGTTCCTTGTAATAGCGGTAGCAGTCGTCCTGCACCGGGCCGTGCACGGTGACCACTGTCGGCAGCCCGAGATTGGCGTAGGCGGGCGCGTTCAGCGGGCCTGCGAACGTGTGGTCGTGAACCAGGTCGATGCCTTCGGTATCGGCCAGCCGCTCGATGGCGCGGCGCACCCGCAGCGCGTGCACGATTTCCGGGAACGGGTCGCCCAGCCGTTCGGGCTGGATCCGGTCCCACAGCGGAACGAAATCCGCCTGGGTACCGTCGACACCCGCACCGAACAGGGTGACGTGATGGCCCCGCTCACACAGGGAGTCGACCAGATCGGCGACTACGGCCTCGACGCCGCCGTAGGCCTTGGGTGGAACGTCGAAATACGGTGGAACAACCATCGCGATCCGCAGGGGACCACCGTGGTGATCGATCGAATAGAGATCGGACGCGGACAAACCGGTCGGCGACATTGCCGACGTGTCTGTACTCATGACCTTCCTTCCAGGGACGCAACCTCGCAACACTTGCGCGAACAAGAGATGGCCGCCTCGGCGGAGGTGGAGACGAGAGCTTCACCGCCGTCCATGGGGCATGGTTGGCCTGGCCAGACGCGATGCGCACCGTTTCGGGTGCCCGTCTGAACAGAGGGGCCGTCAAGGAACGTACCCCGCTACCGCAGAGTAAACCAGCGTGTTGCTGGAAATGTTCTATATCGATTCCCTACCACGGCAGGAGATTACGCGGTCAGAGGCGGTCTACGGCGTACAGATTTCCTGTCCAACCGAATCGAGGCACGGAATATTGCCGAACTCCCGAATAGTGGCCCTGCCCTGACCGTGCATCAGGTAGTCGATGAACTGAGCCGCTAGCGAATCACCGGCCACCTGCCCGTGCGTATCGGCGTACTCCACCACTGTGAGCGGGTACGTCCGCATCTTCATGGTGTCCTCCGACGCGCTGACCCCGTCCAGCGCGACGAGTTTCACCTCACCGCTGACCGCCGAAGTCTCCATGTACCCCACCGCGCCTGGGGTCCGGGCGACGAACGATGCCACCCCCTCGGTGGTCTTGACCTCGCATTGTTCGCCCTCCGATGGCCTTCCGGCGCACGGGATGAACGGGAACACCTTGCGGTTACCTTCGAGCAACCGATTCTCGAGCGCCGTTCGGGTGCCGGAACCCGCCTCCCGGTCGATCAGCACCACCGGCTGATCGGGCCCACCGATCTGGTTCCAGTTCTTGATGTTTCCCCGGTACAGATCACGGACCTGCTGCGTCGTGAGATTCGGCAGCTCGACACCCGGGTGGGTCACGATCGAGAAGGAACTGAGAGCCAATTGATACTCGATCAGTTTGTCGAAGCCGTTGCCCTTGGGACCGTCACTGATCGCGAGCATCTCCTGCGTCGGGCCGGTCTGGACCAGCTCGACGAGCCCGTCGGAGGTTCCCGCGAAGTCGAAGGTGAATTTCGCTCCGGTGCAGGTCTTTGCGTAGTTCTGCGCGGCCGTGCGAATCATCGGCGCCATCGCGGTGGAACCGACCAGGGTGAGCTCACCCTCCGCGCAGTCGCGCGGTGGCGGGTCCGGCTGCAGGGCGAGTACCGCTTGCACCGCGATCAGCGCGACCAGGAATCCCGTCAGCGCCATCAGTTTCTTCGACGGGCCGGAGTGACTCGTGGTCTCGACGACCTTGCCCCGCTTGACCCGCCCGGTCAGCACCGGTTCCGCCGGCTCCCCGTCACCGTGTACCCGCTTCAGCACCGCGAGAATCTTGTAGTGCTGGCGTCGTTCGAGCTGCACCTTCGGCAGATCGATGATGCCGGCGAAGTTCTCGCCCTCGCCTCTGGCCCGCTTGCCGATGCCCGATCCGGGGCCGAGATTGTCGGAGAGCGGCCCGTCCAGCTCGGTCACCGCCAGACCGATGACCTCACGGCCGGGGAACGTGACATGAAGTCCGACACGTGGATCGGTTCCACTCATCGTGTAGTCGTCGGGGTCGATGGCGAGCGTGCCGCTGTTCTCGATGCGGACCAGCACGACCGACAGCTTGGACAGGTCCAACTGTGGCCCACCGGCTTCCGGGGTGCTCAGATTGGCCAAGGCGCCGACCAGCGACGCGGTGTCCGTCTCGCCTGTCACCGGCGTGTCCATCTGGAAGCGGTACCCCAGCCGACGCCGCCCGACCAGGACGAATTCGCGGACGAACGCCGCCGAGGCCACTACGAGGCCGATCGCGGACAGGATGAGCTCCACCGGAATATCCATCAATCCCCCACTAAACAAGTTCGATCAGCGAGTTGATGTGTACCAGGCGGGATTCGGCCGATCGGAGATCGAAATCAGTTGTTGGGCAAGACTTCACCCATTCGATTCCGAACACCAGGCGAGCAGCTCCTCGACCGGCCAGGTATCGATCACCTTCTCGGCCGTCACTCCGTGCGCCAGCGCGCGCTCGCATCCGTACCCCTGCCAGGCCAGCTGGCCCGGCGCGTGCGCGTCGGTGTCGATGGAGAACAGGCAGTCCATCTCGACGGCCAGCTCGATCAAACGCCCGGGTGGATCACGGCGTTCGGGGCGGCTGTTGATCTCGACGGCGGTGCCGTAGCGACGACAGGCTTCGAAGACGAGTTCGGCGTCGAACGACGACTCCGGACGGGTGCCGCGAGACCCTTCCACCAGGCGACCGGTGCAGTGGCCCAGGATATCGACGTGGGGGTTCGCGACGGCGTAGACCATGCGCTTGGTCATGGTGTCGCTGTCGTCGCGCAGGTGCCAGTGCACGCTGGCGACAACGACATCTAGGCGTTCGAGCAGATCTGCTCGCTGGTCGAGGGTGCCGTCGTCGAGGATGTCGACCTCGATACCGGTGAGGATTCGAAACGGCGCCATCTGCTCGTTGAGTTCGGCGATCACGTCGAGTTGGCGCAGCAGCCGGTCGGCGGACAGGCCGTTGGCGACCTTGAGACGCGGCGAATGGTCTGTCAGCGCACAGTATTCGTGGCCGAGCGCGGCCGCGACGCCCATCATCTCGGCGATCGGGCTTCCCCCGTCGGACCAGTCCGAGTGGGTGTGCAGATCACCGCGCAGCGCCTTGCGCAGCTCCTCGCCCGCGGGCGCGATCGGCTTCGCCTGTGCGCGGAGCTCGGCAAGATAGCCGGGAACCTCACCGGCACAGGCCTGTTCGATGATGGCCGCCGTCTTGGGCCCGATTCCGGCGAGCTCACGCCAACTGTGTTCGCGTGCGCGCGTGGCCACCTCGTCGTCGGCGAGCCCGGCGACGACATCGGCGGCCCGGCGGTAAGCCTTCACCCGGTGCGTTTCGGCACGACCGCGTTCGAGCCAGAACCCGACCTCGCGCAGTGCCGCCACCGGACCCGGACTCGCCGCCGATGTCATCGCGGCTACTTGATCCGGCCGTACTTGAGGAACGCGACGCCGTCGGCGTACACCCGGCTGGTGATCACCCGGAACTTCTCCGGCGCGGGCAGTTTCGCCCCGCCGCCGAACAGCGGCCTGCCGGTGCCGAGGACCACCGGGTGCAGCTTCAGGAACACCTGGTCGATCTCGGGCAGCAGCGCCTGTGCCAGTTCACCGCCACCGCAGAGCCAGATCCCCAGTCCGTCTTCGCGTTTGAGCTCACGCACCGCGGCGACCGGATCCTCGGCGATCAATTCCACCCCGGGCGCGGGCGATTCGGGCAGCGTCGTGGACACCACGTACTGGCGCAGGTGCTCGTATGGGCTGGCGGTGCCGGTGCGTACCCCGAAGTCGTGGGTCTTGCGGCCCATGATCACGGTGTCGAAGTAGATGTTGCCCGCCGCGATCCCGCGCGCCTCGCGCACCTTGGTGGGCAGGGTTTCCGGGTATTGCGAGATGATCGCGGGCCCGTGATCACCGCCTACCGGGAAGAAGTCCAGCGTTCCGTCCTCGGCGGCGATGAAACCGTCGATTGTCGATGCCACGAAATAGGTCAGCTTGCGCATAACGTCCTCCCTGCACGGACCCGGTCTGTCACGACCTGTCAGAGGAAACGTTAGCGTGCCCGGATCAGCGGCGGCGCGGCTTCCGTTGACACTTCGGACAGGAAAACGACGACCGATTCATGAACTGTTCCCGCACCAGCAGCGTCGCACACCGATCGCACGGTTCGTCCTCGCGCCCGTAAGCGGCCAGTGACCGGGAGAAATAGCCGGATTCGCCGTTCACATTCACGTACAGGGCGTCGAAGGAGGTGCCACCGACGGCCAGCGCTTCGGTCATGACCGCGCTGACCCCGTCGAGCAGGGTACGCACGACCGGGCGGGTTAGTTCGGCGGCGACGCGGGTGCCGTGCAATCCGGCCCGCCACAGTGCTTCGTCGGCGTAGATATTGCCGATGCCCGAGATGACCGTCTGGTCGAGCAGCACTCGTTTGATCTCGGTGTTCTTGGCGCGGATGGCCGCGACCACGGCCTCGCGATCGAACAGTGGGTCGAGCGGATCGCGGGCGATATGGGCCACGGAGTCGGGCACCACGGTCCCGTTCACCTCGACGAGGTCGGCCAGCGCCCAGCCGCCGAACGTACGCTGATCGACGAAGCGCAATTCGGCGCCGTCACCGAGCACGGCCCGGATGTGCGCGTGCTTCTCGACGGGAGCGTCGGCGGGCTGCACCAGCATCTGACCGCTCATGCCCAGATGCACGACCAGTGCGGTATCGGGCTCGTCGAAGGTGAGCCAGAGATATTTCCCGCGGCGCTGCGCGGAGTCGATCCGCAACCCGGTGAGCCTGGCCGCCAGATCAGCACCACCCGCGGCGTGCCTGCGCACGGCCCGCGGGTGGGTGACGGTGACGGTATCGATCGCCCGGCCGACGGCGTGATCGGCGAGACCACGCCGGACAACCTCGACCTCGGGCAGTTCGGGCACGGGTCAGGTGTTGTCTGTGGATTCGGCGGTCAACGCCTTGTAGGCCGTACCGGCAGCCTTCTGCTCGGCTTCTTTCTTGGACCGGCCGATGCCCGAACCGTACGGATGACCGGCGATCACCGTGGTGGCGGTGAACTCCTTGTTGTGGTCCGGTCCGGTGGAGGTGATCTCGTAGGCGGGCACACCGAGACCACGTTCGGCGGTGAGCTCCTGCAGGCTGGTCTTCCAGTCGAGGCCGGCGCCCATGCGGGGGCCGCGCTCGAGCAGATCGGCGAACAGCCGCAGCACCACACCGCGCGCGGTTTCGATGCCGTGCTCGAGGTGCACCGCACCGAGCAACGACTCCATGCCGTCGGCGAGGATGCTCGGCTTGTCGCGGCCGCCGGTGAGCTCTTCGCCCTTACCGAGCAACAGATACTGGCCGAGTCCGCCGTCGCCGAGACCACGCGCCACCTCGGCGAGCGCGTGCATGTTCACCACGCTGGCGCGCAGTTTCGCGAGTTCACCCTCGGACTTCTCCGGATGCTCGGTATACAGGCGCTCGGTGATGCTGAGGCCGAGTACCGAGTCGCCGAGGAATTCCAGGCGCTCGTTGGTCGGCAAACCGCCGTTCTCGTACGCGTACGACCGGTGCGTCAGCGCTAGGCGCAGAAGCTCCGGTCGTACGTCGACACCGAGGGCGGTGAGAAGGCTGGCGTGATCCGCCGCGCCTACATTGTCTTTACTGGCTGTCACGTTGCTAGGAATGATCTACAACGATCAGACTGCAGAGGTGACCTGGCGGCCCTTGTAGGTGCCGCAGGACGGGCACGCGATGTGCGGGAGGGTCTTCTCACCACACGCGCGGTTCGGGCAGGTGACCAGGGTCGGCGCGGTGGCCTTCCACTGGCTGCGCCGCGACCGGGTGTTGGAACGCGACATCCGACGCTTGGGAACAGCCACGGCTACTTCTCCTCTTGGTTTTCGCTGACTACACCGGCATCAGATGCCGCGGCAGCGGTTTGGTCTTGGTGGTGGAACCCTCAGGCGGGGTCGCCGGTACCGGGCTCGTCAGTGGCAAAATTCGCCAACTTCGCCCAGCGAGGGTCCAGTATCTCATGCCCATGATCAGGACCCGCAATCGCCATCCGCACACCGCACTCGGGGCACAGGCCCGCGCAGTCCGGCGAGCACAGCGGCTGCAGCGGAAGCTCCAGCCCGATGGCGTCGAGGATCACCGGCTCGAGGTCGACGAGGTCGTCTTCCATGCGGTAGACCTCGGCATCCTCGGTCGTCTGCTCGGTGGTGCTGTCCGGATACGCGAACAACTCCGTCAGACGAATCTCCACCTGGTCCTCGAACGGTTCGAGGCAGCGCGAGCACTCCCCGGCCGTCGGCCCGGACGCCGTGCCGGTGACCAGCACACCCTCCGAGACCGCCTGCAATTGCAGATCGAGTTCCACCTCGGCATCGGCCGGGATGGCGATCAGGTCGAGACCCAGCCGCTCATGGTCGGTGACCGTGCGACGCAGCTCCCGCATGGTTCCCGGCCGACGGCCGAGATTGCGGACATCCAGCACAAAGCCCGCCTCCGACACAGGACCACTGGTCTTGCGTGGACGCGCGGACGAACCGGAACCGGCGGACATCACGGACTCACTTACCGTCGAGGGGATAATGGGCAACCACTCCACAGTACGGCAGGACCCCGCCGGAACTCAAAACGCGCGCTGGGCGCCAGGACAGGTCAGCGCCGGTGCTCGGCAGCGTATTCCGGGTATTCGGCGGCCGGTGCGCCGCGCATCTGCTGGCGGCCGCGGGTGATCGAGCGCCGGGTGGTGTTGAGCGTCTCTTCCATGGATGCGAGCCTGTTGCCGAAATCGGCCATCTGCTCGTCGACGTAGTCGTCGCATTCGGTGCGCACCCGATCGGACTCGGCCTGGGCCTCGTCGATCAGACGGGCGGATTCGGCGTGCGCGACCCGTACGACCTCGGTCTGCGCGACGAGGCGGGCCTGCTCGGCCTTCCCGTCGGCGACCGAACGCTCGTAGGAGGCCTTACCCGCTTCGATGGCCCGGTCGGCGTCGATCTGGGCGCGAGCGGTGAGCTCGTCGTACTCGGCGTTGCCGTCGGCGACGACCTGATCGGCCTCGGCCTGGGCCGACGTCACCAGGCGGTCGGCGTGGGCGGTGGCCTCGGCGACCATCCGGTCGGCGTGGTCCTTGGCGTCGGCGAGGATGCGATCGGCCTCGGCGCGCGCCTTCTCGATGGTGGTGCGTGCCTGCTCGTTAGCCGTGGTGACCGTCGTTTCGGCACCGCTGCGGGCGTCGCCGACAATCTTGTCGCGGTGATCGAGCACGTCCTGGGCGTCGTCGAGTTCACCGGGCAGCGCGTCGCGGACGTCGTCGAGCAGCTCGAGGACATCGCCGCGCGGCACGATGCAACTGCGGGTCGGCGGGATGCCACGCGCCTCTTCGACGATGGCGACCAGTTCGTCGAGTGCTTCGAATACGCGATACATGCTCACTACCCTCCTGCGGACTCACGGCGAAACCACTACCGCCGACGCCCAGTGTGCCCGTCCGGGGCGGCTGTGCCGAATGTCGTCGCGGTGTGTCGCGACAGTGTCCAAGATCGCACAGATATCAAGTGGAGTGCAGCCCTCCACTTCGGCTACCATCGGTAAGCACGACAACGCCGTCCGCCGGGAAGCACCGCAACTTATTCGCTGTTGTACTCCTCGACGTCTGTTCATTTGGGATCGGAGTCGAACATGACCCTCCTGGAAACTCCTAGGAGTCCGGTGTCGCACGTCGCGGGCATGTTCACTCCCTGGACCGGTCCGTTCCCCGTGGTGACGCCGAGTGAAGTCGCACCCGCGCTGCGCCCGCAGTTCGAGGGTGCGCTCACGTACCTGCGCGGCGATCGCGCGCTTCCCCAGCTCTTCCGCTTCGCCCTCGTCGGCGGCTCGAGCAACATCGCCTATGTGCTGCTGTTCTTCGCGATGCACGGCATCGGCCCGCTGATCGCCAATGTGGCCGGATCGGTGGTCAGCACGGTCATCGCCAACGAATTCCACCGTCAGCTCACGTTCCACGCCACCGACCGGGTCACCTGGTTCACGGCGCAGTGGGAAGGTGGCGGGATCGCGTTGATCGGACTCGCGATCACCACCGCGTGTTTGGCCGGACTGGATTTCTGGGCACCCGGACTGGGTGACATCACGCAGGCACTGACGGTCCTGGCCATCACCGCCGCGGTCGGCGGCATGCGATTCCTCGCCCTGCGTGGACTGTTCCGCCTGCCCGCGACTTCCTAGCCCTTGCGCTCGGCCAGGCGGTCCAGCAGACGCTTGTGGACAGCGGGCGGGAGCATGTCGCTCACGTCGCCGCCGTAGGCCGCCACTTCCTTGACCAGCGAGCTGGACAGGAAGCTCAGCGACGGGTTGGTGGCGATGAAGAAGGTGTCCACGCCGGCCAGTTTGTGGTTCATCTGGGCCATCTGGAGCTCGTAGCCGAAGTCGCCCGCGTCACGCAGGCCCTTGACGATCGCGCTGATCCCCTCCTGCTTGGCGAAGTCCACCGTGAGGCCCTGCCAGGAGGCGACGCGCACATTCGGCAGGTGGGCGACGGATTCGCGCAGCAGTTCCATGCGCTCCTCGACGGTGAACATGCCCTGCTTCTTGGGGTTCACGTTGACGGTGACGATCACCTCGTCGAACTGGGCGGCCGCGCGAGCGAACACGTCGAGGTGACCGTTGGTGACCGGGTCGAAGGAGCCGGGGCACAGTGCTGCAGCCATACCTCAGACGCTAGCACCGAATTCGGCCAGCTCGACTCTGGTCTCCCCGTATTTGCGTGTCTTCAACGCCACATAGCCTGCGGGCCAGGTGATCTCGGGTGAGCGACTCGACCGTTCCACCACCACCAGCGCTTCCGGCGCGAGCCAGCCGTTGTTCGCGAGCGCGGCGAGGTCGGCGATCACATCCTCGGTGCTCACGTCGTAGGGCGGATCCGAGAACACCACGTCGTAGGCCCTCGGCGCGGCCTGCTTCAGCACCGAGGACACGCTGCCGAGCCGCAGTTCGGCACCGGGCAGACCGAGCTCGGCGATATTGGCGCGCACCACCTCGCCCGCCTTGCGATCGGACTCGACGAGCAGCGCCCGCTGCGCCCCGCGCGACAGCGCTTCCAATCCCAGCGCCCCCGAGCCCGCGTACAGGTCCAGGACCAGCGTCCCGTCCAGATCGAGGCGGGCGTCGATCGCGCTGAACAGCGCTTCACGCACCCGATCGGAGGTGGGCCGGGTACCGGCGGGCGGCACCTTCAAGCGCCGCCCGCCCGCCACACCCGCGACGATGCGTGTCATTCCGACTCGCGTGCGACCAGTTCCACCAGCAGGTCGCCGCCCTCGACCTGGGCCACCTTGGTGGTCGCGATCCGGCCCACCACGCCACCGCGCGGCGCGGTGATGGCCGCTTCCATCTTCATCGCCTCGATGGTGCCGACCGTGTCGCCGGCGTGGATCTCGTCGCCCTCGGACACCGCCAGGGTGACCACACCGGCGAACGGTGCCGCGATGTGGCCCGCGTTGTTCTTGTCCGCCTTCTCCGCCGCGGGCACCTCGGACGCGACGGACCGGTCACGCACCGCGACCGGGCGCAACTGCCCGTTCATGATGCACATCACCGTGCGCATGCCCTTCTCGTCGGGCTCGGAGATCGCCTCGAGGCCGATGAGCAGGGTGACGCCCTTCTCCAGCTGCACGCGGTGCTCTTCGCCGCGGCGCAGGCCGTAGAAGAACTGGTTCTCCGACAGCCCGGTGGTGTCGCCGTACTTCTCACGGTGGGCGTTGAACTCGGCGGTCGGGCCGGGGAACAGCAGCCGGTTCAGCGTGGCGCGACGCTCGGCGGACGAGCCGTCGAGGGCCTTCTGATCCGCCGGGCTCAGCGGGGTCTCGGGCTTGGGCTCGTTACGCCCGGCCAGCGCCTTGCTGCGGAACGGCTCCGGCCAGCCACCGGCCGGGGTCCCGAGCTCGCCGCGCAGGAAGCCGATCACCGAATCGGGGATGTCGTAGCGGCCCGGATCGGCGGCGAAGTCCTCGATGTCGACACCGGTGCCGACCAGGGCGAGCGCGAGGTCACCGACGACCTTCGACGACGGAGTCACCTTGATCAGGCGACCCAGCAGCCGGTCGGCGGCCGCGTACTTGGCCTCGACCTCTTCGAACCGGTCACCGAGGCCGAGCGCGATCGCCTGCTGACGCAGGTTCGACAGCTGACCACCCGGGATCTCATGGGTGTACACACGACCGGTCGGCGCGGGCAGACCCGACTCGAACGGCGCGTAGACCTTGCGCAACGCCTCCCAGTACGGCTCGAGATCGCACACGTTCTGCAGGTTCAGACCGGTGTCGCGATCGGTGTGCGCGGTGGCGGCCACGATCGCCGACAGCGCGGGCTGTGAGGTGGTGCCCGCCATGGCCGCGGACGCGCCGTCGACCGCGTCGGCCCCGGCCTGCCAGGCCGCCAGGTAGGTGGCCAGCTGGCCGCCGGGGGTGTCGTGGGTGTGCACGTGCACCGGCAGATCGAAGTTACTGCGCAGTGCGGTCACGAGTTTCGCGGCGGCGGGGGCGCGCAGCAGGCCGGCCATGTCCTTGATCGCGAGGACGTGCGCGCCCGCGTCGACGATCTGTTCGGCCAGCTTCAGGTAGTAGTCGAGGGTGTAGAGCGATTCGTTCGGGTCGAGCAGGTCGCCGGTGTAGCTGAGCGCCACTTCGGCTATGGCGGTACCGGTTTCGCGAACCGCGTCGATCGCCGGGCGCATCTGGTCGACGTTGTTGAGCGCGTCGAAGATGCGGAAGATATCGATACCGGTGGTGGCGGCCTCGGACACGAAAGCGCGCGTGACCTGTTCGGGGTAGGGCGTGTAGCCGACGGTGTTGCGACCGCGCAGCAGCATCTGCAAGCAGATGTTCGGCACGGCTTCGCGCAGCGCGGCCAGGCGCTCCCAGGGGTCCTCGTGCAGGAACCGCAGTGCCACATCGTAAGTCGCGCCGCCCCAGGCTTCGATCGAGAGCAGTTCGGGGGTCAGCCGCGCGACATGACCCGCCACACCGAGCAGACCGTTGGTGCGGACACGGGTGGCCAGCAGCGACTGGTGTGCGTCACGGAAGGTCGTGTCGGTGACGCCGAGCGCCTTCTGCTCGCGCAGGGCCTTCGCGAAGCCGTCCGGTCCGAGAGTGAGCAGACGCTGGCGCGAACCGTCCGGCGGCGGCAGCGTGAGGTCGACAGCGGGCAGCTTGTCGTAGGGGTACACCGTGGTCGGGCGGTCACCGTTGGGCTTGTTGACGGTGACGTCGGCCAGATAGGTCAGGATCTTGGTGCCACGGTCGGCCGACCCACGCGAGGTGAGCAGTTCGGGACGCTCGTCGATGAACGAGGTGGTCACCCGGCCCGCCTGGAAATCGGGGTCGTCGAGCACCGACAGCAGGAACGGGATGTTGGTCGTCACGCCGCGAATGCGGAATTCGGCCAGCGCGCGTTGGGCACGCGCGGCGGCGGCGGGCAGGTCACGACCACGGCAGGTGAGCTTCACCAGCATCGAGTCGAAGTAGGCGCCGATCTCGGCGCCGAGGTTCGCGCCGCCGTCGAGGCGGATGCCCGCGCCGCCGGGGGTGCGGTAGGCGGTGATGCGGCCGGTGTCGGGGCGGAAGCCGTTGGCCGGGTCCTCGGTGGTGATGCGGCACTGCAGGGCGGCGCCGCGAATCTGCACCGTCTCCTGGCTCAGCCCCAGGTCGGCGAGGGATTCGCCCGCCGCGATGCGCAGCTGCGACTGCACCAGGTCGACGTCGGTGATCTCCTCGGTGACCGTGTGCTCCACCTGGATGCGCGGGTTCATCTCGATGAACACGTGGTTGCCGCGCTCGTCCAGGAGGAACTCCACGGTGCCCGCGTTGATGTAGCCGATCTGACGGGCGAAGGCCACCGCGTCGGCGCAGATACGCTCGCGCAGTTCCGGTGACAGGTTCGGGGCGGGCGCGAGCTCGATCACCTTCTGGTGGCGACGCTGCAGCGAACAGTCCCGCTCGAACAGGTGCATGACATTGCCGTGCTGGTCGGCCAGGATCTGCACCTCGATGTGGCGCGGGTTCACCACCGCCTGCTCGAGGAACACCGTCGGATCGCCGAACGCCGACTCCGCTTCGCGCGACGCGGCTTCGATCGACTCACGCAGCTGCTCGGGTGCGGCCACCCGGCGCATACCACGACCACCGCCACCGGCGACGGCCTTGACGAAGATCGGGTATTCGAGTTCGGCCGAGGCGGTGAGCAATTCGTCAATGTCGGCCGAGGGCTCGCTGGACTTCAGGGTCGGCAGTCCGGCCGCCTTCGCCGCCGCGATGGCCGTGGCCTTGTTGCCCGCCATCTCCAGGATCTCGGCGGTGGGGCCGATGAAGGTGATGCCCGCGGCGGCACAGGCCGCGGCGAGGTCGGGGTTCTCCGACAGGAAGCCGTAGCCGGGGTAGATCGCGTCGGCGCCGGCGGCCACCGCTGCGTCGATGATGGCCTCGATCGACAGATACGCGCGAACGGGATGACCCTCTTCGCCGATCTGATAGGACTCGGCCGCCTTCAGGCGATGCACGGAATTGCGATCCTCGTACGGGAACACCGCGACCGTTCCGATGCCGAGTTCGTAGGCCGCGCGGAAGGCACGGATAGCGATCTCACCACGATTTGCGACCAAGACTTTCGAGAACATTGGCCTACGGTACCCGGCCACGAGCCGGGGCCGGACACGCAAGGTGGCTTCGCAGCAATCTTCACACCGCACACCTGCCTACCTGCGAAGTTGCGTTCATCGGGCCGTCACATCTCACCGTGCGCAGCGGTGCGCGGTGCGCACGGACGGCGTGGGCGCAACCGCAGGTCACGGCCGTGTTCGGGATGGGGCGGTGACCCGTGGCCCCGCTGAGGGCCTATGCTGAGCGGGCAGCTGGTTCGCGTGCGCGGTGGAAGAGTCGGAGCCCCGACCTCCCGCGCAGGCGTCGAAACCCGGGTGCGGATCATGTTCCGCATCGGGTGAGAGGGAACCCGGTGAGAATCCGGGACTGTCCCGCAGCGGTGAGCAGGAACGACCGCCGTCATCAGCACTGGGCTGCACGCCTGGGAAGCGACGGCCAGTAGGTCGGTCGATCACACGACCGGTGCCCGCGAGTCCGAAGACCTGCCGACTGTGCCGGATACGCCGTATCCGGCGGCCACCGCCTCGTGGATCGGGCGCGCGGACCACCGATGCCGACCTGTCGTATCTTCTCGCGACTCTGTCGGCTGTGTGGCGTGTGCCCGCGAAAGGCGGCGGCTCTCCCTGCACGACACTGGAGAATCTCCGTGACTGTTTCGCACACCCCGTTCACCGCAACGGTTCTCGGTCTACCGCGAGTGGGCCCGAACCGGGAACTCAAGCGCGCCACCGAGTCCTACTGGGCGGGCCGCGCCGATGCCGCGCATCTGCACGCGGTCGGCCGTCAGCTCCGTCGCGCCCAGCTCACCGAACTCGCCGCGGCCGGATTGGATTCGGTGCCGGTGGGCACCTTCTCCTACTACGACCAGATGCTCGACACCGCGGAGCTGCTGGGCGCACTGCCGGCGCGGGTCGCCGCAATCGCCGATCCGCTCGACCGCTATTTCGCGGCCGCGCGCGGCACCGACGCGGTCGCTCCGCTGGAGATGACCAAGTGGTTCGACACCAACTACCACTACCTGGTGCCCGAAATCGACGCGGCCACCACCTTTTCCCTGCACCCGGGCAAGCTGCTGACCGAACTCGACGAGGCGATCGAGCTCGGGGTCCCCGCACGGCCGGTGGTGATCGGTCCGATCACCTTCCTGAAGCTCGCCAAGGCCGTCGACGGCGCCGCGCTGGAGCGGCTGCCCGAGCTCGTGCCGCTGTACCTCGACCTGCTGGCCCAGCTGGCGGACGCGGGCGCGCAGTGGGTACAGATCGATGAGCCGGTGCTGGTCACCGACCTGACCGAGGCGGAGCTCGCTCTGGTCGGCCAGACCTACAGTGCGTTGTCGGCCGCGCAGAACCGCCCCGCGATCCTGGTCGCCACCTACTTCGGGCACCCCGATGCCGCACTGGCGGCGCTGGCCGACACCGAAATCGAGGGTGTCGCTCTCGATTTCACGGCGGGCGCCGGCGTCTCGGCGGTCGCGGCACTGCCCGCGCTGTCCCGCAAGCTCGTGGTGGCGGGTGTGGTCGACGGCCGCAATATCTGGCGCGCCGACCTCGACGCCGCCCTCGGCACCCTGGGCGACCTGCTCGGCAGCGCCGACGCGGTGGCGGTGTCGAGTTCGTGCTCGCTGCTGCACGTGCCGTATTCGCTGACCCCGGAGACCGGGCTGGACGAACGGCTGCGCTCGTGGCTGGCCTTCGGCACCGAGAAGGTCGGCGAGGTGCGCGTCCTGGCCACCGCCCTCACCGCGGGTGCCGACGCCGTCGCCGACGAGCTGGCCGCGGCCCGCGCCGCCGCCGACTCACGCCGGACCGATCCGCGTCTGCACAACGACGAGGTCCGCGGCCGGCTGGCCGCGCTCGACGAGAACGACCTGACCCGCTCCCCCGCCGACGAGCGTCGCGCCCTGCAGCGTGATCACCTCGACCTGCCGGTGCTGCCGACCACCACCATCGGCTCCTACCCGCAGACCTCGACCATCCGGCTGGCCCGTGCCGCGCTGCGCAAGGGCGAGATCGACCACGCCGAGTACGTGCGGCGGATGCGGGCCGAGATCGCCGACGTGATCACCCTGCAGGAGAAGCTCGGTCTCGACGTGCTGGTGCACGGTGAACCCGAACGCAACGACATGGTGCAGTACTTCGCCGAACTGCTCGACGGTTTCGCCGTCACCGAGGCGGGCTGGGTGCAGTCCTACGGCACCCGCTGCGTGCGTCCGCCGATCCTGTTCGGCGATGTCACCCGGCCCGAGGCGATGACGCTGTCGTGGATCGGGTACGCCCAGTCGCTGACCACCAAGCCGGTCAAGGGCATGCTCACCGGCCCGGTGACCATTCTGGCGTGGTCGTTCGTCCGCGACGACCAGCCGCTGGATGACTCGGCCCGCCAGGTCGCGCTCGCCATCCGGGACGAGACCGTCGACCTGGAAGCCCAGGGCGCGCGGATCATCCAGGTCGACGAGCCCGCCCTGCGCGAGCTGCTGCCGCTGCGCGCGGCCGAACAGCCTGCCTACCTGCGGTGGTCGGTGGACTCGTTCCGTCTCGCCACCGCGGGCGTCGCCGACACCACCCAGGTGCACACGCACCTGTGCTACTCGGAGTTCGGCGAGGTCATCTCGGCGATCGCGGGCCTGGACGCCGATGTCACCTCGATCGAGGCGGCGCGCTCGCACATGGAGGTCCTCGACGATCTGAACGCGGCCGGTTTCGCGCTCGGTGTCGGGCCTGGCGTCTACGACATCCACTCGCCGCGGGTGCCGTCGGTCGAGGAGATCACGATCTCCCTGTCCGCGGCGCTGAAAGCCGTTCCAGCCGAACGGCTCTGGGTGAATCCGGACTGCGGCCTGAAGACCCGCGGACCGGTGGAGGTCGAGGCGTCGCTGCGCAATCTGGTGACGGCCGCCGCGGCACTGCGCTGACCGACGGGAGCTGACCACCGCGACGGTGAGCGGCACACAGACCACTGCCCCGGACGGAGATTTCCGTCCGGGGCAGTGGTTCGGTTCAGCTCGCCCTGGCGACCGGAACCGCACGCTGTGCCACGCCGTGATACTCCGACAGCGGCCGGATCAGCGCGTTGGCGGCCGACTGCTCGGCGATGTGCGCGGTCCAGCCGGTGATCCGGCTCATCACGAAGATCGGCGTGAACATCTCGATGTCGAAGCCCATCAGGTAGTAGGCGGGCCCTGCCGGAAAGTCGAGATTCGGCGCTATGCCGGTCTTCTCGGCCATCGCGGCGGCGAGTTCGTCGTACATGCGGACCCAGTGCTGTCCCCCGGTCACCGCCGCGACCTCGTCGAGGGCCGCCTTCATCGTCGGCACCCTGGAATCGCCGTTGCGGTACACACGATGCCCGAAGCCCATCACCTTGCGCTTGGCGTCGAGGGTTTCGGCGATCCACGCCTTCGCGTGCGCGGGGTCGGCGATCTCCAGCATCGTGTGCATCACCGCCTCGTTGGCGCCGCCGTGCAGCCGCCCCTTCAGGGCGCCGATCGCCGCCGTGATGGCGCTGTAGGAGTCCGAGCCGGTGGAGGTCACCACGCGAGCGGCGAAGGTCGAGGCGTTGAAACCGTGCTCGGCGTAGAGGATCAGCGAGATCTCGAACGCGCGCACGATCCGCGGATCCGGTACCGCGCCGAAACACATGTACAGGAAATTCTCCGCGAAACCGAGCTGGGAGTGCGGTGCGATCGGGTCGAGCCCCCGGCGCCTGCGCATCGCCGTCGCGATCACCGTCGGCAGCAGCGCGGTCAATCGCAGTGCGGAGTCCAGCCTTTCGCGCTCACTCGTGCTCTCGGAGGCCGAGTCCTCGGTGCCGAGGTAGCTCACGACCGTGCGGACGGCGTCCATCGGGTGGCAGGTCTGCGGCATCTTCTCCAGCAGGGCGAGCACCGACCGATCGATCCGGCGCTGGGCCCGTTCTCGCTGGCAGAGCAGTTGCAGCTGACCGTCGTCGGGGAGTTCGCCGTACCACAGCAGGTAGGCGACCTCCTCGAAACCGCAGCGCGCGGCCAGGTCCTGTACCGGGTAGCCACGGTAGGTCAGCGAGTTGGTCTCGGCGACGACCTTGGAGATGCTCGTCGTATCGACCACCACCCCGGCCAAACCCTTGGCGATGGCGGGTTGCGTTGTCTGTCCACTGGTCATGGCGTCACTCACTCACCGTGAAGTCGAAGATGCCGGAGTCGAATGCGTTGTAGTGCCGGTAGCCGAGCAGTTCGTAGAGCCGAGACCGGTGCTGCATCCGGTCCAGTAGTGCTGATTGCGTTCCAGCCGTGGCTATCTCGCGCAGACCGTCTTCGATCGCGCCCATCGCCAGGCGCAGCGTGGTGACCGGGTAGATCACCGCGTTGTAGCCGAGGTCGGTCAGTGTCCGCGCGCTCAGCAACGGCGTCTTGCCGAATTCGGTCATGTTCGCGAGCAGCGGGACATCAACGGCGGCACGGAACTTCGCGAACTCGGCCTCCTCGGCCAGCGCCTCGGTGAAGATCAGGTCCGCGCCCGCGTCGACGTAGGCTCTCGCCCGCTCGATCGCCGCGTCGAGACCCTCGATCGCGCGCGCGTCGGTGCGGGCGCAGATCACGAAGTCAGGATCACGGCGCACCGCCACGGCGGCCCGGATGCGGCGCACCATCTCGGCGGTGTCGACGACTGCCTTGCCGTCGAGATGGCCGCATCGTTTCGGGTTGACCTGGTCCTCCAGATGGCAACCTGCCAGGCCCGCGTCCTCCAGCAGGGCCACGGTGCGGGCGGCGTTCATCGGTTCACCGAAGCCGGTGTCGGCGTCGATGAGGACGGGCAGATCGGTGGCGCGGGCGATCTGGCGGCCACGCTCGACGACCTCGGTGAGCGTGGTCAGGCCGATATCGGGCAGTGCCAGCTCGGCCGAGATCACCGCGCCCGATACGTAGACGCCGTCGAATCCGATCTCCTGGATCAGCTTGGCCACCAGCGGGTTCACCGCTCCCGGCAGTCGTTGCAGGCGCCCGGAGGCCAGCCCGGCGCGCAAACTCGCGCGCTTCTGCGCGGCAGTGGTGTGCGCGGCGAGCAATCCGGCAACAGTCATCAGAACAGTCCTTCCCGTGCGGTGGGCAGCCGGTCGAACAGCGCGGGGTCGACGGTGAAGCTCAGTTGATCGAGCTCCTCCGCGCCGAGTTCCGGTGTGCGCTGGGCGGCATCGAGGAAACGGTCCTGTTCGGCGGGCGTCACGACACCGTCGGCGAGGACGCGGAACTTCTCGACGTACTGCTCGCGCGCGAACGGCCGCGCGCCCAGTGGATGCGCGTCGGCGACCGCGAGTTCGTCGACGATCACCTCGCCGTTGTCGAGAGTCACCACGGCACGGGCGCCGAAGGCCTTCTCGGCCGGGTCGGTCGCGTGATAGCGGCGCGTCCACTCAGGATCCTCGACCGTGGAGATCTTGCGCCACAGCGCCACCGTGTCGGGTCGCTGGACGCGCTCGGGCGCGTAGGAGCGCTCGTGATGCCAGGTCCCGTCCTGGAGGGCGACCGCGAAGATATAGGGGAGCGAGTGGTCGAGGGTCTCGCGGCTGGCGTGCGGATCGAACTTCTGCGGGTCGCCGGATCCGGTGCCGATCACGTAGTGCGTGTGGTGGCTGGTGTGCAGCACGATCGAGGCGATGCGGGCGGTGTCGGTGATCCGCTCGCGCAGTCGGCGGGCGAGGTCGATCGGGGCCTGGCTCTGGTATTCGGCGGAGTGTTCCTTGGTGTAGCTGTCGAGGATGGCGCGCTTGGCCGTGCCCGGAGTCGGCAGCGGCACCTGGTATTCGGCATCGGTGCCGCCGAGCAACCAGGCGATCACGCCGTCGGCACCCTCCCAGATGGGCGCCGGCGCACCTTCACCACGCATCGCCCGGTCGACCGCCTCGACGGCCATCTTTCCGGCGAACGCCGGGGCATAGGCCTTCCAGCTGGAGATCTCGCCCTTACGGGACTGCCGGGTGGCGGTCGTGGTGTGCACTGCTTGGCCGACGGCCTGATAGATGGTCTCGGTATCGAGGCCGAGCAGCGTGCCGATGCCCGCGGCGGCCGACGGGCCGAGGTGAGCGACGTGGTCGATCTTGTGTTCGTGCAGGCAGATCGCGCGCACCAGGTCGATCTGGATCTCATAGCCGGTGGCGAGCCCGCGGATCAGCTCGGCGCCGGGCCGGCCCGTGTGCTGGGCGACAGCCAGAATCGGCGCGATGTTGTCGCCCGGATGCGAGTACTCCGCCGCGAGGAACGTGTCATGGAAGTCGAGCTCGCGCACCGCGACCCCGTTCGCCCACGCCGCCCACTCGGGTGAAACGCGCTGCGCGCCGGGCAGTCCGAAGACGGTGGCGCCGTGGCGTGACGAGGCGGCGGACAGTGGATGGGCCGACGCCTGCGCGCGGGCGGTGCGGACCGGACCGCGCAGGACCGACGCCGCGGCCACCGCGGCGTTGTCGATGATGCGGTTGACGATCATGTCGGTGACCTCGCCGGTCACCGCCACCGGATCGGTGGCCACCTCGGCGATCAGCGTGGCCAGATGCTGTGACCGCGGAAAGTCCTCGGCGGCCCCGACGCTGCGAACGATATGGGTTTTCATTGCCATGGTTCGCACGCTACGCACTGGATCTATCGCTGGATATGGGCTGAACAAGCGTATTTTTGCGTGCGATGGGCGAAAGATCAGCAACTATTGCGAAGATTGGCGATCACCGCCGGAACGGTGATACCGAAGCGCTATGGTTGATTCTCCTGGCAACCACGCAGAGAACGCGCGGGCGCCCTCGGCGGCAATTCGGTCACCGCAGCCCGAGGTCGCACCTGCCGCCGACCGTGACTTCGCATGTTACGCACGGGTAGACACAGGTAAAATCCCTTGCGGGACTGGACTTCTCCCGAGGCATTCGCCACTTTGAGCAAACATTGCGAACAGCTCGCGTTAGGATCTGCGACGTGCGGAAGATGTACGCGGGGGCCAGGCTACGAAGGCTGCGCGAAGAACGGCGGATGACCCAGGCAGCGCTCGCGAAGTCGCTGGACCTCTCACCCAGCTATCTCAATCAGCTCGAGCGTGATCAGCGCCCGCTGACCATTCCTGTTCTGCTGAAGCTCAACTCGACCTTCGACCTGGACGTGCAGTTCTTCGCCGCCGACTCCGACGCGCGGCTGGTCTCGGACCTGCACGAGGTACTGGTGGAAGCCGCGGGCGGCGGCGACACTGCCCCGATCACCGAGGTCGAGGAACTGGCGACCCGGCTGCCCGAGGTGGCGCGCATCGTCATCGCGATGCACCGGCGGTTGCGCGCGGCGACCGACCAGCTCGACCTGCTGTCCTCACGCGTCGACACACCGGCCGGCACGCCGGGCACCCCCATGCCGTACGAGGACGTACGCGATTTCTTCTACGACCACCGCAACCACATCTCGACCCTCGACCATGCCGCCGAGCAGCTGTTCGAGGAATCCGGTCTGAGCATCGGCTCGCTGGATCGTCAGCTGGCCAGGATCGCCGAGGAACGCGCAGGCGTCACGGTGCTGGTCCGCGGCGACGGCGCCGACCCGGCCATCCCGAAACGCCACTACGACCCCGACACCCGAACCCTCACCCTGGCCAGGCGACTGCGCCCCGGGCAGCGTGCCTTCCAGATCGCGACCACCCTGGGCCTGCTGCTCTACGGCCGCGAGATCGACAACGTGCTCGCCGAATCCCGGGCGCTCACCGGCGAATCCCGCACCCTGGCCAGGGTCGGGCTGGCCAACTACTTCGCCGGCGCGCTGATCCTGCCCTATGGCCGGTTCCTGCGCTCGGCCGAGGAATTGCGCTACGACGTTGACCTGCTCGCACTGCGGTTCGAAGTCGGCTTCGAGACGGTCTGCCATCGGCTCAGCACACTGCAGCGGCAGGGTCAGCGCGGCGTGCCGTTCTTCCTGGTGCGCACCGATCGGGCGGGCAATATCTCGAAACGCCAGTCCGCCACCGCGTTCCACTTCTCCCGCGTGGGCGGCAGTTGCCCGCTGTGGGTCACCCACGAGGCGTTCGCGCACCCCGGACGCATCCTCACCCAGATCTCGGAGATGCCCGACGGCCGCCGGTACCTGTGGATCGCGCGCACCACCCCCGCCGCCGCGCAGGGATTCGGGGCGGCGTCGAAGAACTTCGTCATCGGACTCGGCTGCGACATCGAATACGCCGACCGGCTGGTGTATTCACAGGGGCTGCAGTTGGACGATCCGCAGGTCGCGGTGCCGATCGGGGCCGGGTGCAAGGTGTGCGAGCGACCGTCGTGCCCGCAACGCGCGTTCCCGCAGATCGGGCGGCCGCTGTCGGTGACCGAACACACCAGCACAGACCTGCCGTACCCGCGCCTACCTCGCTGACACCGCGCGGGCGTCAGGACTTGGCGAGGTATTCGATGCGTTCGCCGTCAACGGCGGCGTGCATCATGCCCGCCAAGCCCGGATGATTCACCAGACCCGGGTCCTCGGCGACGACCTGGCGGGCGAGTTCCTGTGCGGCGGTGATCACCTCGAGGTCGTCGAGCAGCGAGAGCAACCGCAACGACCGGGCGGTACCGGACTGCGCCGAGCCGAGGACGTCACCTTCGCGACGCTGCCGCAGGTCGAGCACCGAGAGTTCGAAGCCGTCGGTCGTCGCCGCCACCGCCTCCAGCCGCGCCATCGCGGTCCCGCCCGGCGCGGCATCGGTGACCAGCAGGCACAGGCCCGGATGCTTGCCTCGGCCGATGCGACCGCGCAGCTGGTGCAGCTGACTCACCCCGAACCGGTCGGCGTCGACGATCACCATGACGGTCGCGTTCGGCACGTCGACACCGACCTCGACGACCGTGGTGCAGACCAGCACGTCGATGGCGCCGTCGTTGAATTGGCGCATCACGTGGTCTTTTTCGTCGGACGGTAGCCTGCCGTGCAGCAGGCCGACGCGCACACCGGCGAGCGGGCCGGCGCTCAGCGTCTCGTACATCTCCACGGCGGCCGCGGTGGTCGGCCCTTCCTTCTCCGCCTTCTTCCCCTTGGCCGGTGGCGCGTCGGGATCCTCGCCGATGCGCGAACAGACGACATAGGCCTGCCTGCCCTGGCCGACCTCCTCGACGATGCGCTCCCAGGCACGATCCACCCAGCCCGGGTGCAGTTTGCGCGGAACAACTTTCGACACGATCGGTGAACGGCCCTTGGGCAGCTGGGTGAGCGTGGAGGTTTCGAGATCGCCGAGTGTCGTCATCGCGATGGTGCGCGGGATCGGGGTCGCGGTCATCACCAGCAGGTGCGGGCTGATGCCGTCTTTCGCCTTGGCACGCAACGCGTCTCGCTGTTCGACTCCGAAGCGGTGTTGTTCGTCGACCACCACGAGGCCGAGGTCGTAGAACTCGACGGCATCCTGGATCAGCGCGTGGGTACCGATGACGATGCCCGCCTCGCCGGTCATCGCGTCCAGCAAGGCCGCCTTCTTCGCGGCCGTCGACATCGATCCGGTGAGCAGCACGACCTTCGTCGAGTTCTCCGCGGCGCCGAGTTCGCCGGCGTTGCCGAGGTCGCCGAGCATCGACCGCAGCGACCGATAATGCTGGGCGGCGAGGACTTCGGTCGGCGCGAGCAGGGCGCATTGACGCCCCGAGTCCACGACTTGGAGCATGGCGTTCAGCGCCACGATCGTTTTGCCCGAACCCACCTCACCCTGCAGCAGGCGGTGCATCGGGCGGGTGCGGGAGAGGTCTTCGGAGATCTCCGCGAGCACCTGCTGCTGGCCTTCGGTGAGCTCGAACGGCAAGCGCTCGTCGAAGGTGGCGGCGATGCCGTCGGCCGAGGGCGGGCAGGCGGGGGCGGTGCGGCCCTCCACCTCGTGGCGGCGTTCGGCCAGCACGAGCTGCAAGGCGAGCGCCTCATCGAAACGAAGCCTGTCCCTGGCCTTCTCGATATCGAGCTTGTGCTCAGGGAGGTGGATCAGGCGCAGCGCTTCCGAGAGCGGAAGCAGTCGGCGCTCCTCGCGCAGGTCGGCGGGCAGCGGGTCGTCGATGGGGCCGAGCTGGTCGAGTACCTGGCGAATGCAGGCGAGCAGGTCCCAGCTCTGGACCTTCGCGGTCGCCGGATACACGGGGACGAATTCGCGCTCGAAGAACGAGGCATCCACTCCGCCCGCGCCTTTCGCGCTCTGCGCCAGCCCGCGCAGCGCGCCGCTACCGCGCACGGAGGTGAGTTCCTCCACGCCGGCTTCGGCCTTGTCGGGCAGGATCAGGTAGTCGGGGTGCGAGAGGTTCCAGCGGTCGGGACGCCACCAGTGCACGGTGCCCGACATCATCGCTCGCACACCTTCTTTCACCAGATACCGCACCTTGTCGCCGTTGAAGAAGGTGGCTTCCAGTGGACGCTGGGCGCCGGTGTCGAGCTGCACCTTCAACAGGGAGCCGCGCCGGTTCTTCATCGGGCGCAGTTCGGTTTTCGTGATGCGACCGATGACGGTGATGTGCGCACCCTCCTCCGGCTCCTCCTCGGTGAGGGGCTGCCCCTGCGTGGCGTAGCGCACCGGATAGTGGCGCAACAGATCCTCGACGGTGGTCATGTCGAACGCCTCGGTCAGCCGGTCGGCCGCCTTGACGCCCAGCACATGGTCGAGCCGGTCACTCAACGTCGCCATCTACTCGACCCCTATCTGCACCAGATCCGCTTGCTGTCCACCGGAATACACGACCACCTCGACGCCGGGGAAACCGGCCGTCACATGATCGGCGAGCACCTGCGCCAGCTCGGGCCCCGTATCGGCGCCCATCAGCAGCGTCACCAATTCCCCACCGAGACCGAGCATCCGGTCGAGCAGGATGCGTCCCGCGCCGACCACATCGGGGTCGATCACCACCACATCCTGGCCGACGAGCCCGAGTCCGTCACCGGGAGAACACATTCCGACCATCGTCAGGGCCCGCACCCGCGCAGCCCGCAGGGCACCCCACCGCATGGTCGCCGCCGCCTCCGACATCGCGAACGCGTCATCCACCGCGATCCGTCCGCGATCGTGCACCGCCAGCGCCGCGAGGCCCTGCACCATCGACGCGCTCGGCAGCAACAACACATCACGCGACCCGTCACGGGCGGCCACACCGACGGCGACGAGTTCCTGCGCGGGCAGGGCGCCGTTGGGCAACACGAGCACCTCACGATGTGGCATCCGCCGAATCGCGGTCAGCAGAGTGCTCGTATCGACCTGCCGATCCCCGCGCAACACCACCGCGCCGGCGTCTTCGAACAGGCGCGTGGCGGCAGCGCCGGCGACCACCGCCAGGACGCCGCGGTCCGCGAGGACATCGCCGGCGGTGGGGTCGCCGACGGCGCGGCCATCTCCGGTGGCGGGTACGACGTCTCGGCCCACCGGACGAGACAGTCGATTGCCAGTACCACTCGCAACCGCCTCACACAGCGCGGAGGCGTCGCGCGCGCTGTTGCTGCCCCGCGCGTGCTGAGTGGCGAGCCAGTCGGTGCCGTGCTCGTGGTGGCCGCTGTGGGGCGCGGTCACCGCGAAACTCTCGATCCGAATGCTCGTCACCGTGCCCACCGCGAGCCCGGCCTCGATCGCCGCCCCCGCGTCGCGGCAGTGCACATGGGCCGACCAGGTGCTGTCACCGTCGCCGACCACCACCACCGAATCACCGAGAACGGCGAGTCGATCGCGCAGCCCACCCGCGGCGGTCTCGTCGGTGCCGGAGATCACGTACATGACCTCGAAGTGTGGATCAGCGTCCCGATCACGATGATCGTGGTCGTCGCGGGTGTCGAGTATCCGGCGCTCCCGGCCGTCGGAATCGGCCTCCCCCGCGCCGTCGCGCGCATGTCCGTGATCGATGTCACCGGACCCGCCGGGCAGAGTCACTGCCTGCTCGTTGCCGTCGTCCGGCCGCCGATGCGGCCCCTGGTCCGCCCGCTCGCCCCGCGTGTACCTGACTCGCGCGGGTGCCTCGCCACAGACTTCGGTCACGAGGCAGTCCAGCAACACCAGCAGCCCGCGCGCCCCCGCGTCGACGACTCCCGCCGCGCGCAGCACGCCCAGCTGGGTCGGAGTCCGGCTCAGTGCCCGCGCGGCACCTTCGGCGGCGGCGCGGGCCACCTCTTCCAGGGAGGGTTCGGCGACCTCGGCGGCCGCGGCGGCGGCGCGGTCGAGAACCGTCAGGATCGTGCCCTCGACCGGGGCACTCAGTCCCGTGCGCACCAGCACGGCCGACCGCCGCAATGCCTCCTGCAGCCGCACACCGGTCAACGGACCAGCGACAACGGCCTCCGCGATCCCGCGCAGGACCTGCGACAGGATGATGCCCGAGTTTCCGCGCGCGCCCGTGGTGGCCCCGCGGGCCAAGGCCTGGGCGACGAGGTGGGACGTGGCGTCCTCCGCGTCGAGCACGGCCCGCTCGGCCGTCGCGACCGCGGCTCGCATGGTGGCGAGGAGGTTGGTCCCGGTGTCGGCGTCGGCGATGGGGAACACGTTGAGCGCGTCGATCTCCGCGCGGCGTAGCTCCAGGTCGGTGCGGCAACCGCGGGCCCAGACCAGCAGATCGGGGCCGTCGAGAGACTCCCGCACGTGCGCCACCGCCACCTCGCTCCCCGTTCTGCGTACCCGCGCGCCGAGCACGCACGCCAGGTTAGCGGCAGCTACCGACCGGGGTACGCTGACCTCGGACGGGCCCTCAGCCGGGCTGTGCTCGGCAGGTCGACCGGGATACCCGGTTTGGAACTTCGAGGCCCGGCCCGCTAGTCTTGCAGGGTTGCTTTGTGCGGCCCACGTGGGTCTGCGCTGGCCGACGACAGTCGGCAAGGCATTTGACGACATCAGTTTCCGGTTCAGCGGGCATACGTGCGCCGCTGTCCGCTTATGACATGAAGGAGCTCGCGACATGGCTGCCGTTTGCGACGTCTGCGCCAAGGGCCCCGGTTTCGGGAAGTCGGTCTCGCACTCGCACCGGCGCACCAACCGTCGCTGGAACCCGAACATCCAGACCGTGCGTGCGCAGGTTGCCCCTGGCAACACCCGCCGGATGAACGTGTGCACCTCCTGCCTCAAGGCGGGCAAGGTCGTCCGCGGCTGATTTTCAGCCCGTACATTCTGCCGACAATGCCCCGGCACCCCTCGTGGGTGATCCGGGGCATTGTCGTGCAACGGGCCCGCGCCGCCGGACGAGCGCGCCGTGTCTGACTGGCGGATCGCGCCGCTCACGGCGAACCGGGTCACCGAACTCGCCGCGTGCCACATCGCCAGCTGGCGTGAGGCCTACGGTGCGCTCGTCCCCCGCCACATCCTCGACGGCTTCGACCTCGAACGCTCCGCGATCAATTGGGAACGTCGTCGTGCCGCGGGCACCCACCGATTGCCGGTCGCGCTGGCCGGCGACCGCCTGGTCGGTTTCGCCGCCGGGCGGGATCGCCCCGTACCCGGCCGACCGGCGGACCGGTGCCCGTCCACCGAGGCCGAACTCGAAGCGCTCTACGTCCGCAGCGCCTGGCACGGCACCGGCATCGCCGACGCCCTGATCGACGCGGCCGCCCCCGGATCGCCGTGCACCCTCTGGGTCTTCGCCGACTATCCGCGTGCCCACGCCTTCTACCGCAGGCACGGCTTCACCGACACCGGCAACCGCCGCACCGACCCGTTCACCCTGCTGCCCGAACAATTGTGGCGACGCGAGCCGGGTTAATGTGACGCCATGAGTACCACCGAACCGGTCGCCGCCGCCGAGATCATCGACGGCGTGCTCCAGCTGACCATCGCCACCTCCGCCGCGGGCACCTCGATGGATTTCGACCTGATCAACGCGGGCACCGCGGCCCTGCGCGCCCTCGACCCCTCGGTCGGCGCGATCCTGCTCACCGGCGCGGGCGCGAACTTCTGCGCGGGCGGCAATGTCCGCAATTTCGCCGGGGCCGATGACCGCGGCGCCTATCTGCACCAGCTGGCCGACGAACTCCACGAGTTCGTCCGCGCGCTCGCGGCCGCCCCCGTTCCCGTGATCGCCGCGGTGCAGGGTTGGGCGGCGGGTGCGGGCATGAGCCTGGTCTGCGCCGCCGACATCGCGATCGGTGGGCCCTCGACGAAACTGCGCCCCGCCTACCCCGGCATCGGCCTGTCCCCCGACGGCGGCATGTCCTGGCTGCTCCCCCGCATCGTCGGCCTGGGCCGCGCCAGCGAGATCCTGCTCACCGACGCCGTCCTCGACGCCGACGAAGCCGTCCGCCTCGGCATCCTGAGCCGCACGGTCGCCGACGACGACATCCGCGCCGAAGCCCTCCGCCTGGCACAGACCTTCGTCAACGGCCCCCGCGCCACCTACTCGGCCATGAAAAAACTGCTGGCCCAGTCGCCCACAGCGATTCTGGACCAGCAGCTGGACGCCGAACGCGACAGCATCTCGGCCGCCGCGAACAGCGACACCGGCCGCGAAGGCGTCGACGCCTTCGTAGGCAAGCGCAAGCCGAACTACGTCGGCCTCACCTAGAAGCCACCAACTCCGACGTAGAAGTCACCAACTGCCGCGACTGAACTGACGATCCGGCGCGACCAACGCCACGCCGGATGTCAGCCACCACGGGTTTTCGGCCGCCTCGCATCCGAAGGGCGAGACGGTACGCCGAAGGCGCAGTATCGCCCTTCGGATGCGAGGCCCTCAGGGCCGAAAACCCCGCGGCGCCAGCCGCTCTAGCAAGCAGCGCCGAGGGCGCTGAAGGTGTTCTGCAGCAGGCAGGTCACCTTCGCGTTCACGCCCGAGGAGATGGTCGAGGTGCCGGTAGAGGTCCATTCCTCGCCGACCTGGGTGGTGGCCACTGGTGCGGCCTGCTCGTTGTAGGGCTCGAGCTGCAGGCCTGCGGCGGTGGCCGAGCCCGCGCCCGCGGTGATGGCGGCGGCGACGGCGGCGGTCGCGAGGGCAGCGCGAACGGTGGAGATGTGCATCGGGTTGTGCTCCTTCATCATTCTCTTCTGGTGCGGGCGACGCCCCGGGTCAGGGCAGCCGCCAGTCGACGGGGTCGGCGCCGAGTTCGTCGAGCAGTTCGTTGACCCGGGAGAACGGTCGTGAACCGAAGAACCCGCGCGAGGCGGAAAGCGGTGAGGGGTGCGCCGATTCGACGTAGGGCACCTCGGCGGCGACGAGTGTGGGCTTCAGTGAGCGGGCGTCGTTGCCCCACAGCACGGCCACGAGCGGCTCGTCGCGGTCGACCAGCGCCCGGATCGCCTGCTCGGTGACCGCTTCCCAGCCTTTGCCACGGTGCGAGGCGGGCGCGCCGGGGGTGACGGTAAGTACCCGGTTCAGCAGCAGCACACCCTGATCCGACCAGGGGCTCAGGTCTCCACAGGTCGGCGTATCGAAGCCGAGGTCCTTGCTGTATTCGGCGAAGATGTTGGACAAGCTGCGTGGAACCGGCGAAACCTGCGGTGTGACAGAGAAACTCAGTCCCATCGCGTGGCCCGGTGTCGGGTACGGATCCTGGCCGACGATCAGCACGCGCACCGCGTCGAACGGGCGCTGGAACGCGCGCAGCACGTTCTCCCCTTCGGGAAGATAGCCGCGGCCCGCCGCGTTCTCTTCTCGGAGGAACTCGCCCATTTCGCTGATGCGGTCGGTGACCGGCTCCAGTGCCCGGGCCCAGCCCGGATCGATGATCTCCGACAGTGGTTTGGCACCCATGACCGCACAACCTATCGTTCGTCGCCGGTGGGCGTGGCGTCCGCCCCACGGAACGATTCCCAGCCGGTGCCGCCGGTGGGTGCCACGCCGTCGACCGTGACGCCACTGCCTGCGGTTACTATGCCGATCGGCCGCCAGCCCGCGGGGAGCGCCACCTCGGCCGACCAGGTTCCGGCGAAGGCGTGGTCTTCACCGCCGGCCAGAATCCATTGCGCGGCATCGGCATCGAGCAATTTCGCGAGGGCCGACAGTTCGGGGTCGGTCAGTGCCGCGCTGTGCACGTCGATCGCGACGTGCGAGGCGGCGGCGAGATGCCCGAGGTCGGCGAGCAGTCCGTCGGAGACATCGGTGAGGGCGGTCGGGGGGTGCGCCCCGAACGCGTCGATCACCGCCGCGTACGGCGGCTGCGGAACACGATGTGTCGCAAGGGCGTAGGTGAACTCGGGATCGGTGAGGTCCGCGTCGCCGGTCAACACGGCCAGCCCGGCGCCGGACCAGCCGAGTTCGCCTGCCACGGCGACGATGTCACCGGCCACCGCGCCCGAGCGGGTGATGGCGGGCTGTCCGCCGAGGTCGCCGAACGCGGTCACCGAGACGACCAGCTGATCGCTGCGCACCAGGTCGCCGCCCGCGATGGAACCCCCGGCGCGGCCGGCCTCGATCCACATTCCGTCGGCGATCCCTTCGACCACGGACACGGGGGTGTCGGCCGGGCAGCCGAGCGCGACCACGAACGCGGTAGGCCGCGCGCCCATCGCCACCACATCGGCGGCGTTCTGGGCGATCGCCTTGCGGCCGATGTCGACGGGCGAGGACCAGTCGAGGCGGAAGTGTCTGCCTTCGACGAGCATGTCGGTGCTCACCACGAACCGCCCATCGGGCGCCGCGACCAGCGCGGCGTCGTCACCGGGGCCGAGCAGCACGTGCGCGGCCTGCTCCCGACCGGCGTTGATCCGGTCGATCAAGGCGAACTCGCCCAGCTCACGCACCGTCTGCGGACGGCTGTCCTCGCTGATGACCGACCCCTTCCCGCTGTGCTGCTGACCGACGAAATCGCCCCGACGGTACCCTTTCGGAGGCGATCGGGCACCACCGACGGTGCAGGCGAACCAGCGAACGGAAGGACCACACAGCTATGGCGGACTCGACACCGGAGGATCGCGACGAGGCGACCGCTCCCGACGACACCGCCGCTGCCGACGCGACATCGTCCGACGGCTCACCGTCGTCCGGCGAAGGCGCCCACCCGGAACCCGCCGTCGAGCCCGGCCTCGCCGCCGACACAGACAGCGCCGCGGACGATTCGGATTCCGGCGACGAGGACTCCGACGATGCCGACTTCGAGTCACACCACTCCCCCGCGCTGATCGCCACCGCGGTCGCCCTGCCCGTCGTCTTGATCGTCGCCGTCCTGGTCGCCGCCTTCATCGCCCTGCGCGCCCCGGTCCAACGCGAACCCCTCGCCCTCGGCCCGGTCCCGGCCCCCGCGGCCGACGGCCCCGCCTGTCAAACACTGCTCCCGGCCCTGCCCGCCGAGCTCGGCGACTACACCAAGTCGACCCTCGTCGAACCCGCCCCGCCGGCCACCCGCGCCTGGCAGCTCCCCGACGGCGGCGACCCCATCACGCTGCGCTGCGGCCTCGACCGCCCCCTCGAGTTCAACCGCGCGTCACCGTTGACGGTGATCGACGGCGTGAAGTGGTTCCAGGTCCGCGACGAGGTCGGCAAGACCGGCACCTGGTTCGCCGTCGACCGCGAGACCTACATCGCACTGACCGTCCCCGACGGCTCCGGCACCAGCGGGGTCCAGACCGTGTCCGACATCATCACCGCGAATCTGCCCGCCCGCGAACCGACTCCGGGCGAACTCTGAGCTAATCGACGGGCGCCGTAGGGCTTTCGTGCACGACCCCGCCGAAGCCCTGCGGCCGAGCAGAACTACCGCAGCCCGGTTCCGCGCGCGAGCGCCGTTTCGATCAGCGTCGACACCAGCGTCGGGTAGTCGATACCGGTCGCTTCCCACATCCGCGGGTACTGCGAGATCGGCGTGAAGCCGGGCATCGTGTTGATCTCGTTGATCACCGGGCCGTTCTCGGTGACGAAGAAGTCGACCCGCGCCAGCCCCTGGCAGTCCAGCGCGCGGAACGCACGCACCGACAGCTCCCGGATCTCGTCGGCGACGTCGTCGTCGAGCTTGGCGGGCACATCGAATTCGCACACGTCGTCGAGGTATTTGGTGGCGAAGTCGTAGAACTCGGGCGCGGCCGCGTCGGCATCGGGCATGCGAATCTCGGAGACGACGCTGCCGCGCACCTCACCGTCGGCGAATTCCAGTACGCCACACTCGACTTCGCGTCCGACGATGCCCGCTTCGATGATCACCTTGGGGTCGTGCGCGCGGGCGGCGGCGATGGCCGCGGCGAGATCGGCCCAATCGGTGATCTTGGTGATGCCGATCGAGGAGCCGCCGCGCGCGGGCTTCACGAAGGCGGGCAGGCCGATCCGGGCCCGGTCGGCCTCGGACAGGGTCTCGGTGCCCGGCCGCAGCACGACCTGCACGCCGACGGGCAACGACTCGGCGGCCAGCAATTTCTTGGTGAACTCCTTGTCCATGCCCGCCGCGCTGGCCAGCACGCCCGCGCCGACATAGGGAATCCCGGCCAGCTCGAGCATGCCCTGCAACGTGCCGTCCTCACCGAAGGGCCCGTGCAGGATCGGGAACACGACATCGACATTGCCGAGGACGTCGCTCGAGTCGAGAGCGACCAGCGCACCGGAACGGCCGGGGTCAGCGGCGAGCGTGAGGGCGGTTCCCGACGCGTCGACCTGTGGTTGCACGCCGTGGCTCAGCGCCAGCTCGCCGATCCCGTCGGCCAGTACCCAGCCGCCGGTCGGGGTGATGCCGATCGGCACCACCTCGTAGCGGGTGGGATCGAGGTTGCGCAGCACACTGCTCGCCGACACGCACGAGACGGCGTGCTCGCTGCTGCGCCCGCCGAACACCACAGCCACCCTGATCCGTTCCGTCATGAACGTCACCGTAGTAGGTTCTCGCCGCCATGGCGCTATCGCCCTTACTCGGGCTTGATCCGCCTGCCGAGCAGGCTGCCGACCGCCTCGCTCACCGATAGCCCCTCATGACACACCCTGTGCACCGCGTCGGTCAGCGGCATCTCCACCCCGTGCTCGGCGGCCAGCGCCCGCACCGATGTGCACGACTTCACACCTTCGGCCACCTGCCCATTGGTCGCTTCCTGCGCGGCGCTCATCGTGCCGCCCGCACCGAGGGCGTACCCGAAGGACCGGTTGCGCGACAGCGGCGAGGTACAGGTAGCCACCAGATCGCCGACACCCGCCAGCCCGGCCAGCGTCACCGGCTGCGCGCCCAGCGCCACCCCGAGCCGGATCACCTCGGCGAGCCCGCGCGTGATCAGGCTGGCCACCGTGTTGTCGCCCAATCCCATTCCCGACGCGATGCCGCAGGCGAGCGCGATGACGTTCTTGCACGCACCGCCGATCTCGCAGCCGATCACATCGGTATTGGTGTACGGCCGGAAGTACCCGGTGGCACACGCGCGCTGCGCGACCCCGGCCCGCTCGGTGTCGGAGCAGGCGATCACCGTCGCCGCGGGCTGACGTTCGACGATCTCGTGCGCCAGATTCGGACCCGACAACACCGCGATGCGCCCCGGCTCGGCCCCGGTGACCTCCGCGATCACCTGACTCATCCGCAGCAGCGTGCCGGTCTCGATCCCCTTGGCCAGACTCAACAGCGTGGCGTCGGACCCGATATCGCCCTTCCACAGATCCAGATTCGCCCGCAACGATTGCGACGGCACCGCCAGCACCACCAGATCCGCCCCGTCCAGCGCGACCCGATGGTCATCGGTCCCCCGCACCGGCGGCAACTGCACGCCGGGCAGGTAGAACGGATTGCGGTGCTCGGTGTCGAGCGCCTGCGCCACCTCGGGCCGCCTGGCCCAGATCGTCACGTCTGTCCCCGCCTCGGCCAACACCTTCGCGAACGCCGTACCCCACGACCCCGCACCCATAACCGCCGCCCTCGTCATCAGCCCAATATGCCATGCAAGGATCGGAACCATGCACACCGTGCACGCCGTGATGGCGGTCAAACACATCGGCCGGGCCAAGAGCAGGCTGGCGAACGTGCTGAGCACCGAGCAGCGGGCCCAGCTCGTGCTCGCCATGTTCACCGACACCGCCGTTGCCGCCACCGCGGTGCCCGAGCTGTTGTCGCTGACCGTGGTCACTCCCGATCCGCTGGTCGCCGCCCGCGCGCACGAGCTCGGCGCGCACGTGATCGATGAGCCACCGGCCGGTGCCGACCCGCTCAACACCGCGCTCGCGGCGGGCGCCGCCGATGTACGCGATCGCCACGGCCCCACCGCGCTGCTCGCGCTGCAGGCGGATCTGCCCGCTCTTCGCCCGTCCGAACTGGCCGACGTGCTCGCCGTCGCCGTCAGGGCGCGATCGGTGGTGATCGATCACACCGGTACCGGCACCGCCGCATTGCTGATCCGCGACACCACCGCACCGCTGTCGCCCCGCTTCGGCGCCGATTCCGCGCGCGCCCACCGCGATGACGGCGCCGTGCCGCTGCTCGGGCACTGGCCAGGCCTGCGCTGCGATGTCGACACCCCCGAGGATCTCGATCTCGTCCGCGCGCTCGGCGTCGGCGAATTCACCACATCGACCCTGCGTGAATTCGGATTCTCATCGCACAGAAGTGATCCCGTTCGCACTGTGTGCTAGCTGATCGCCACAATCGGACCGGTCGGAACGAATCGTGCAATGTCGTGATGCGCGGCGCCCGTTCCTCGAGGGATGATTGATCTCGTGAGCGATACGGAAACCATCAAGCTGCCCCCGATTTCCCCGCCACCTGCGGCCGCCCTCGCCTCGGGCGGTGACGCGAGCACGCAGAGGTTGCCCAGAGATCGCTACCTCAACCGCGAGTTGAGCTGGCTCGACTTCAATGCCCGTGTCCTGGCCCTGGCCGAGGACGCCTCGTTGCCGTTGCTGGAGCGAGCCAAATTCCTCGCGATCTTCGCGTCGAACCTCGACGAGTTCTACATGGTGCGTGTGGCCGGCTTGAAACGCCGTGCCGAGACCGGCCTGTCGGTGCGCTCGGCCGATGGTCGCTCACCGTCGGAACAGCTGGAGATGATCACCGCCCGTGCCCAGGAGCTCGCCGAGCGGCACGCGAAGGTCTTCATCGACGCGGTGAACCCGGCGCTGGCTGTGGAGGGCATCGACATCATCGGCTGGAGCGACCTCGACGACGATGAGCGCCAACGCCTGTCGAACTACTTCACCGACCAGGTGTTCCCGGTCCTCACACCCCTCGCCGTCGACCCGGCGCACCCGTTCCCCTACATCTCCGGCCTGAGCCTGAATCTGGCCGTGACCGTGCGCGATACCGGCACCGGCGGCGAGCACTTCGCCCGCGTGAAGGTGCCCGACAACGTCGACCGTTTCGTACGCGTGCGCCGCACCGGCGCGCCGTCGGCGATCGCGGCGTTCCTGCCGATGGAAGACCTCATCGCCGCCCACCTCGACCTGCTGTTCCCCGGTCTGACCGTGGTGGAGACGCATTCGTTCCGGATCACCCGCAACGCCGACTTCGAGGTCGACGAGGACCGCGACGAAGACCTGCTGCAGGCGATGGAGCGCGAACTCGCCCGCCGCCGCTTCGGCAAGCCGGTGCGCCTTGAGGTCTCCGACGACATGACCGAGCACATGCTGGAGCTGCTGTTACGTGAGCTCGAGGTCGACCCCGCCGATGTGATCCAGGTGCCCGGCCTGCTCGACCTGTCCTGCCTGTGGCAGGTCTACGGTGTCGACCGCCCCGAACTCAAGGACGCGCCGTATGTTCCGGCCACTCCGGCGGCCTTCGGCGAGCGCGAGACCCCGCGCAACGTCTTCGCCGCGCTCCGCGAGGGCGATGTGCTGGTGCACCACCCCTACGACTCCTTCTCCACCAGCGTGCAGCGCTTCATCGAACAGGCCGCGGCCGACCCGCAGGTACTGGCGATCAAGCAGACGCTCTACCGCACCTCCGGTGACTCCCCCATCATCAATTCCCTGATCGAGGCCGCCGAGGCGGGCAAGCAGGTCGTCGCGCTGGTCGAGATCAAGGCCCGCTTCGACGAGCAGGCCAACATCAAATGGGCGCGCGAGCTGGAACAGGCGGGCGTGCACGTGGTCTACGGCCTGGTCGGCCTGAAGACCCACTGCAAGACCTGCCTGGTAGTGCGCCGCGAGGGTTCCACGATCCGGCGCTACTGCCACATCGGCACCGGCAACTACAACCCGAAGACCGCGCGCCTGTACGAGGACGTGGGGTTGTTCACCGCCGCACCGGAGATCGGCGCCGATCTCACCGACCTGTTCAATTCGCTGACCGGCTACTCCCGCAAGGAGGACTACCGCAACCTGATGGTCGCGCCGCTGGGCGTGCGCGCGGGCATCATCGAGCGGATCGATCGCGAGATCGAACTGGCCGGACAGGGTGCGGCCGCCCGGATCCGGATCAAGGCCAACGCGATCGTCGACGAGCAGATCATCGACGCGCTCTACCGGGCTTCCCAGGCGGGTGTGCCGGTGCAGATCGTGGTGCGCGGCATCTGCGGCTTGCGCGCGGGTGTGCCGGGTCTGAGCGAGAACATCGAGGTGCGGTCGATCCTCGGCCGGTTCCTGGAACATTCCCGGGTCATGGAATTCGGTGCGCAGGAGCAGACCTGGATCGGCAGCGCCGACATGATGCACCGCAATCTCGACCGCCGCGTCGAAGTGATGGTGCAGGTGAAGGATCCCAAACTCGTCGCTCAGCTCGCGCAGGTGTTCGATTCGGCGCTCGATCCGGCGACCCGCTGCTGGATCCTGCTGCCGGACGGCACCTGGCAGGCCAGTCCGACCGATGTCGAGGCCGACCAGGTGCGTGATCACCAGGCCTTCCTCATGCGTCGGCGTCGCCCCGATCAGCCGTGAGCGCACAGAGCAAGGACGCGTCGTTGCGTGACCCACGTGTACGGCCCAATATCCATGCCGCGGGGGCGGTCCTGTGGCGCGCGGGCGCGCTCGGCCCGGAGATCGGCGTGATCCACCGGCCGAAATACGGCGACTGGTCGCTGCCGAAGGGCAAGCTCGATCCCGGCGAGACCCCGGTGGTCGCGGCCGTGCGCGAGGTAGCCGAGGAAACGGGTCTGCCGGCCACGCTGGGGCGCTATCTCGGCCATGTCACCTACCCGATCCCGGGGCACCGCCAGCTCAAGCGGGTCGACTACTGGGCCGCAGAGGCCGCCGACGGTGATTTCGCCGTCAACAACGAAGTCGACCAGATGCGGTGGTTCCCGCTGGCCGAGGTGATGGACCAGTTGTCGTATCCGATGGATCGCCAGATCGTGCGGATCTTCGCCCGGCTGCCCGCCCGCACCAACACGGTGCTGCTGGTGCGCCACGCCAAGGCGGGCAAGCGCAACCGCTACGACGGACCCGACGAGTTACGGCCACTCGAGGCCGCCGGGGAACAGCAGGCGAAGGGATTGACGCCGAATCTGTTGGCGTTCGGCGCATCCGAGATCTATTCCGCCGATCCCCTGCGCTGCATCCAAACCGTGACCCCGTTGGCAGAACAGCTCGATGCCGAAATCAATTGCGAGCCAATGTTTTCCGAGCAAGGTTACGATTCAGCGAAAAGCGCGGCGCGGCAACGATTTCTGTCGTTGGTAACAGATCGGGGGGTACCGGTCGTGTGTAGTCAGGGCGGGGTGATTCCCGATCTCACCCAGTGGCTGGCCGAGCAGGGCGGGCTCACGCTGCCCTCGGCGCGCAATCGCAAGGGCAGCGTCTGGGCATTGTCGTTCGTCGCGGACCGATTGGTCGCGGCGGACCATATGGACCGTTCGTTGTCGACGGCAATCGTCACGACCTGAGTCACCGGGACCGCCTCGGAAACAGCCGAAACGGCCCCGGGATTCCCGGGGCCGTTCTCGGTCCAGTGGTGGGTGATGCGGCCTACGTACACATTCCCCGACCTGATCCCGCTGCGGCAGGATCAACGAGCACGACGGGCGGCAGTCTTCTTAGCAGCAGTCTTCTTGGCGGCAGGAGCCTTCTTCGCAGCGGTGGTCTTCTTGGCGGCCGTGGTCTTGGCCGCCGTCACCTTCTTGGCAGGAGCCTTCTTGGCCGCCGTCACCTTCTTGGCGGGCGCCTTCTTGGCCGCCGTCACTTTCTTTGCCGCTGTGGTCTTCTTGGCGGCAGGTGCCTTGGTGGCGGCCTTACGGGCCGTGGTCTTGGCCGGACCCTTGGACGGCGTGGCCTTCTTGGCCGCGGTCTTCTTCGCCGCGGTCTTCTTGGCTGCCGCCTTCTTCGCCGCCACCGGGGCATTCACGCCCCGCTTGACGGCAGGCCCGGACGAGGCCAGCTTCTGCTTACCCGCGATGACTGCCTTGAACTGCGCGCCCGGCCGGAAGGCAGGCACCGAAGTGGCCTTCACCTTCACGGTTTCACCGGTACGCGGGTTACGGGCGACCCGGGGAGCACGCTTGCGCTGTTCGAACACACCGAATCCGGTGATGGTGACGCTTTGACCCTTGTGCACGGCACGGACGATGGTGTCGACAACATTCTCGACAGCCGCGGTTGCCGTCCGCCTGTCCGTACCCAACTTTTCGGTCAGAACGTCGATCAGTTCCGCCTTGTTCATTGAATCCTCCGCAGACTAATGGCCCGTCGTCGGACCGACTAGGTACCACGGTAAACCCAGTTTGAGCAAGAGTCTATGTGCCACGCCAAAATTCATGTGGTTTAGCACACGTCCAGCTACCGCCGCCCCGGATGCGCCCCTAAGCGCCCCAGCTGATTACGCCCGTGAAATAGGCTCCGGAAGCGTCACGGGTTTCCATGACGGCCTTCCCTTTTCGAACTCGCTGATCTCGTCGGCGCGGCGCAGCGTGAGGCCGACATCGTCCAAACCCTCCAGCAGACGCCACCGGGTGTAGTCGTCAATATCGAACGGCAACACGACGGTTCCCGCTGTGACGGTGCGCGCGGACAGGTCGACAACCAATTCGATGCCGGGCTGTTCCTCGATCAGCTTCCAGAGCATTTCGACATCGTTCTGTGACATCTGCGCGGCCAACAGCCCGCCCTTGCCCGCATTTCCACGGAAGATGTCCGCGAAACGCGACGAGATGACCACCCGAAAGCCGTAGTCCGACAGCGCCCACACAGCGTGCTCACGCGAAGAACCGGTACCGAAATCCGGGCCCGCCACCAGCACGCTGCCCCGGGTGTACGGCTCGGTGTTGAGAATGAACTCCGGATCGGCACGCCAACCGGCGAACAAGCCGTCCTCGAAACCCGTTCGGGTCACGCGCTTCAGGTAAACGGCGGGGATGATCTGATCGGTGTCGACATTGGACCGGCGCAGCGGTACGCCGATGCCTTTGTGAACGGTGAAGGCTTCCATAACGATTCCCTTTCGATCTGTAGGTGATCGGTGACTCAGGCCAGATCGGCAGGCGAGGACAGGGTTCCACGGACCGCCGTGGCGGCCGCGACCAGCGGCGAGACCAGGTGCGTGCGACCGCCCTTGCCCTGCCTGCCCTCGAAATTGCGGTTCGAGGTCGACGCGCAGCGCTGGCCGGGTTCGAGCTGATCGGGATTCATACCCAGGCACATCGAGCAGCCCGCCTGACGCCATTCCGCGCCCGCGGCGGTGAAAATCTCGCCGAGTCCTTCTTTTTCCGCCTGCGCGCGCACCCGCATAGAGCCAGGCACAACCAGCATTCGCACGCCCTCGGCGACCTGGCGTCCCTTCAAAACATCGGCCACCGCGCGCAAATCTTCGATCCGGCCGTTGGTGCACGAGCCGACGAATACGGTGTCGACGCTCACCTCACGCAGCGGCATTCCCGGCGTCAGGTCCATGTAGCGCAAGGCCTTCTCGGCGGATTCGCGCTCGTTCTCGTCGGCGATCTGGGCCGGGTCGGGCACATTCGCGCCCAGCGGCAGGCCCTGGCCGGGATTGGTGCCCCAGGTGACGAACGGGGTGAGCGTGTTCGCGTCGATGTGGACCTCGGCGTCGAACTGCGCGCCTTCGTCGGTGACCAGCGCGTCCCAGGAGGCCACTGCGGCATCCCAGTCGGCTCCCTGCGGTGCGTGCGGGCGGCCCTTCAGGAATTCGTAGGTCACCTCGTCGGGGCCGATCATGCCGGCGCGTGCGCCCGCTTCGATGGACATGTTGCAGATCGTCATCCGCGCTTCCATCGACAGCTTGCGGATCGCCTCGCCGCGGTACTCCAGCACATAGCCCTGGCCGCCGCCCGTGCCGATCTCGGCGATCACGGCCAGGATCAGGTCCTTGCTCGTGACGCCCGGCGCCAATTCACCGTCGACGGTGATAGCCATCGTCTTGAACGGGCGCAGCGACAGCGTCTGGGTGGCGAGCACGTGCTCGACCTCACTGGTGCCGATGCCCATCGCCAGCGCGCCGAACGCACCGTGGGTGGAGGTGTGGCTGTCGCCGCAGACGACGGTCATGCCCGGCTGGGTGAGACCCAGCTGCGGACCGACCACGTGCACGATGCCCTGCTCCGCGTCGCCCATGGAGTGCAGGCGCACGCCGAATTCGGCGCAGTTGCGGCGCAGCGTCTCCACCTGGGTGCGCGAGATCGGGTCGGCGATCGGCTTGTCGATATCGGCGGTGGGGACGTTGTGGTCCTCGGTGGCGATGGTGAGATCGGTTCTGCGCACCGGACGGCCCGCCGCGCGTAGCCCGTCGAAGGCCTGCGGACTGGTCACCTCGTGCACGAGGTGCAGATCGATGTAGATCAGGTCGGGTTCGCGGGAGGAACCATCGCCTTCGCCAGTGACGACGACGTGCTGTTCCCACACCTTCTCGGCCAGTGTGCGAGCGCGCTCGGCCATAGCTTGATCACCTTTCGACGGGCATACTTGGTATCTCAGCATTTGAGACGTTAGTATCGTTCTATGAGACAGCATAGCGGTATCGGTGTTCTCGACAAAGCCGTGGCGGTGCTCTACGCCGTCGCCGACGAGCCCTGCGGTCTCAACGACCTGTGCACCCGCACCGGCCTGCCACGCGCCACCGCGCATCGGCTGGCGGTCGGGCTGGAGACGCACCGGCTGCTGGCCCGTGACGGCAACGGATTGTGGCGGCCGGGGCCCGCGCTCACCGAGTTGTCGGCAGGGGCGGCCGATCCACTGGTGGAGGCCGCCGGTGCCATTCTGCCCCGCCTGCGCGAGATCACCGGCGAGAGCGTCCAGCTCTACTGCCGCGACGGTCACGCCCGAGTCTGCGTCGCCGCGCTGGAGCCGCCCGTCGGCCTGCGCGACACGGTGCCGGTCGGTTCGCGACTACCGCTCACCGCGGGTTCGGCGGCGAAGGTGTTGCTGGCATGGGCCGATCCCGAGTTGCAGCGCACGGTCCTGGCCGACGCGGTGTTCGGCGACCGGGCACTGGCCGAGGTGCGCAAGCGCGGCTGGGCGCAGAGTGCCGCCGAGCGCGCGCAGGGGGTGGCGAGCGTGTCGGCGCCGGTGCGCGATGCGGGCGGGGTGATCGTGGCCGCCGTGTCGGTCTCGGGGCCGATCGATCGCATGGGCCGTAGACCGGGCGCGCGCTGGGCCGCGGATCTGGTCGCGGCCGCCGAGGCACTGCACAAGCGATTGTAGAAACGAAGAAGGCCCCCGGTCGGATTCGACCGGGGGCCTTGCTTTGCTTTGTAGCCCCGACGGGATTCGAACCCGCGCTACCGCCTTGAGAGGGCGGCGTCCTAGGCCGCTAGACGACGGGGCCAGGACGATCTCACAGAGTGAAACCTTGCTGGGGTACCAGGACTCGAACCTAGAATGGCTGTACCAGAAACAGCTGTGTTGCCAATTACACCATACCCCAAAGACCGAAACGCCCGACCTTGCAATCCCCACCGAGTGGTTGTCGGTGTTGCGAGGCCGTGTTCCGCGGCGATGAGAAGATTACCAAACACTAGGGGGTAAACTACAAATCGCCTGGTCAGAAGCCGCTTTTCGGCCGTTTTCGACCCTGCTGGAGCGGATGCGACGCACGGGCCGCACCCGCTCCCACAGCTACTGCGCGGCAGGGACCCAACCACGGGCGGCACGCAGTCGATCGAGCGAGGCCTCGCGACCCAGCAATTCCATCGACTCGTACAGCGGCGGGCTGATGTGCGAGCCCGTCACCGCGACCCGCACCGGCGCGAAGGCCTTACGCGGCTTGAGCCCCAGATCGTCGATCAGCGCCTTTTTCAGCGCCTCCTCCAGTGCCGGGGTGGTCCACTCGCCCAGCGGCTCCACAGCCGCGATCGCGGCGTCGAGCACGGGGTCGGCCTCGGCGCCGAGATTCTTGGTGCCCGCCGCCTGGTCGATCGCGAACTCCGCGGGAGCGACGAAGAGGAACTTCAGCAGGTCCCACGCGTCACCGAGCACCACGATGCGGGTCTGCACGAGTTCGGCGGCGACCAGGAAGGTCTTCTCGTCGACTTCGGCCCCGATGTGGCCCTTCGCGGTGAGGAACTCACGCAGACGGTGACCGAAATCGCCCGGCTCGAGAAGGCGAATCTGCTCGGCGTTGATAGCGTCGGCCTTCTTCTGATCGAAGCGAGCCGGATTCGAATTCACCGAGGAGATATCGAATGCCGCGACCATTTCCAGCATGGAGAACACATCGCGGTCCTCGCCGATGCTCCAGCCGAGCAGGGCGAGGTAATTCAGCAAACCCTCGGGGATGAATCCGCGGTCCCGATGCAGAAACAGATTCGATTCCGGGTCGCGCTTGGACAGTTTCTTGTTGCCCTGACCCATCACGAACGGCAGATGACCGAACTCGGGCGTGAACTCGGCAACCCCGATACGCTGCAGCGCGGCATACAGCGCGAGCTGACGTGGTGTCGAGGAGAGCAGATCCTCACCCCGCAACACATGGGTGATCCGCATCATCGCGTCGTCGACCGGATTCACCAACGTGTAGAGCGGGTCACCATTGCCACGGGTGAGGGCGAAATCGGGGACGGTGCCGGCTTTGAAGGTGGTTTCGCCGCGAACGAGATCATTCCATCCGAGATCTTCGTCGGGCATCCGCAAACGGACCACGGCGGGGCGACCCTCGGCTTTGTACGCCGCGATCTGCTCGGCGCTGAGATCGCGATCGAAATTGTCGTAACCGAGTTTCGGGTCGCGGCCGACGGCACGGTGACGGGCCTCGACTTCCTCCGGCGTCGAGAATGCCTCATAGGCCTCACCGGCCTCGAGCAACCGGCGCACCACGTCCAGATGCTGATCGCGGCGCAGCGACTGCCGGTAGGGCTCGTAGGGTCCACCGACCTCGGGGCCCTCGTCCCAGATGAGCCCCAGCCAGCGCAGCGCGTCGAGCAGCGCGCGGTAGGAATCCTCGGAATCGCGGGCGGCGTCGGTGTCCTCGATGCGGAACACGAATTTGCCGCCGTGGTGGCGCGCGAACGCCCAGTTGAACAGCGCCGTGCGCACCAGGCCGACGTGCGGCGTGCCGGTCGGCGACGGGCAGAAACGGACCCGTACTTCAGTCATGACTCTCTTCTCCGCTGGTCTCAGCGCTTGGTGGCAACAGGGTTGGTGAGGGTGCCGATGCCCTCGACGGTGACCGACACGTTCTGCCCGGCCTGTAGCGGACCGACGCCTTCCGGTGTGCCGGTGAGGATCACGTCACCGGGCAGCAGGGTCATCACCGAGCTGATCCATTCGATGATCTTCGGAATATCGTGCAGGAACAGCGACGTGCGGCTGCGCTGACGGACCTCGCCGTCGACCTCGGTGACGATCTCCAGATCGCTTGGATCCAGCGCGGTTTCGATCCACGGGCCGAGCGGGCAGAACGTGTCGTAGCCCTTGGCCCTGGTCCACTGGCCGTCGTGGCGCTGCTGGTCACGAGCGGTGACGTCGTTGGCGATGGTGTAGCCGAGGATCACCTCGGACGCCTTGGCAGCGGCCACGTCCTTGCACGGACGGCCGATCACCACGGCCAGCTCGCCCTCGTAGTCGACCTGAGAAGAGCTGGGCGGCAGGATGATCGATGCGTTCGGGCCGATGATCGAGGTGTTCGGCTTGATGAAGATCACCGGGTCCACCGGCGCCGCACCGCCCATTTCGGCCGCGTGGGCGGCGTAGTTCTTCCCGATGCAGATCACTTTGCTCGCCAGGATCGGTGCCAGCAGGCGGATATCGGCCAGCGGCCAGCTCCGTCCGGTGAACGTCGGCGAGCCGAACGGATGTTCGGCGATCTCCTTGGCGACGGCATCGCTTCCGTCGCCCTCGATGCTGACGAAAGCGACTCCATCGGGACTGGCAACTCGACCTAAGCGCATGCCCCGGAGTCTATCGAGACGGGGCTACCTGCCCGAACGCACCCGTGATGCGACACCGGCCGCTCGATAGCCGCCCGGGGCAAGTGCGGGCAAGCTCACACCGATGTGATTCGAAGCCGCTGCCCGCCTGCGAGATTCGCGTGCACGCCGATGTGACCCGTCAGACACCTCGCCGGTGCGGAAATTCCACGGGTCATCGGTGTAGCGTGATCATCGATGTTCAAACAATGAGACATCAATCTCAGATAATGAGATGCAATCGTGCAATCCGGCGAGGTGAGAATCGTGACAGACGCGCGGCCGATGGCCCCAGTGACGCGGATCGGTGACGGCAGACGCTGGATGATGCTCGCCCTCGGTGTCTTCGCGCAGACCTCGAGTTCGATCTTCATCCACGGCACCCCGTTCCTGCTGCCCGCGCTCACCGCTCGTGGCGATTCACTCGCGTCCGCCGGGGCCCTGGTGGCATTACCGACCGTAGGTCTGGTCTGCACCCTGATCGCCTGGGGGTACGTGGTCGACCGGATCGGCGAACGCATCGTGCTGGTGGCGGGGACCCTGCTGATGTTCGTGGCGGGCGTCGCCGCGGCCGTGGTGGACAACCCGGTCGCGTTCGGTGCGCTGCTGTTCGTGGGCGGTATCGGCGCCGCCAGCTCCAACGGCGCCAGTGGCCGGGTGATCGTCGGCTGGTTCCCGCCGGACCGGCGTGGCCTGGCCATGGGTATTCGCCAGACCGCGCAGCCACTGGGCGTCGGCATCGGCGCGCTCACCATCCCGTGGGTGGCCGCGCACCACGGCATCCCCGCAGCGCTGCTGGTGCCCGCGTTGATGGCCGGGGTCGCCGCGATCGGCTGCCTGGTCGGCATCATCGACCCACCGCGACCGGCCGCGAAGGCTGCCGACCGCGCCAATCCCTATCGCGGCGACTCCACCCTGTGGCGCATCCACGGCGTCTCGATCCTGCTGGTCGTCCCCCAGGCCACCCTGTGGACCTTCGGTCTGCTGTGGCTCCACGTCGATCTGGGTTGGTCACTGGCCGCGGCGGGCGCCGTGATGACCGCCACCCAATTCCTCGGCGCCGCGGGCAGAATCGGCGCGGGAGCCTGGTCGGACCGAGTCGGCTCCCGCCTGGGTCCCCTGCGTCAGGTGGCCATCGCCGCCGCCCTCGCCATGGCCGCCCTGACCGTCACCGCCTGGACCGACTGGTGGTGGGCCGCCGTCCCGTTGATGGTCGCGGCTTCGGTGATCTCGGTGTCCGACAACGGTTTGGCGTTCACCGCCGTGGCCGAGATCGCCGGCCCCTTCTGGAGCGGTCGAGGCCTCGGCATCCAGAACACCGGCCAGAACCTCGCGATAGCCGCCGTCCCACCACTTTTCGGTGCGGTGATCACGGCGACCGGTTTCCCCGTGGTGTACGCGTTGGCGGCGCTCGCCGCAGTGGCGGCGGTGCCCTTGGTACCCCGAGACTCACGAAAGTAGCTGTACGACCGGTTGGTTCAGCACGACCCGCGAATCGCGTTCCGGCAGGAGCGAATACCGGTACCACCACTCGCCGAACATCATTCGATCAGCACCCAGCAATGACAAAGGCTCGCTCCGGCATTCAGCCGGAGCGAGCCTTTTCGCGTGCGGTGGGATCAGACGATGGCCGCGATGCGGTCGCCGACCTCCACGGTGGACGCGGTGCCGGTGCGCGAGGCCAGGTCCTTGGCGACGGCGGATTCGATGCGCGCCGCGCCTTCGGTGTTGCCGAGGTGGTTGAGCAGCAACGAGACCGAGAGGATGGCGGCGGTCGGATCGGCCTTGGACTGACCGGCGATATCGGGGGCGCTGCCGTGGACCGGCTCGAACATCGACGGGTTCACACCCGAGGCGTCGATGTTGCCCGAGGCGGCCAGACCGATGCCGCCGCTGACGGCGGCGGCGAGGTCGGTGATGATGTCGCCGAACAGGTTGTCGGTGACGATCACGTCGAAGCGGCCCGGGTCGGTCACCATGTGGATGGTGGCGGCGTCGATGTGCTGGTACGCCGTGGTCACGTCGGGGAACTCGACCGCGACCTCGTCGACGGTGCGCTGCCACAGCGAGCCGGCGAAGGCGAGCACGTTGTTCTTGTGCACCAGGGTGAGGTGCTTGCGACGGGCCTGCGCGGTCGCGAAGGCGTAGCGCACCACGCGCTCGATGCCGAAGCGGGTGTTGTTGGAGACCTCGGTCGCCACCTCGTGCGGAGTGCCGACGCGGATCGCGCCGCCGGTGCCGGTGTACGGGCCCTCGGTGCCCTCGCGCACGACCACGAAGTCGATATCCGGGTTGCCCGACAGGGGGCTGGTGACGCCCGCGTGCAGCTTCGACGGACGCAGGTTCACGTGGTGATCCAGCGCGAAACGGGTCTTGAGCAGCAGTCCACGCTCGAGCACGCCGCTGGGCACCGACGGATCGCCGATCGCGCCGAGCAGAATCGCGTCGTGCTGCTTGAGCTCGGGCAGCACCGACTCCGGCAGGATCTCCCCGGTGCGGTGGTAGCGCGCGGCGCCCAGGTCGTACTCGGTCTTGTCCACACCGGGCACCACGACGTCGAGCACCTTGAGCGCCTCGGCGATGACCTCGGGACCGATGCCGTCACCGGCGATTACTGCGAGTTTCATGAACTAGCTCCGTTCGAAGTCGGGGCGGACCGTGCCGCGCCGGGATACAGGTGCGCGCCGCCACCGTGAGGTGACGGCGCGCAGCTGCCGATGTCCCGGCTGTACCGGGACGAACAACTCAGGCCAGGTCTACGAGGACGACCTTGGACGCGCCGACGGCCTCGGCGATCGCGGTCTGCACCTCGGCGGACACCTCGGCGTTGACACGCAGCACCACGGTGGCGCCTTCGGCATCCACGTCCTGGCTCAGCTGCGCGGCCAGGATGTCGATCTCGGCCTCGCCCAGCAGGGTGCCGATCTTGCCCAGCGCGCCCGGCTTGTCGCTGTAGTTCAGCACGGCCAGGTTCAGGCCCTCGGCGCGCATGTCGTAGTTGCGGCCGTTGATGTTGACGATCTTCTCGACCAGGTTGGGCTCGGTCAGGGTGCCTGCCACGTTCAGGGTCGAACCGTCGCCGAACACGGCGCGCAGGTCGACAACGCTGCGGTGGGTCGGGCTCTCCGAGGCGGTGGTGACGGTGGCGGTGATGCCACGGTCCTTGGCCAGCGCCGGCGCGTTGACGAAGGTGACCTGGTCCTCGACCAGCGCCGAGAACACACCGCGCAGCGCGGACAGCTCCAGCACGGCAACGTCCTGTGCGGACAGCTCGCCGCGAACCTGCACCTCGACACTGACGGGCAACTCGCTGGCGATGGCGCCCAGCAGCGCGCCCTGCTTGCGCACGACGTCCAGCCAGGGGGCGACCTCGTCGTTCACGGCGCCACCGGTGACGTTCACCGCGCCCGGCACGAACTCACCGGCCAGCGACAGCAGCACCGACTTGGCGACGTCGGTGCCCGCGCGGTCCTGGGCTTCCGAGGTGGAGGCGCCGAGGTGCGGCGTCACGACGACCTGCGGGAGGTCGAACAGCGGCGAGTCGGTGCACGGCTCGGTCTCGAACACGTCCAGGCCGGCGGCACGCACGTGGCCGGACTTGATGGCGTCGGCGAGCGCCTGCTCGTCGATCAGCCCACCACGGGCGGCATTGACGATGATGACGCCCGGCTTGGTCTTGGCGAGGGTCTCGGCGTTGAGCATGCCCTTGGTCTCGGGCGTCTTCGGCAGGTGGATGGAGATGAAGTCGGCGCGCTCGAGCACCTCCTCCAGGCTCAGCAGCTCGATGCCGAGCTGGGCGGCACGGGCGGGCGAGGTGTAGGGGTCGTAGGCGACGATCTTGGTCTCGAAAGCGGCCAGACGCTGCGCGAACAGCTGTCCGATGCGGCCGAGGCCGATCACGCCGACGGTCTTGCCGAAGATCTCGACGCCGTTGAACTTGCTGCGCGCCCAGGTCTTCTCCCGCAGGGTCGCGTCGGCGGCCGGGATCTGGCGCGCGGCCGAGAGCAGCAGCGTGACGGCGTGCTCGGCGGCGGTGTGGATGTTGGAGGTCGGCGCGTTGACGACCATCACGCCACGCTCGGTGGCGGCGGGCACGTCGACGTTGTCGAGGCCGACGCCGGCACGGGCGACGATCTGCAGCTTCTTGCCCGCGTCGAGCACTTCGGCGTCGACGGTGGTGGCGGAGCGCACGAGCAGTGCGTCGGCCTCGGGGACCGCGGCGAGCAGCGCCGGGCGGTCGGGTCCGTCGACCCAGCGAACCTCGACACCGTCACCGAGTGCGTCGACGGTCGACTGGGCGAGCTTGTCGGCGATCAGAACTACAGGACGGCCTGCTTGGCTCACTGTGGGGTACTCCTGGGGAAGAAAGGGGGTCGGCAGTTACCGCCGACCAGGATAGTCGCCCGGGCTTCGGCTGCCCTTACCCCCCTGCCCGAAAACCGGGTGAACCCTGGGCGCCCGCCGCTCTACGATCACCTCATGTCCTTGCGCACCGTCCCCGAATCGATGGACCCGGCCGTGGTGGCCGCCGTCGACGCAGAGCTCGATCGGGTGGCTGCCGAGCACAGTGTGTCCATCCGTCTCGCGATCGAAAGTGGCAGCCGTGCTTGGGGTTTCCCCTCGCCCGACTCCGACTACGACTGCCGTTTCGTCTATGTGGCCGGCCTGGAGACCTACCTGTCCCCCTGGCGCACCCGCGACGTGATCGAAACGCCGCTGATCGGGCTGCTCGACGTGAACGGCTGGGATCTGGCGAAGGCGCTGCGCCTGCTGGTGGCGGGCAACGCCGTGCTCGTCGAATGGTTGATGTCGCCGATCGTCTACCGCGGCGACGCGGCGTTTCGCACCCGGCTGCGCGAGGTCGCGAGGGAGGTGGCCGATCGCGACCGGATCGCTCGGCACTACCTGCACCTGGGCGCGCGCCAGTGGGCGCTGTTCGAGCGCAACGGCGGTTTGAAGAAGGTGTTCTACGCGCTGCGACCCGCGATGGCGCTGCGCTGGTTGCGTGAGCACCCGGGTGCCGCGGTGGCGCCGATGCACCTGCCGACGCTGCTCGCCGAGTGCGAGTTGCCGGTCGACCTGGTGGCGGCGATCACCGAACTGACCGATCTCAAGTCGAAGACGAGAGAGATGGGTTCGGCCGCCCCGCCGGCGCTGATCACGGCGTTCATCGACGCCGAATTCGACAGGGCCACCACGGAATTCAGCGCCCGCGGGCCACGTGATCTCACCGCATCGATGGCCGTCACCGGCGAGTTCTTCCGCGCCGAGGCGCTGCGGTGACTACCCCCGGATAGCAGAAACTCCGCACCAACTGGTGCGGAGCTTCACATTCGTACGCTGGTCAGCGCAGAATCAGATGGCGCGAACGTCCTGAGCCTGGGGGCCCTTCTGACCCTGACCGACCTCGAACTCCACGCGCTGGCCCTCTTCGAGGGACTTGAAGCCGGAGCCGCCGATCGCGGAGTAGTGAACGAAGACGTCCGGGCCGCCTCCGTCTTGGGCGATGAAGCCGAAGCCCTTTTCGCCGTTGAACCACTTAACAACACCCTGTGCCATTTCAAAAACCTTCTGTAGATGAGCTAGGTCCTAATAGTCCGGCCCTGGTCTCGGTGTCCACCATGCCATGATCCGACGAATTCGGCCACATCGCACAGTGCAAAGTGTGCGAACTGTGAGGAAGGCAACCCCCAGATCCTGCCAGCAGCCGCTGGCAGGGACGTGACGCGGCCCGGTTTCGGGGTGGATGCTCGCCGTATGCCGAGGTAGTTGCTCCGCGGATGCCGGATTAGCTGGGAGCGCACACCAAACCGACTGGAACGCTTCACCATCGAGCGCTCTACGCTATAGGGACATGTCATCGTCAGCAACCCTAGACATTTTCGAGAAACCCAGTACGGCAAATTCTCTACCAGCGTATTTTCCGAGATCGTGAGGGATCGCACGCCTCGCCGAGAAATCACGCTAGGAGTAGACGGTGCTGGATATCAACCATTTCACTTACGGCTGGGTGACCCCCGTGCTGGCCTATGTCATGTCGGTCGTCGGGTCGATGCTGGCGCTGCGTTGCATGGTTCGCTCGCGCGCTTCCGGCATGCACGGCGGTTGGCTCACAGCGGCCGCGATCGCACTCGGTGGCACCGGTATCTGGGTCATGCATTTCATCGCGATGCTCGGTTTTTCGGTACGCGGCGTGACCATCCGTTACAACGTTCCCGTCACCTTGTTCAGCGCCGCCGTCGCCATGGGTGTGGTGTGGCTCGGATTGTCCATCGTGGTGCGCCGCAGCTGGGACAGCGCCGCATTACCGGTCGGCGGCACGATCACCGGGCTCGGCGTCGGGGCCATGCACTACGCGGGCATGTACGCGATGAAAACCGACGCCGAGATCATCTACGACCCCGTCGTGGTCGCCGCGTCGCTCGCCATCGCGGTGGTGGCTTCGATCGCGGCGCTGTGGTTCGCCCTGCACATCCACGGCATCGTCGCCACCATGGGCGCGGCCCTGCTGATGGGCGTGGCCGTCACCGGCATGCACTACACCGGCATGTTCTCGATGAGCGCGCACACCAGCGCTCACGTGGCCCATGCCAGCGGCGCCACCGCGGCCCAGCTGCTCACACCCCTGATCATCGGCATCAGCATGGTGACCATGATCCTGCTGATGCAGGTCGGCATCACCGAAGCCGAGGACCCCAACCTCACCCGCCCCGTCCACGGTCAACGCGCAAGCCGCTTCTGGCCCAGCGGCCAGAACTGAAACCTGTCGTACCCCGCCGGCCGCACCGCCTCACCGATCAGCTGCTGATCCTGAGCGCGGTCGTCTCACTGGCGGCAACGGGACTCGCCGCCTACGCGGTGGCTGTCTTCTGATCACCCGGCCCGCACATCGTGCGCTTCGGGTCCGCGCCGGGTCTCGGTGACGGTGTATTCCACGCGCTGACCGTCGCGCAGCGTACGGAAGCCCGCACCGGCCAGCGCGGTGTATTCGACGAACACGTCGGGTCCGCCGGCGTCGGGAGTGATGAATCCGAATCCCTTGCCGCTGTCGAACCAGGTGACGATCCCGCTCGGCATCCACCGACCTTCCGACTCCTGTGCCTGCCAACCTGATTCGCTAATCGTCGCATGCCGGTGCCCGCGACACGACCGGCATTCGATTCGAGGAGCCGATCGCCCGGTGCCGAAGTGGATATGCTCCGGACACGGTCCGACCGGACCGGGTCAGCCGCGAGAACGGGGATTCGGTGCAGCCTTCGACCGTTCGCTGCGCGGCCGAAACCGTCACGATCTTCGTCGCCACCTCGGTGGCGGCGCTCGCGATCATGTTGCCGATCAGTTTCGCGTCGTTGGCGGAATCGCTGCACGTCGACCTGCTGGTGTTCAACGTTCCGCGGGCGATGACCGGTGCGGCGTTCATCGCGGTGATCACCGCCGCCGTCACGGTGGCGATCGGCAGCGTGCGAACGGCCCGCTGGACCGCGCTGATCGCCCTGGTCGGCATCTTGGTGAACCATCTCGCGTTGATCCCGGACAGCGCCGATGGCCACCTCGATGTTCTGTCGCTGCCCACCCTGAACTTCATCGACGCACTACTGGCGGGGGCTGTCATCGGCGCGCTCGCGGTCGCGGTCTGGAACGAACCGCTCCTGCGCACCGTCTATCTGTTCGGCACGCTCGGCGGCACCATCCTCGGCGACCTCACCCAGTCGCCCACCGACCCGAACTCCGACGGTTTCAGCGGTGCGCTCGGCGGCGCACTGCCCCTGTGGTTCATCGCCGCCAGCGTGCTCGCGCTCGCGTACTTCGCGCTCACCACCGTGGCCACGCCCCGCTGGACCACCGAAACCGCCATTCCGCTGGCGCCGGTGTTCTCCGCCGTCGTCTCCTACACGACGACCATCATCACCGCGCTCGCCGTGGCATCCCACAAGACCAGCGCCCCCTATCTGATCGTCGCCTCGGTCGTCGCCATCGCGGCCGCGGTCGCCGCCGCGATGATCCTGCCGGGACGCGACGGGATCCTTGTCCTGCTGATGAGCAGTTTCTCGGTGGCGGGCAGCCTCGTCATCACACTGCCGCGCTCCGGCTGGGTCGATCTCGCCACCCTCGCCGCCACCGCCGCCGGCCTACTGATCGGCATCCGCACACCGCGTCCGCTGCTAGCCGCGACGAGTGTGCTCGCCCTGGCCTGCCTCGTCCTGGCCGCCGACATCTTCTCCCCACCCGCCACACTCACCGCGGCCCTCGGATGTCTCGCCCTCGGCGCGGTCGCCGGGTATTGCCTCGGCACGGCGGTTCCACAAAGCCCCACGTCCGGGACCGTCGGCCTGGCGATCCTGTTCGTGCCCTCGATCGGTGTCGCCTTGAGCGACACCGACTTCGGTCACCTCGCCTATTCGTCGTCCTGGTACCGCACCACCGACGTCGACCGCGGGATCGGCCCCGGCGCGGTCGCGATCGCCGTGGCCCTCGGCTGCGCGATCGCCGTCCTGGCCCTGATGCGCCTGCGCTCCGAGCCCGCGGAAATCGTCAGCCCCTAGCCGAATCCCAGCCGTATTCCGAGAACGCTTCCCCTGTCATCACCTTGCCGATGCCGACCCGGCAGTAGTCGACGATCTCCTCAGGCAAGCTTTCTGGCTCGAACCATGCCAGTTCCGAACATTTTTCGGGCTCCCGGTTGGCGACCGCGCCTGTCCAGCGTCGTACGGTGAAGAACATCTGGACCCGCCCGTCGCTGTACAGCACATGCGCGAATTCCACCTCCCGAGCGTCGATCTCGACCCCCACCTCCTCGCGAGCCTCCCTGATCAACCCGCCCACCGCCGACTCGCCCGCCTCCAGATGTCCCGCCGGCACATGGAACAACCCGTCGCCGAATCCCGTGTTCACCCTGCGCCCCAACAGCACCCGCCCCTGTGCGTCGACCAACACCAGATGAACCCCCACGAGCACCCGGTACTTCTCCACTGTCACCCCTCCTGATCGAATTGTCCACCCAAGAACTTCGAGACCGCCGCTGTTACAGATGTTTTCGGGGTATACCCACATCATGAGTTTCCCGGTTTCCTTCGGGTTCGCCCAGGTCGGTCTCCTGGCATTGATCGCCCTCGCAGTCGCCCTACTGGTCATGGCCGCACTGGCCGCCACCCGCCGTCGCGGCCCCAAAGCCGTTCTCGGCCGCGCGGTCCCCGGCGCCGCCCTCCTGCTCGTCGCGGTCCTCCTACTCTGGATCGCCACCCTCCTGCAGACCTATCTCGGCCTCACCGGCGAGATCAAGGCCGCCCACGTAGTCGCCAAACCCGTTGCCGGCCAAGAACACCAACTCGATCTCGTCCTCACCCAGTTCGACGAAGACGGAAACGCGAGTGAGCCGACAACCCATCGCATCGAGGGCGACATGTTCGCCCTACAGTCCAACATCGTCGAACTCGAACCATGGGTCAACGCCCTCGGCTTCCACTCCGGCTACAAACTCAGCCGCCTGTACGGCCAGCGCCTCGACGGCAAATCCCCCACCCAAGACCAGACCTTCCTCAACGGCGGCGACCGCGACTTCTTCGAAGACATGAACAAAAACCGCTGGTACACCAGCCCTTTCATCCGCTCCGCCTACGGCAACGCCACCATCGCCACCCCCGGCGAATACGACGTCTACATCTCCCGAGACGCCATCAAAGTCCGCCAGACGAACTGATCCCCGGAACGGACCCGGTGATCCCTTCATCAGCCGGCGGCGCGGCCAACACGTTCTGCGGCAACCACGGCCCGTCCCCGAATGGGAGTTCACCACTGCGAACCCCCAGGTCTTTTCGAGCGCATTCGTAGAAGGCATTCCGCTTATGACCTGCCGCCTCATAGGCGCGCAGGTAGTCGTCATGCCCCATCTCGCGACCCATCGCTACGAGACTGAGCTCCCACACCGCTTTGTTCCACAGACGTGCAGCAGCAACAGCTTCGGGCGATCCGAGCAGCAACACCATCTCCCACTTCAGCGTCTTATCGGACTCGGCCTCGGCCAGGAGCTGCGCACCTTCCTCTGCCGAAAGCGGCTGCCCTGCTTGCGGAAACCCCCTCCCCGCGACCATCCGCTGCGACACCACCGCGAAATGCTTCAGCGAGTGAGCGAACTCGCTGTACGCAACGAGCCGCCGGTCATCCCATCAGCGCACCAGCGATCCGGCACTGCACTTCCGGATCCGGAGACGCTCACGTATGTATTTGGGCGTATCAACGATGTTCTGCCTCGTCTCGCACGAATGTAATTGGTCCATGACTGAACGCGATATGGCCATGATGTACGCAGCACACGACGCGTTCCGGCGCGATCTCCGAGCGCTGGCCAGCGCCCCGGACCGTGAACGCTGGACGCAGTTTCACACCCAACTATCCGTCCACCACACCGCGGAGGACGTCGTGCTCTGGCCGAGTCTGCGGCGCCGCGGCGTGAACGCGCAATTGGTCGAGGCGATGGCCGCAGAACACGACCGCATCGACCCACTCCTCGCCCAGGTGGACCGGGCCTTCGATAGCGCGGGACCGGACGCCGCGCGACCGACGCTCGGGGCACTGTCCGAGCTGTTGCACAACCACCTGCGCCACGAAGAGCAAGAAACACTGCCATTGATCAACGACCGAGAGTGGTCGCTACTCGACCGAGAAATGCGCCGCCGAATCGGACTCCGAGGACTCCGTCCGTATTACACGTGGCTGCTGCAGGATGTGGAGGGTGAACGCCGCCGCAGCGTTCTGTCCACAATTCCCCGCCCACTCCGGCTGGTGATCTCGTAGACGAATAGTTATTGACCAGCCCTGCCACCCAGACACCCCGACGACACGGTGGAACTCAGCCGAAAAGCTCTTCCGCGCGGGTTGCGGTGACCGCTTGCAACAACCACGCGTTGAGTTGATCGACGTCAGTGGTGTCGGCAAGCAGCTTTCGCTGGTCTGCGGAGAGCTCGATTCCACGGCCGGTCAGCACCGAGCGTGCGACCCCCTGACCGAGCCCCTGCTCCCGACCCTGCTCCCGACCTTCCTCCAAGCCCTGCTCGAATCCTTGCTCACGCCCTTGAGCGCGGAGCCGCTGAGCAGATTCCGAACGGAAGAACGACAGATCCGTGTCCATTTTGTCCCTCCAGAGCTGGGCGGCGTCGGTATGCGAAATTCCCTGTTCGATCAGTTCGGCGTAGATCTCGGTCATCGTCGCACCTCCGCGGGCGGATAGCCCTGGTGATCGGGTACCCCGTCCGCCCGGATCGTCGAGATCGTCGGCCGCTACGAACCGGACACATTGGTGGGCAGATTTATTCAACGCGCAGGGCAGGAAATCTTGGTTCGCTGCGACAATAATCGAACAAGCGAAGGCGAATCAGCCGAGATATGGATAGCTTCCGGACAGGAAGTCACCGATCTGCTGCCGCATGCTCGGGTGGATGTCATAGGCGCCCAGGTCATCCGGGGCGACATACACCACGCCATCGGCTTCATCATTGATCGTCGGTTCACCTGAAACCGGTCGCCCGATGTAGGTGTTCTCATACTGCTGCCGCACCTCACCGTCGCTGTAGGCCACAATGTGGTGGGGATTGCTGTAAATACCCAGGAATCCCGTGATCTCAGCTGTGATGCCCGTTTCCTCCTTGCATTCCCGGATCGCACATTCGGCCGCGGTTTCGCCGAAGTCCATGGCTCCGCCGGGCAGCGCCCACTGCCCGGTATCACGTCGCCGCTGTAGCAGGATCGCCCCGGCGCCATCGACAACCACTAAATTGCAAGCCACCACAAGCGAATTCGGCTTCGGCGCCTTCGGATCGTGGTAGTACTCGATTCTGCCCATACTCGGCCCCTTCGGTGGCGCGGTCAATCGCGCGCTCGTCGCATGCTATTGCCACGCCATCAACATCCGAAAGGGCGGGTCGGATTGCCGCCGTTCGGCAGACAGCGAACGTCTCCGCCGTGGCCCCTAGATCATATGACGTTGGACAACCAAATTTTGGATCGCGTCGCGGACGTTCAGTCACGCCCGGACGGAGCCTCGGCAACCACACGGTGCGCTAGCGCTTGCAAAGCAGACTCGATCAATTTCCGAGTCAGCTCGGACTTCTGCCACCTAGATAGGACCTCGCATAGGTCATCTGGTCATCGACGGTAATGACGTCGCAAGTGCGGACGAGCAGGTCGGGGACATCAGTGCCGAGATGTCGACGGTGGGGTGTGAACACGGCTTCGGCTTTGGTCCGCTGAGCAATGCCGATCAGCTCGCTCATCGGGTTCTGGGTTCGAGCGTCGAATACGATCGTCTTCGCGAGGTCGTATCCGAATCGCTTTGCCAGTGAACGAAGTCGGATCTCATCCCAGTTCTGCGCGGATCCGGAGAGATCGGAGCGCAGGTATCCGATCGCGACCGGTTTCATCCGGCGAAAGCCGATCGGGGCACGTCGAGCATGGCCTGACCGGTCAGGGTAGCCGTGTACGCACTACCACAGGGCGATAGTTCCCAAGCGGCCCGGTAGGTGACCTGGCGGAGTAGTCCGTTGAGGTGGAGGGTGCGCAATGCTCGCCTGGTTCGGCGGATGGACAGCGCTGTAACGGTTGCGATCTGGCGGTCGGTGAGTTGTCCGCCGGGTTGCAGGATGCGAAGGACGAGTGCTTGGTCGACCGTGGGCATCGTTGTCTCCCTGAAATGCATCTTCTTCTCACATTTGCCCGCGTAGCCTGGCAATACGACGTTGGAAGAGGGTGGACGAGAACGTCTTCCAGCGTGGCGGGCCTGGCGGGTTCCGAACAGCGCCGAGCCCGATACGAAGGTGGTATGGACCCGATCCGTCGATTACCAAGAAGGGCGAGGGGGCGACGATGATCGTCGGCAGGTGGACGGCAGCACATGTCCGGGCGCTCCGGGTGGATGCACTGAGAGAGCCAGCCGGCATTCGCCGAGCGACTGGGCTTCGAGGCCGCCACGATTCGTAAGTGGGAGTACCGGGCAACCGAGTCAAAGCCGGTTCGTGGCGCGTCAGCGGCCGCGCTCGACACACAACTTGCTCGACTTACCGCCGACCAACTTCACCGAATGGAGTTGGCGCTCACAGCGCTGGACACAGAGAGCGAGGACGACGTGAACCGTCGGCAATTCGGAATCGCAACCACCGCGAGCGCGGCCTCGCTTGTCGGCCCCGCAGCCAGCCGCGGCCCAGTGGTGGAACGACCGCGAATCGGACTCTCCGAGGTGCGAGCATGGATCGAGTACACCGAGGAACTCGAACAACGCGACCAGCGGGAAGGAGGAGCTTGGTTGGTGAAAGCCGCGAGCTCCGCGTTGGCCCATGCCCGTCGCGAGGTTGACGAGAGCCACTGTGATCAGGCAACAGGCGCGGCGGCCGCCAGCGCGGTGGGCAACCTCGCCGTCACTACAGGATGGCTGGCATACGATGCCGATCAACACGCATTGGCCCGGTCTTGCTATCGCACAGCCCTAGAGATGTCCGTGCGCTCCGGTGATGATGAACTCGCCGTTCACGCTCTGCTCTATTCGGCGAACCAAGATATCGCGCTGTCCCGTCAAGGCATGGGCAATCCGCATCTGGCGCTGCAAAATGCGAGTCGGGCGGATCGTCTGGCACAGCATTGGAATCCTGGCCGAGTGCACGCACTGATCGCCGTCCGGCAAGCACAGGCGTGGGGGCAAGTCGGCAACCATGACGGATTCCGAACCGCGATGAGCAAGGCACACGCCGCGATGGATACAGCCTTGAACTCCGAGATTCTCGGGCGCTGTCCACGTTGGCTGCGCTTTGTCGATCCGCCGGAGTTGGCGTGACACGAGGCACGTGGCCACAGCGACCTCGGCGACTATCGGACCGCTCTAACCCACTACGAGCGCGCACTACAGGGTCAGAGCGTGCGCAACGAGGCGAACACCCGTGCCTGGCACGCGACAACTCTTGCTTCCGTGGGGGATACCCGTGAAGCACTCTCGACGGGTCAATCGGTACTAGACACTCTCGACGCGATCGGATCGACCCGCACTCTACGGACGATGGCACCGATTCGAGCGCTCCACGCCGCCAAGGACTCTGGATTCGCCGACCGCTACGACCAACTCGATCGGAGTGTTCTCACAGCGTGAACGGACTGCATTTCACCCACTACTCGGCTGCCGCCTCGCGCCAATACCGCAGCGTTGTGGAAGACATCTACCGCCGGTCCTACCGCGAGGCTATCGACTCGGGGCATACCTTCGATTCACCGGAGGCTTTCATGCACCGTTTCGACGCCTACACCGATCCAACACGGGAGAGCGGCATCGAACTCGTCATCGTCTACCTGAACGATGTCTCGATCGGCCAGACCTGGGGCTGGCCGCTGACGCCCAACACCGCATGGTGGGATGGCCTCACCCTCGATGGTCCCCTCGCTGCCAACGGAGATTTCATTCGTGAGAGCGGCACAAGAACTTTCGCGCTGAGCGAGATCATGGTCGACCAATCTTATGCAGGTCGCGGCCTTGCCCATCGTCTACACGACGAATTGCTCGCAGGCCGCACCGAAGATCGCGCGACGCTGCTGGTCGAGCCGGAGAACGACCGGGCGTACGCCGCGTATCGCCGGTGGGGTTGGGCCCGCGTAGGACGTCTGACCCCGTCGTGGCCGGACGCACCGACCTTCGATGTATTGCTGATGGCACTCGCCAGCCGGAACACCACCATTCGTGGCGCCGCGTCTACGTAGCTGACTGCCGGTCGCCGCGGTAGCCGACCCGGAGTCGAACTTCACCAACCACAGTCTCCAACTACAACTTCGATGAATACTTGGACCCCGCTCCGTACGGCCATATGTTGGTCGTCAGTGAGATCGAACCGGGGGGTGGTCACATCGACAACTTGCAGTCCGAATGAATCCTGTAACCGTTACTGATTCGGCGATTCACCTAGCTTCCGTCGGCCTGACGAGTGCGTATTTGTTGCGTTGTCAACCGAATCCGATCAGGGCAATGAATCCGAAGAGCGTGACTGCAACGTATGCGAATCGACTGTTCGGCCCAAAGCTCGTCGAGAAACATTCATCGAAATGCCCTTCTCCTGCACAGGATTTATGTCCATCCGGCGGCAGGTTACCAACCATGATGTCGACCCACCCGCCGCAGTCATGGGCAACCCGGCTCGACAGCGGCTCTCCGGGCGAGACCGACCACCTGGGTGAAGGTCTGCGGTCGACATCGTTCGGTTCCTGCATTGCCACAGATGTCAGAGCACAAGGATACGGTTCCAACTATGGGGATATCAGAGCTCACAAGGCCAGCGATTCTGACGGCGATCCGTGAGTACGACCAGATCGGACAGGACGCGTTCCTGGATCGCTATGGGTTCGACAAGGCGCGGGCGTTTCACCTGCGGTACGAGGGCAACCGTTACGACTCGAAGGCTGTCGCCGGAGCTGCTCACGGCTACCTCACGGGACGAAAGCCGCTGAAAGCCAGCGAGTTCAGCGGAGGGGAAGCCACGGTCGCACGGAAGCTGCGTGAGCTCGGATTCATAGTCCCGCCTCGCCGCTCGCCAGCGTGGGTTCGTGACGAGGTGATCCTTGCTTGCGACCTGGTCGCCCGGAATGGATGGCGACAGCTCGAGGACACCAACAACCAAGTGATCGAGTTGTCGGGTGTGCTACAGATTCTGCCGATCCACCCCTCAGACCTCCGAAGCGATACCTTCCGGAACCCCAACGGCGTAGCCCGAAAATCCGCGGACATCGCCTCGCAACACCCTGAGTACCCTGGCCGACCGACCAACGGCGGACGCACAGACAAGCTCGTCCTGCAGGACTTCCTCAACAGCCCCGACCAGATGCATGCCATAGCGACTCAGATCCGCGAGGCAGCGCTGTCCGGCGCGTTCAAGCAACTCCCCGTGCCTCAGGTCGGCGAGGAACACAGCACTGACCTGGGAACCGATGAAAACGACGGGTTCAGCTCGCGCGAAGGCAGCCTGCTTCGTCGCTGGCACTACACACGAGAGCGCGACAAGCGACTGAGAGATCGAAAGATCACCGAGTTCCTTCGCGATCACGACCGGGTGATCTGCGAGATCTGCGAGTTCGACTTCGAGACGGTCTATGGCGAACGAGGGTCTTGTTACACCGAATGCCACCATGTCACGCCGCTACATGTGTCCGGGGCCACCGAGACTCGAACAAGCGACCTCATCCTGCTGTGCGCCAACTGTCACCGCATGATCCACCGCAAGTCTCCTTGGCTGACGCCGGACCAGCTACGCGCCTTGGTCAGATCTGGAACCAAGTCCGACGCTAGATGATCGCACTACGTCAGCGTAGAGAATTCAGGCCATCGCGCTGACGAAGACCTGCGCTGCTCGGGATTCCACCTCAGTTGCAGGCACCCGGCCGCCGAACGACAGGTACCCGATCACCGTTTCCTTCGCGATCGCAAGCAACTCCTCGTCCAGCGCTCGACTATCCAGCGCCTCGAAGACCACGAACGGCGCCAAGCGTAGGAGTCGTTTGAGGAAGTCTCGAAGGACGTCTCGTTCGGTGAGGTCGGGGCCGGCGAAGTTCATCTGTTTCCAGGTCCGCAGGATCGATTGGATCAGGTGAGGGCTGCCGCCGAGCGCGGCGCGCCGGGCGTAAATCTGGTCGAATGCTGCTTCGCCGAGCACGTGGAGCGCGGTGTATGGGTCGGAGTCGGCGGGGGCATACACGAGTTGGGCTCTCCACCACATGCGCCCGAGGACGTGGCGGGTGAGATCAGAGCCCAGAACCCGATCGCCAGGGGGTTTCGGGTAGCGCCAGTGCGCGACATCAGGAAGAACGATCAGCGCTAGAAACGCCCAGATGTCGCCGGAGGCCGCCTCGGCGGGCGAAATTCGCATCTCGCTGTGCAGCGCCACGGCAAGCCGCAGATCGAAGCTGTTCTTCTGCTTGACATCCGGTGGTTCCGGAAACCCGGAATCCTTGGCCAAGTCGACGACGATGTCGCGCAGGAGTTGGAGCTTGGACTGCTCGATCCGGGTACCACCGGTTGCGACGAACACCGCGGAGCTGTCGGCAAGCGACCAACGACTGTTCAACTCGATCGGACCGAGTTCCTTGTATTCCGCGGCAAGGGGTTTCGCGCGGTGACGAAGAAGTCGCGGATAGAGGAGCGTCATGCGACCCCCTCGAAAATCTTTACCGCTGCTTGCAATTGTGAAGCGAAGAGGTTCGGGGATTCTTGCGCGGCGAGCCGGATGTCGGTGATGGACCGGCCGGGGAACAGGCGACCGAACAGCTCCTGCAGAGTGGCTCCCAGAGTCTCGTCAATATATGTTGCGTCGTCGTCGAATTCGCTGATTCGCAGCGCGTGGTCGACCATGGTTCGTGCCACATCTGCGTACAGCATCGACAGCGCCATCTTGTCTTGCAGTCGAGGACTTCCTGCCCGCTGCAATGCTTCAGCGATCAGCGTCTTCTTTTCATTGACCAGCAGCAGCAGTGACCCCATCGTGGCGACATCGAGGTCTGTACCGATCTCGAGGTGCCAGGCGGCATCACCGGGGTAGTTGGTTTGCTCGAAATCGACAATAGCGATGGGGAACTGAGGAGCGTCACCCTGCAGCCGGATCTGCGCACGATCGCTCCACAGCACCGATCCTGCACGACGGGGCGCGACGGGCCGATCGGTGCCATGTCTGCGGCGCGCCAGAACCAGTACGGTGTCGAGCATCAATACGCCACCCAAATCTGCTCCGACTAGATCCGCCCGCAGCTCGACCTCGCCGTTGGCGGGGACGATGACTCGTGACACCGTTCCGCGCAGCTTGGATCCGGTGGATGTCCAGACTGCTGCCAACGCCACCTCGGTACCGGGTGCGAGCATCGACTCGGCCAGCGCTCGCTCGAGATCGATGCGAACGATCCTTCGCAGCGGCAGGTTCGTCTGGTAGTCCCAGTGCGGGAGATGATCCGGCAATGGGATCTCCTCATCGCCGATCGTCAGTAGCCACTCCCCCGCCCGGATCACGCCGGCAGTCGGCTTCTTATACGGCAGAACACGATTGGCCATCAGCTGACCGCCTCGGTGTACAGGACGATATCGGTCATCGTGTCCGGGGCGGGCTTGACGATCACCTTCCACACACCGCCGTCGCCACCCTCGATGACGTACCTGGGTGTCGTGTGGACCTCACCATGCGGGTCTTCCCAGCCCACGAGGCCAGGCATCTCGGCGCCTATGGGCGGGTCCATTTCGAGCCCACCTTCACTGTTCAACGCAACAGCAACGTCCGCGCTGACCCGCTGGGCGATCGGCACCGGCAGCTTGAATCGCTGCACTACAACGCCATGCCCCCAGAGCTCGTCAGGTTCGGGATCACCGACGTACTCGATCTTGGGCCGACGACGACGGGCAGACACCTGCCTCGCAGCCTGTCCCGGCTGGTGATCGGCCGCTTCACCGACTCGAGCGCCGCCGTCTGACACGGTGGGTTCGCCCGAGCCGCCGGACTCGAACACTTCCGAAGTGTCGAGGTCATCGGACTCTGCGGGATCGTCTCGCCTCCCGCTAGGCCGCCGTTTCGGTGCAGCTCGCGGCGGTGGCGCGGTATCGCCGGGCCTGCCGTAGTCGGTTGCCGACCCGATGCCCCAGACACCACCGACGAGGGGTGACAGGCGGTCACTTGCCGCACCGAGGGATACTTGCGCAACCTCGACGCCGGCGCTTCCGCGGGGCCCGATGACCTTGTCGATCTCTTCCTTCATCCGTGTGAATGTCATTTTCACGAACGAGTACTCGGGGTGATCGAGCGTCTGATAGTTCCAATTGTCGTGCGTCGGCGGCTCGGCCTTCGCGTACGCATCGTCGAGTTCTCTGTCCGCACGGAAAACCCCTGCATAAGCTGAGATTTCACTGGCAGGCTTCGGTCCTGGCCAATAGGTGACCACGAGCTCGGCCGGTCGCATCAGGCACACGTGATGCACCATGCCGGTTTCGAAACCAGCCATGTGTTCGGCGTTGCTAGGTTCGAATCGAAGCGCAACCGTCTGATGCAATCCGAAGCGTCCGAGCAGCTTCTTGGGCCGCCTGCAGTGGAGCTCGTCGGCACCGCTGCCGACCATCTTCCGGTAGGCCTCGACGAACAGCTTCAGGGTCTTCATTCGGGCTGGATCAGGGACCGGGTACTCGATGCCGTCACAGGTCACCGAGAACCGCATCGGCGGCACACCGAAGCTGTCGGGCAGCATTTTCGGCCACAACTGGTACACGATGGTCTCTGCCAGGTACCGAGCAATATCGGACGGTTCACTGCCGTCCAGGTTCGGATCGAGGATCGAGATCGTCGTTCCGGTTTCGGACGCCCCGAACGGGCGAAGACCCAACTTGCGCGCCATCGCGTCGGCCGCATCCCCGACCAATGGCTCGATCACGTCACCTGATGCGTCTCCCCACCAGTGCCGCCCGGTGTAGCGGCGTTCACGGTCGCCTTCCTTGGCGTCGTAGCTCTTCCATAACGCGGCAGCCATCAGGCGGGTCTCGTATTTCCCCTGGTACTGGCAGCGGGTGTGTACGAGGATCGTGCCTGACCCCGATGCGAGATAGAGGATTCCCTTGCCGAAGCCATAGGTTCCGCCACCCAATGCCCGGTCGCGTGGCTCGCCGATATTACGAAGAAATGCTACGAAATCGCGGCCTTGGTCGGTGACCGCGTCAGCTCGTGTCGGTCCACCGAGACCACGCGTGCCCCGATCGGAGATCGACAGCACACGAATCGTGGGCTGTTGCAGCGCATCTCGCAACGGTAGCCGCTGCTTGGCGGGCGCCTTGCGCAGAAGGTTGTCGCGCCATGCAGGCGCATCGGCCGCACTGACAGTCTGCAGGTCGATGCGATAGTCCACGGGAATTCCGTCTCCCTGGCGCGCGTCCCAACTGTTCTGTGCCGATTCGCGGACCAGGATCGTCAGATGATCCAGCTCGGGCTTACCCAGCTGATTCCTGATACCTTCCGCAGCGCTCGCGCCGTCGGGTGGAAATGGTTGGGAGACCCAGGCAGGTGCCGTCATCGGGATGCCTCGAGCATTACCTTGATATACCTCTCGACGTCATTGGCTTCCATCGGAGCAGGTGACTCGCCGGACAGGTCGATCGTGTAGTCGACATTGCGGACGTTGGTGGAGATCGACGCGGCCGCCAGATCTACGGTCGTGAGCCTCGGGAAGGCGACATCGACGTTATACCAACGGTGTTCGTTGATCGAGTACCGCGAATGTACGTAGTGATCGTTATCGGCGGCGCGATAGCCGACAGCCGCAAGGCGCGTGAGGATCTCGCTCTCGTCGTCGGAGAGATCCAGCACACGCTTGATCAGTTCGAGGAAACCTATACCGCCCTGGACGTCGGTCTCCAGCCGCAACCACACCAACCCCAAGATGCCGCCGAGCGGTGGCTCCAACTGGTCTAGGCCGTGGATACGTACCGATCGCCCATCCGGATTCGTCGTGGTCTTCACCTCGAGCGCGCCTACGCTCGTGGCGAAGTCGTGCCGGTGGCCAGTCGGCCCCTTCCACAGCTGGATCGCACCGCTGTCATGCTCGAGCAGTATCTCCAGCACCACCAGTTCACCGAAGAGTCCGGCGAGCTGCTGTGTCCCCAGTGGCGGCCCGGGATTGAGAAACAGAGCGCGCCAGCGATCGAGGACGCGGTACAGCACCTTCACCGGGTTTCCCGAAGACTCCTCGGTGGCAACGAGAATGTCTGCGCACAGGGTCGCAAAGATATCGTTCAAATCCCGACGGAGGCAGGTGAGATCAGCGTAGTCCTGCACTCGCCCATCGTGTTCCAACGTTCGCTTGCGCAGCTGCAGAACCGGGCCGTTGAGACCCTTCCGCACGACCTGGTGCGCACCGATCGGCACGAGCAGATGGCGGCTTCCTTCGCTGTCCAGGCCTGCGGCCAATGACCCTTTCGCAGTCAGGACCGGAAGATCGGACACAGTGACGACGGATGCTTCGGCGCTCGGCCTCCGTTCCAGGCGCCGCCACTGATCGTCGAGAACTTCCTTCAGATCGTTCAGCATCAGATGTCCTCGGAGTCGAGGAGGCTGAAGTCCTCCTCTTCGATCTCGACACCAGAAAGATCAGCAGAAATGTAGTCGGATTCCCAAGCAACAGTGCTGTCGTCGTTGGCGGGCGATGGGAACACGAGGCCGACACCGATCACATGTTCCGGCGCGTTCAGTGGCTTGCGTTTGTCCTTGGACGGCTCGGGTTCCGACACCTTGTCGATCGGATACAACACCACAAGACCGGCATCTGGCTGCTGCGCCTTGCGGGCTTTGGCGATGTCGCCTTCTTTTGTGGCAGAAGTGATCCCGTCGAGGTCGAGGCCCGCGTCTCGGCGGCTCATCAACGTCTTGATATCCGTATGGTCGATACCGGATGCGAATTGCGAACGAACGATCCGGCCCACACTGACTCCTGGCGCGAAGTCGAACAGGTTCTGCTCTACTGCGGCTGGTTTGCCAACGACTGCAATGTTCCACCGCCGCAAGGTGCCTGCGTTGCGGATTCGTTTCTCGATGTACCCGCTCATCAGTTTCGCGTCACATTCCTGCGACTTCTCGTGGAACTGATAGTTGCGCAGGAAGTCCAATATGAACTCGCTCGGCACGTCGCGAATCAGGTAGCGACCGTCCACGCCGTTTCCTTCGGCTCGACTGCTCCCGAGCGCCGCCTTCACGAGCGCCCGCGCCGCCGCCTGGTTGCCCAGCAGCCAGTCGGCGTCTTTGCGGAAGTATCGGGTCTGAACTCGTTGCCCGCCGTAGGACGACAGCGCCGACACAGCATCCTTCATCTTCGCTGCAGCTGTCACACGGAGCGACGGATGTGTCCGCAGCCGCACCGCGAAGGTCATCGGAGTCTTGCCCTCGGTCATGTAAACGTCGATGTCGCGGCGCATCTCGGTCTCGACCGTCGCGAGATGACGGAACCAATCCTCGAGTTCTTCGGTCATCCAGATGCGCGGCAGATCCGCGTATCCGTTCCGGTAGCCGAACCATCGCCCCATCTGTAGGAGGGTGTCGTAGGTGGAGACCGTCCGAACGAAGTAGCTGACCGACAGGCCTTCCAGAGTAAGTCCGCGAGACAAAGTGTTGCCGCCCACCGCAATAGCGACAACCGGGCCGTTCTCGTAGTCGAGACGGTCAGTGCTCTCGGAGTTGTCCATCACAATCCGGCAATCACGCAGAACACCAGCCAATTCCGAGGCGAGCTCATCGAATGAGACCAGCTTCTCATCGAACTCGACAGCAGGTACCCTCGACGTCTCCTCGTCCCATAGGTCGCGTAGTTCGCGCCGCAAGGCGGAATCAGACAGATTGTTCGCGACCTTGGCACGCAGCAACATCAGTGGGTCACGGAAGCTGTTGTGGACAGCAGTTCGCACGCTGGTATGAATCAGCATGGTGCAGTGCGGATTTCCGCTACCGCGAATCCGACGGGCGGCCGTCGTCAGCCAAAAGTACAGAACGGCCCGCCGCAACGTGTCGGTGATCGACGGGTAGAAGTCTTCGGCATCTGCCCTGGTCTTCGGGCGAACGAGCGCCACGTCATCGTCGGGAACATTGCGGATCATGTCGTAGCCATCGTCGACGTCTGTCGGGTCCTCGCCATCGAGGGCATAGCGGCCGAACAGCACCTCGGTGCCGAAATGTCCGTGTGGTTTCGGCAGATTCACGATGAAGTGCTCTGGATAAAGATCGTCTGCTGATGGATCGATGAGCAGATTCGCAAACGGCGAGGCCGTGTACCCGACATAGGCGGATTTGGGTAGCGTGTTGAGGATTTGACGAATCAGCGGGTTGATCGACTTGGTCGCAACAGTCGCTTGGTCGGCCTCGTCGTCGATGATCAATGCGGGACAGTCTGACAGGTACTCCGAAGCGTCACCCAACCACTTGACCAGCTTGCGCAGCACCGTGGCGTTCTTCTTGACCACGCACAGCACATGGGTCTTGTTCGACTTCCCGAAGAAGCTAGCTGGGTTGGCAGTCGGCGAGAAATCGCGATCGAGGTCGGTGATCTGCGTCCACAGCGTCGGGTTCGGTTCCACCAGCTGCTGAATGAGTCGCGCCTGGGTCTGACGGCGCAGGCCGTTGTGGATGCCGGCCAATACGATGAATAGCTTGTAGCCGCGGTCAGCCGCCTTCGCCATCACTGCGGTGAAGTTGGTGGTCTTGCCGGACTGCACGTAGCCGACCACCAGACCCCGAGTGGAGAACTCGTTCTTCCGAGGATGCTGGAGCAACGACACGATCCGTGTCGACGAGTCGTCCAGACTGTTGATGGCCGGATCCCTCGGCCACCCCTGCTTGATGAGATCGTCCTCGATCGCCGGCCACAGCTTGTCATCCGGATGCGGTCCCGCATACCAGGTTTCGTAGTTGTCGATGACCACCGAGTGCGGCTCGCGCATCTCCTTGATCCGAACCATGTCCTCGTCGTAGCGCTCCATGATCCGCTTGATCACGTCTTCGGAGGCGAACAGCCGGAGCTTCTTGATCGCCTCGACAGGGGTGTCCTTGTCCAAGAACGACTTGAACACGTCGTACTGGCCATCGATCAGATCACTCATCGGAAGCTCCCACCTGCGCTAACCCTCGGTCGACGATGGGAGGTTTCGCTCCCCCGCGTTGTGGGTAACAGTATCGGCTCGTTCCGACCAGTTGGAAGGGAGTGCGATAGTTGTTACCCGGTCGATGTGGGCTATCGGTGGGCAACGGCAGTTCGCTACACCATCAGCTGAACAGGCGATCCATTCGCTGCAGATGGTCGATCGGCGCCGAGTCTCGGGTGTCGAGCCAGGGGCGATCGACCACCTTTCTCGCGTCCTCCTGGCTCACCCTGAAGCCAAGCGCAGCAGCGAGCACATGCAATGCCAGCACCGGCGGCATCGCGTTGCCGATCTGCTGCGCAACCTCCTTACCCGACCATGGGTAGTCGGCTGGGAAGGTCTGCAAGCGACCTGCCTCGTACGGTGTCAATCGTTCAAGGGGGTTACCTTCAAGGTCGACAATCCTGTTGCGCGACACCTTCCCTGTGATCGTGGCCGACGGTTGGTCGGAGGTACGGACACCGCGCTGCTTCGCGAAGCCACCCGTCCCGTAGTTCGAGATCACCTTGAACGGGCCGCCGCGGTCGAGCGCCTCACCCATTGACTCCCACGGCAACAGCGATGCATTCCCCTCAGACCGGTCCACACCCTTGCGGTATCTGCGATGCGTCGGCATCGGCAGTTTGCGGTCGCCGTCGAGGCTCGCGATGAGGATCGCACGTCTGCGCGATTGCGGTATACCGAACTCTTCAGTGCGTAGAACCCCGTAGTCGACGTGGTATCCGAGACCATCTTCCAGAACCCGCGCCATTTCCTTCCATACCGGCAAAACGGCTTGAACCTGTTCCAGCACAATGACTTTGTATGGCGTACCTGCGTTAGCCGCATCCATGGCCCAGCGGAGCGGTTCGAGAACCAGACCGGTGCGCTCATCGTCCAACCGAGCGACTTCACGGGTGACATTCTCGCCTGCTGCCATCCGCCGGACGAACGACAGCACCTTGGCCAACGCATCCCGGCCCGCGCCGGAGCCCGCAACTGTGAAGGTTTGGCATGGCGGGCCGCCCGCCAGAATCCACGCGCCAGGCACGTGACCTGGCCCGAATTCGCGGACGTCGTGGGGCGTGAAATTCAACCCTGCCTCGAGCCGGGTCTCACACGCATTTCGGTCCCACTCGAACCCGTATACGTCAAGACCCAACCACCGAGCTGCAACATCGAGACCACCAGGCCCGGCGAACAGATCAACCATGTCCGCTCGACACGGCAAGGTCTGTTGTGGGTCGTTGGGCATGGTTCGGAATCTTAGCTCTGCGGCAGCGGCCCCCGCGACGGCCGTCACAGCGTCGTCAGGGCCGACCGCAAGGCAACGCCGAGCGCGCAGGCGAAAGGCGGCGGCGTTGCGTTGCCAACCTGGCGATATCGTGCAGTCTTCCGCCCTTCGAACGTCCAGTACGACGGGAATCCCTGCAAAGCTGCGACCTGCTCGACAGTTAGCTTGAGCATGTGGGCGGGTCCCTGCGATGGGTTCCACACAAAGTTTGCCGATGGTGAGCTGTTGGCAAGAGCTCGGCCGTTGACTCCGACCTTCGCCCAGGCGCGAACCGATCCCTGCGGCCCAAGATCTCCACCACCCCGATCCCATGAGCCGCCGACGATCGTCGGTGCGATGATGTCGGCCTGGGCGGCCCACTCCCCCGCTTGCGGCCACCCGTTGACACTCATCGATGCCCTTAACACGGCTCCCACTGTCAGTCCCGGCGCAGGAGGGAATGGGCGTAGACCCTCGAGGAAGGACGTGATGCCGCCTTCCCGCACGGCAGCCATCACGGCGTATTCGCGGTGCTGCGGTACACCAAAATCACAGGCGTCCAACAACAACCAGCAGTGCTCATACCCCGCGTCCTCGAGATGCTTGGCAACGCGGGACCTGCTCGACTCGTACTCGTCACGTTTGAAGAGGTCGGGGACGTTCTCGATCAGCAAAGCGCGCGGTCGCAATTCCACTGTCAACCGTGCGGTCGTCTCGAAGAGTTCCAGCTCCCAACTGCTGCCCCTGGGTCGCGATGCCGTAGCTGCCGACTTCACCCGCGGAAGTCCCGCGGCAATGACATCGATTTCACGGTGTCCCGGCAGTTCGAATCTGGGCTCGAATTGGAGTAGGTCCTTGTGCAACACATTCCAGCCAGGACGGTTTGCTCGCAGGGTTTCACATGCCACGTCGCGGTTATCGAGCAGGAGCAGCGGGTCGAATCCGGCTTGTTCCAGTCCGAGCGCAAGTCCACCAGCACCTGCGCAAAACTCCACCGAGGTAAGGCGGTTTGTCCGCGGCAAGCTTTGTGTACGGTGAGCTGGTTCACCCCTCATCGCCACCCCCTCGCCGTCATGATGACTGCAACTCGACCAAGAATACCGTTCCACGACGGGCAACACCGGCGTCCTGGCCATACTTGATGCCGTGACCGAGTGGGTGCCGACGCGGTACGTCTCTCCGGATGAGCTGATCGCCAACGAGACGTCGAAGGGTGGGTTCACGCAGGCCGCTCTGGCCGAGTGGGGAGTGCCCTGGCCTCCACCCAAAGGATGGAAAAGGGCTGTGTCAGACCAGGATCGGTGGTCTGAGGATTCGACGACGTTTCTTGAATAGCTGACGGCTATGGTACGGTCGGCGCACAAGTCAGGCCCCGGAGGTGCGCTAACACCACCGAGGCCCTGGGCGAGAATCTGGTACCAGCAGACTCACCGCCGTAGGCAGGAAGCCTACCGATGATTCTGGCGTCTCCGCCAACCTCCCCCCTTGCCGCTGTGCGCCCGGGCGAGTTGTGCGGGTGATGCGCCTTACCCGCGCAGTCGTCGCCCGTCAGAGGGGCCGATGCATCTATTCCGATGACACAGGGTCGGCCGGTAAAGGCGGACTCGGACGGCTCCACCGTGGTTGGTGGCGGGGATACCAGGGCTTCCCTGGGTGTTCCTGACTCTGTGCAGAATCCCAGTCCCGGCCCTTGCCGAGTAATGCCCGGCGGGCGTGCATCACCAAACGACCGTAGCGACGACCGACCGGCGGACTTCGCGTCACGGGTGCATCCGTACCTCGCGGTACCGGGGTACCCCTGCACTCCCTCCGCTCTCCCACTCCCAGCGGGACGGGCAGTCGCGCGTCACCAAAAGTGGTACCTCTATTCACATGTACCTGGGCTGGGGTTTTCGTTGCCATGCACAGTGATTCGGCGAAGTTCTGGCGCGTGGCGGCGGAAGGAGGGACCCTCGGAGTAGAGGATCGCGTTACCCAGGAGCCGCATGACTGTCAGAAGTGACCGTGAAGGTGGCTTGCCGGAGACATTGCCCGCGCTGGAGCAGTTGCCGGCGGATGAGGCTCGGGATCTGTTCGAGTTGATGAGGGCCGCGAGTACGTTCGAGGCGGCCGCGTTGGACAAGTCCATCGATTCGATGGTCTCTGCGTTGCCGCGGCCGCTGCGTCGGGTGACGAAGAAGATCATGTTCGGCGGCAGATGACGGACCTGACTACGCGGGCGCAGTTGATTCTGCTGGCTCGGACGTTGCATGTTCATCCGCAGCGGTTGGATCACCTGCGGTATCTGGGGGCCGATCGGCTGCATGCGTTGCATCAGCAGATCTCGGGGGTGTTGTTCGATCAGCACACGGAGACGTTTCGGCGGATCAGTGCGCTGGTGCCGTTCATTCCGTTGACGATCTCGATTCCGCTGGTGCAGAAGCTGGTTCCGCCGATGATGACGGGGCGGGCGGCGGGGTCGGTGGGGTTGGATCATCCGGGCAAGGCCGCTGAGACGTTGACGATGCTCGAGGCGGGCTACGCGGCGGATTGTGCGCCCTATCTCGATCCGCGGGCCATCGAGCAGCTGGCCGATCAGATGGCGCCGGGGCCGATCGTCGACATCGTGAACGAGTTGCTGCGGCGGCAGGACTACGTGACGGCGGGTCCGTTCTTGTCCTGTGCGACCACGGAATTGATCGCGGCGGTCGAGGCGGGGGTCCGCGATGACGCGGGGCTGATCTTCTCGGCTGCGTTCTCCTACGACGTCGACGTGCTCAGTGCGGTGGTTCGCCAACTGCTGGATGGGCCGCATCGGCGGGTGCCGCGGATGACGCAGACGGTGTTGGCCGGCTCTCCCGACCTGCAACATGCTGCGCTGTCGGTGTTTTCGCGGTGCGCGCCCGATGTGATCCGCCGGGTGGGTGACATTCTGTTCGGGAATGCGCAGCCCGGTGAGGTCGCGCGGTTGGTGCGCAACGCGCTCGCGCTCGGGGCGGTGCCCGAATTCCTCACGCTGGCCGGGTATCTCACGCCGCTGGGGCTGTGGACGCTGGTCGGCAATCCGGTGTTCAGTGATCCGGATGTCGGGGTGGATCTGGTCGCGCCGATGGATGGGCGCGGCGATGCGGAGAGTTGGCGTGGGCTGTTCACGTTGATGTCGCGGATGGATGACGATGTCAGGAGCGCTGTGGGGTACGCGCTGGCGTTGCTGTCGGAGTCCGCGGTGGCGGAGTTGCCCGCGCGGGCGACCGAAACCGGGTGCTGGCCTGCACTACTCGATCTCGTGGCGGTTTCCGGGGAGCGGGGGCAGTCGCGGTTCGGGTCGATCTGGGCGCAGTTGGGGCCGGAGCGGCGGGCCTATCTGCACCGGTGCATCACCGAGCTCCGATACGACACCAGGTTGGCCGAGATCACGGCACTGGTCGAGCCGGTGGAGGTGGATCTGCTGTTCTATCAGCGGCGGCAGAAGGGGCGGTATCGAGGCTGACTCGGGTCAGCCCTGCCATCGGCCCCAATCCCTTTGGGCGTGCAGCACAGCGGGGTCGACGACACCCCAGATGCGGATCTCGAACCGATAGTCACCGGGCTGAGGCTCGAGGAGACCTTCCACCGCATGCACGCCGGGGGTCGGAGAGAACACCCGGCGTAGTCCGAGGACATCGGCCCATTGATCGACCACCCGGCCCGGGTGCTGCGAAAGATGGCTACCGGCTTGACCTTCCACAGACAGGACGGCCTCCATGCTGTCATCGCTGGTCACCGATGGCGCCACGAACCAGGTCAACGGCAATAATCCGACCGCTTTGCCGAGTTCGTTGAGATGTTGGGCGACAGCCGCCTCGATCGCCGAGCTCAGCTGGGACAGATTCATGGGTTAGGTATAGCGCGCCGACGCAGACGGGGCGAACTCATGGCTGAGTGCGGGTGAAGCGGCTCCCCCACTCCCGCAGCTGCGCAACCAGTTCCGGCGGGCCGAGAACGCGGAAATCTGCTCCTACCTTGCCCAGCAACAGGATCGGCCAGTCGAGCTCGTCGACGGTCATTTCTATGTGGGTGCGGTTGTCGGGGAGGGCGGTGATGGTGCACCAGCGCCCTACCCGGGTGTGGACGTCGGCGGCGGGGGCTTCTATCTCGGCGGTGACGGTGTAGCCGGAACGGCGGGCGCCGATGGCGTTGTGAACGAAGGTGGCGGCGTCGGGGGCCGGGAGGGGGCGAGGGCGGAAGCGGGTGCCGGTGGTCGCGGAGGCGGTGAGGCGGTCTACGCGGAAGGTGCGCCAGTCGTGGCGGGTGAGGTCGTAGGCGACGAGGTACCAGCGCCGGCCCAGGGAGACGAGGCGGTGGGGTTCCACTTCCCTGGTGCTGGTGCGGCCGTCCGCGGCGGTGTAGGTGAAGGTCAGGCGTTCTTCGCGGCGGCAGGTGAGGGCCAGATCGGTGAGGACGGCGGGGTCCACGTCGGAGAGGGGGACGGCGGTCCAGGCGGTGGATTCGGTCATGGCGCGTAGGGCGTCGACGCGGCGGCGTAGGCGGGTGGGCAGGACGGTGACCAACTTGCCGAGAGCGCGGATGGACGGTTCAGCCAGGCCGTCGCCCGCACCCTGGGAACCGGCTTGCAGGCAGACGGTGATGGCGACGGCTTCGTCGTCGTCGAGGACCAGGGGCGGCATCGCCGCGCCCGCGGCCAGCTGATAGCCGCCGTCGACGCCGGGGCGCGCGTCGACGGGATAGCCGAGTTCGCGAAGGCGGTCGATGTCGCGGCGCAGGGTGCGGGCCGAAACACGAAGGCGTTCGGACAGTTCCGAGCCGGACCAGGACCGGTGGGTCTGCAGCAGCGACAGCAGTCGGAGGGTGCGTGCGCTCGTATCGGCCATATTCCGATTATCTCGCAATTGCGGTCAGAAACTGGCCGCAATGGGTTCTACCTTGGGTTTCACAACACCGACAAGCAAAGGATCCGGCCATGACCACGAGCACCCAGATCGACACCGAGCGCACCGACATCCTCGAGATGCTCGCCAAGCACCGGCTGTTCCTGCGCTTCACTGTCCGCGACCTCACCGACGAGCAGGCGGGTCTGCGCACGACCGCCAGCGAGCTGTGCCTGGGCGGTCTGATCAAGCATGTGGCCGCGGTGGAAGCGAATTGGGCGGGTTTCATCCTCGACGGGCCCACGGAAGCCCCCGATTTCTCCTCGATGACCGAGGAACAGATCGCGCAATGGGGCGAGATCTTCCGGATGCTGCCCGGCGACACGCTCGAGGGCATCTTGGCCGAGTACGAGCGGGTGGCCGCACGCACCGACGAGCTCGTGCGCACCCTCCCGGATCTGAACGTGAGTCAGCCCCTGCCGCAGGCCCCGTGGTTCGAGCCCGGCGGACGCTGGACCGCCCGCCGCACGCTGATGCACATCATGACCGAGACCGCCCAGCACTCCGGGCACGCCGACATCATTCGTGAATCGCTGGACGGAGCGAAGTCGATGGGGTGATCTCGGCGAACAGGGACTCGGCCGCCGCACGGTGTTCGGTGGCGGCAGCCGGGTCCGTCGTGTCCAGAACGTCGGCGATGCCCTGGTGGGCTGTCGCCTCCTCGAAGCGGTGGCCCAGTCTCGGTGCCAGGGCCAGGGTTTCGCGGTAGAGGTCGAGGGCTTCCCCGGGCAGGCCCGCGAGGCGGCAGGTTTCGGCGTAGCCGTTGAGGAAGTGGATCTTCCAGTGGTCTTCGAAAAGGGCGTCCAAGAGTGCGAAGGCCTCTCGGTGGCCGGCGAGGGCTTCGTCGTAGCGACCCATTTCACGCAGCGCGACGCCCCGGCAGTTCAGGCACCACGCTTCGTTGTGTTTGTGGCCGTCCTCGCGAGCGAGGGCGAGGGCCTGATCGAGGTGCTCGAGGGCTTGCGCGGGTTCGTCAGCCGCGATCGCTACGCCGAGAGTGATCTGGGCCTGCAGCGAGGGATTGACCGCGGGGATCGCGAGGGCTTCGCGGGCGAGTTGGACGGCTTGTTCGCGGTGACCCAGTTGGAGCAGGGCCCAGGCTTCGCTGGCGACGGCGTCGGCGGCGCTGGTCGGGCAGCCGCCGGTGGTGTAGAGGTCGCGGGCTTGGCGGAACAGTTCCAGTGGTTCTTCGATACTGCCTTCGTCCCAGCGCAATTGGGCGCAGCGCATCGTCAGTTCGGCTCGGGGTAGCGGGTCACCCACTTCGGCCACCAGGGGTGCGGCCGCGGCGTAGGCGGCGGCCGCTTCGGTCATCCGCCCTGCGTTGTATCGGGCGAAACCCAGGTCGCTGTGAGCTTCGGCGAGTTGGCGCGGGTCGCCGAGATTCTGTGCGGCGGTGAGGGATTGCTCGAAGAGGGCGTTGAGATGTGTGGTGCCGCACCGGCGGGCGAAGAACGCGCGCATGAAGCGCGGCAATTCGCAGACGTGGGTGTCGGCGCCGACTTCGACTGCGGCGTAGAACACGGCCATCAGGTTGGTGTACTCGGAGACGAACCAGAAGAACGCGGCATCACGGCCGGGGAACCGCGGCAGTTCGGCGGGCGGTGCGCCCGCCGAGACCGGGCGGGTCGGCGACAGGAACGGCATAGCGGCGTCGGCGGCAGCCGCGGTGTGCACGTAGTAGTCGAGGACGCGGTGTAGCGCGCGTTCGCGGTCGGCGGGGGTGTCGTGTTCGAAGGTGGCGGCGCGGGCGTGCTGGCGGACCAGGTCGTGGAGGCGGTAGCGGCCGTCGGCCGGTTGCTGGACCAGGTGCGCGTCGAGGAGATCCTCGAGCATCGTGCGGGCACTGCGCAGCGAGACGTCGGCCACGGCGGCGGCGACGTAATCGGTGAACGTGGAGCCGGGGATCAGGCCGAGCAGCCGGAACAGGCGACGCTGGTCCCGGTTCAGCTGACGAACCGACATGCCGAAAGCGGTGTCGAATTCGCTAGCCCCCTCCGACATCCGCTCCACGAGAATGCCGACCGACCAACCCGGGCGATGACGGAGACGAGCGGCCGCGAGGCGCAGTGCCAGCGGGAGGTTGCCGCACAGGCGCAGCACTTCGGCGGCCTGCTCGGGTTCCTTGGCGAGCCGTCCGAGGCGTGCGTCACCGCTGGCCCGCACCAGCAGCTCGGCGCTCTCCTCGGGAGTGAGCACATCGAGGGTCACCGGCGGGACCTCGTCGAGCTCGAGCAACCGGTTGCGGCTGGTGATGATGGCGACCGACTCGCCCGCACCGGGCAACAGCAGGCTGACCTGCGCGGCATCGGCGACATTGTCGAGCACGACGACAGCGCGCAATCGCGCCAACTCCGAGCGCCAACAGGCCGCACGCAATTCGACGCCCCCGTCCTGCGGCACCCGCTCCGAGGGGACCTGCAACGCGGCCAGCAACGCGCGGAGGGCGGCGTCGGGGTCGAGCGGCTGACGTCCGTCGGTGAAGCCGTGCAGGTCGAGATACAGCTGAGCGTCAGGGTATTCGGCGGTGAGCTGATGCGCGGCGTGCACGGCCAGGGAGGTCTTCCCGACGCCTGCCATGCCGTCGATGGCGACCACGCGATCGGCACGGACGGCGGCGATCACCTCGGCCAGTGCCTGTTCGCGGCCGGTGAAGTCGGGCACGTCGCGGGGCAGGTCGTTGCGTGGCGGCGGTGGGGCGTCGGCCGGCGGGCTCGGCGGGGCCGGCTGGCGGCTGGTCTTCGGCGGGGCGGGCAGGGGGTTGTTGGCGCGCTCCCAGAGCGGACGCAGCGGGCGTGGATCGCGTTTGACCAGGCGGCACAGCTCGATGACCGCCGGCCACGGCGGGACCGTCTGGCCGCTGAGATAGCGCGAGAGCGAGGACGAGCTCAGGCCGGTGTCGCGGGCCAGGGCGCGCACGCCGCGGCCGGACAGTTCCTGAATCAGGCGCAGGCGCGAAGCGAGCTCGTCCTGCGGGTACGCCCGTGCCGTCTGCTGTTGCACAACCACCGTATTCCACTCCCGTTGTCCCGGCCCGGACCAGAAATCTCACGACCGACAAGCGGGTGGTCAGGGCCGTTTTCAGCTGTCCCACAGTGTCCCACAGCCATTCTGTTCCAGCGCCGGACGGGCTGTTATTGAGTCACACCGCAAGCAGCGGAGAAACACCGAACAAGGAGAACGACATGCAGTCTCGGATGAAGAACCCCGCCATGGTCCTCACCGACGCGATGGGCCCCATCCAGCAGGTACTCAAGGCCGTGGAGACCGGCGGCGTGGACAGCGAGATCCTGGAGCTGGTGCACCTGCGGGTCAGCCAGATCAACAATTGCAGCGCCTGCGTGCACGGCGGCACCACCACCGCACGCAAAGCGGGCGTCAGCGAAGACCGCCTCGCCACCGTGGTCGCTTGGCGCGAGACCCCCTTCTTCTCCGAGGAAGAGCGCGCCGCCCTCGAACTCGCCGAGGCCGCCACGCGGATGGCCGACCGTCCCGACGCGGTCACCGATGAGATCTGGGACAGCGCCGCCAGCTACTTCGACGAGAAGCAGCTCGCCTCGATCGTGCTGATGATCGGCGTCACCAACATGTTCAACCGGCTCAACGCCACCACCCGTCAGATCGCCGGCGCCTGGGGCTGAGGCCCCTCCTCTCGAAAGGAACAGTGACAATGTCCGCGAATCAGCAAGCGAGCAAGAGCAATGCACACGGCGGGTTCTCTCGCTGGATGCAGCACCGGATGAACGCGCGCATGAACCGCAAGATCCGGCGCGGCAAGGGCACTTTCATGGGGATGGACGTGCTGATCCTGCACACGGTCGGCCGCCGCAGTGGCCAGCCACGCGATACCCCGATCAGCTGGTTCCCCGGCGAGGACGACTCCTGGCTGCTGGTCGCCTCGGGCGGCAAGGACGGGCACCCCGACTGGTTCCTCAACCTGATGGGCAATCCCGATCAGGCGACCGTCCAGCTCCCCGACCACGACCCGGTCGCCGTGACGCCCCGGGTTCTCGACGGCGCCGAGCGGGCGACGGCCTGGGACCACATCGCGGCCGCCCAGCCCCGCTACGACAAGTACCAGGCCAAGGCAGGCCGGGAGTACGCGGTCGTGCGGCTGGCGGCCACCGCTTGAACGCTCGTGTCGGTGGCGCAACGAAAACAGAGGGCCTGCCGAGGCATTTCAGACTTCTCGGCAGGCACGGGGAACCGAGCCCCCGACGAGCACGCCTCGGCGCCGCGACCATCACCCACAGTCAGCGTCGACCTGGCCGAGCTGAATCAGGCGGGCAGCAGTCTGCCGATCACCTCGGCGAGCTGGGCGACATTGCGGCATTCGTGCATGGTGACGATGTCGGTGTAGTCCTCGGCCGCCGAGTCGCCGGTCGACCACGAGCGCGACGGCTCCGGGTTGAGCCAGTAGACGGCCTTCGCTCGCTCGGTGATCGCCTGCAGCGCGGCGAGATTCGGGTCGGTGCGGTTGGTGCGGGCGTCGCCGAGGATCAGGACGCAGGTGCGTGGTCCGACAGCGTCGAGGTAGTGGTCGACGAAACCCTGGAGGACCTCGCCGTAATTGCTGGATCCGAACCGGGCGACGCCGCCTTCGCGCACGATGTTCTGCGCGAAGCCCGGCGGTGGCGGTTCGCCGGGGGTGAAGTACTGGGTGATCTCGGCACAGGTGTCGACGAAACCGAAGCTGCGGACCTTGCTGAACTGGTCCTGCAGCGCCTGCACCAATTGCAGCGTGAATTCGGCGAAACCGCTGACCGAACCCGAAACATCAGCCAGCACAACGAGGTCGGGCCGACCACGCTTGCGAGCCCGCAGCACCGGATCGACCGGGACACCACCGGTGGCCATCGATCGACGCAGGGTACGGCGCAGATCGATCTGACCGCGCACCGCCTTCTTACGGCGCACCGCCAGCCGGGAGGCGAGCTTACGGGCCAGCGGGTGCACCAGGCGGCGCATCTCGGCGAGGTCCTGTTCGCGAGCGCCGAGGAAATCCGTTCGGTCCGCGGAGTTCTCGACGCCGCGCCGGGCGATGTAGTCGGTGCCGCGCAGTTCGGCCGAACGCAGCCGTGCTTCGGTTTGCACATCGGCGCGGAACTGGTCGACGCGGCGACGGGCCTCGATGGTACGCACCGCCGTATCGAACTGCCCTGAGCCACCCATGGTTTGGGCGAGTTGCTCGGAGATCTCATCCGGGCGTAGCGATTTCATCGTCAGGTAAGAGGACCAGCCCGCGCCGGAAGCCTGGGTGACCCGGCCCGCGCTCTCCCCCGCACCGCCGTAGGCACCGAAGGTGTCGAGCGCTTCGCGGGCCAGCTCGGCGGTGTCCTCACCCTGGACCAGGGTGGCCATCAGACGCTCGCGCAGGTCCTCGGCGCTCTCGCTCGGGCGCACGGGTGGCAGCGAGACGCCGAGGAAGTACAGGTCGAAGAGCTGGTCGAAGACCTTGCGTTGGCCGTTGCGGCGCAGCAGGCAGGCGGCCAGGCCCGAGCGGAGCACGCGGGCGTCGGTGGTGCCGAGGGCTACGACCGCCGCGGCCGCGTCGATGGTTTCACTGGGGCCCGCGTGAATGTTGTGCTCGCGCAGCAGGGTGACGAAATCGACGAGCCGAGTGCTGGTGGGGGCGAAGCGCGAATCCGTTGCCGCGACAGACGCCGAGCCGCCGAGGTCATCGCGGCTCGTCACCGCACACTGCCGTCCGTCTGGTCGTCGAGACCGAGGCGGTCGATCGCCACGCGATGGTCCGACTGATACTTCAGCAGGACTCCGAGTGTCGAGCGGACCACGCCGCCGGTCAGCGACCGCGTGCCCAACGCGACCAGAGTTCTCGCCCAGTCGACTGTCTCGGCGATCGAGGGTGCTTTGCGCAGCGAGAGCTGCCGCAGCGCACTCACCGTCGCCACCACCGGTTCGGCCAGCGCCGCATCCAGCTCGGGGACTTTGAGCGCGACGATCGCCTTCTCCAATTCCGCTGTCGGATAGTCGATATGGAGATACAGGCAGCGGCGCTTCAACGCTTCGGACAGGTCGCGGTGGGCGTTGGAGGTGAGGATGACGAAGGGCTTGCGGACGGCGGTGACCGTGCCGAGCTCGGGGATGCTCACCTGGAAGTCGCCGAGGACCTCCAGCAACAGACCCTCGAGTTCCACGTCGGCCTTGTCGAGCTCGTCGATGAGCAGCACCGTGGGGTCGGAGTTGCGGATCGCCGCCAGCAGCGGGCGGGCGAGCAGGAACTCCTCGGTGAACACGTGGTCGCGGGTGCTGTCCCAGCCCTCGCCGGACGTGGCGGTGATGCGAAGCAGCTGCTTGGCGTGGTTCCACTCGTACAGGGCACGGGCCTCGTCGACGCCCTCGTAGCACTGCAGACGGATGAGCTCGGCACTCACCGCGGCGGCGATCGCCTTGGCGAGCTCGGTCTTGCCGACCCCGGCGGGACCCTCGATCAGCAGCGGTTTGCCGAGGCGATCGGCGAGGAAGACCGCGGTCGCGATGTCGAGGGACGGCAGGTAACCGGCAGCCGTCAGCCGGTCGGTCACCTGGTCCACCGAGGAAAAGAAGTTACTCATCGGTAATGAGTGTATCGAGTGTTGCCGAGATGGCGGCGACGCGAGCCCCCGTAGCTCCGACGCTGCCGGTTCGGCCTCAGTACGGGTTGTCGGCCACCGCTACCCGACCGTCCTTGATCGCGGCCTGTAGCAGGCGGTAGTCGGCCATGCTCTGATCCGAATACGACATCGCGAAATCACTCAGTGCCGTGTCGAACTTCTCGCTGCCGCCGATGTAGGCGTTGATGGCCAGCGGATCACCGGAGCGGCAGTGGGCACGAGCCAGCACGCCACCGCAGACGGCGCCATAGTTGGACAGTTGCCGGTGGGTCAGATTGTCGATATCGACGGAACCCTTCATGTCACGGAACTGACGCCAGTAGTGATGCACGCCCTCGGGGCCGGTGGCCCAGCCGAGGAAGATATCGCTCGACGCCTGCATCAAGCGCTGACCGGCGACGACGCGATGTCCCTGGTGCTTGTACCGGCTCGCCTTCTGATACGGCGCCAGCACAGACGTGTCGGCCTCCTTCAACTGCAGGAACAGCGGAGCGCCGGACTCCTTGTCCATCAGCAGCGCGATGAAGCATTTGGTGCCGACGCTGCCGACCCCGACAACCTTCACGGCGGCCTCTACGAAGGTGTAGCGGTTGAGTAGCACGCGCATGTGGTCGGGCAGGGTGCGCCGGTATTCGGCGAACAGCGCCGTCACGGTCGCCGCGTCAGGGGTGGTGATGGGTACCAGCAGCGGCGGCTGATTCTTGATCCGCGGAATGCCGTCGACATCGGGCTCGGTGAGTTTGTCCAGTGCCTGCAGGCTGGTGCGCTTCTTGGCCGCGGCGATCGTCTTCTCGGCCAGCTTGTGGCCCTTCTTCTTCTGGGCCAGCTCGAGGACCATGTCGGAGTCGACCCGGTCGTACCAGATCTCGAGACTGTCCTGCTCGGTCATCGTCTCGATGCCCTCGCGATAGCCGCGCGCGGTCGCCTCCGCCGCCGATGCCGCGTCCTCATCGGAACAGCCGTTGTTGAGCGCCGCGACCGTGACACTGGCGACCAGGCGTTTGACGTCCCACTCGAACGGGCCGGGCAGCGTCTCGTCGAAGTCGTTCACATCGAACACGAGATTGCGTTCAGGAGTGCCGAAGAGCCCGAAGTTCGACAGGTGCGCGTCGCCGCACAGTTGCACGATGAGCCCGGTATCGGGACCGGATCCGAGGTCATTGGCCATGATCGCCGCGGCACCCCGCAGAAAGGTGAACGGCGACACCGCCATTCGCGCCATCCGGATCGGCACCAGACTCGGCACCCGCTTCGCGTTCTGCTTCAGCAGAATCGCCACCGGGTCCTCCCTGCCCGGCTCCGGTTTCCACTCCCCCAACGCCGACCGCGAGACGCGCTTACGCGCCGCCTTACCGACCTCTGCCGCCTGCCGATCGAAATCCTCAACCGTCGTCATCGAGCAAGTCTCGCGCTACCGGGCCACCACGGCAAGGACCAGCGGGTAACCATGCGGTGACAGAGTGCGCCACCGCCCAGCAAACACGATCAACTCATCGAGCAAGGGGCGGGTGCCGCTACGGACCAAGCCGCCTGCGCCACTCGTCGACTCGGCGGACGAGCTCCTGCCACCAGGTCAGATGCGGGTCCGGTGGTGGAGCCGGCCAAGGCTCGGGCGTCGGTTCGGGGTCGGGTGGCGGAACGAGCACCTTCCGGCGAATCCCGGTGCAGGTGAACTGGGTCGCCCGATAGGGGTTCCCGTTCTCCGCCCACTCGGAGACGATCAGGGTGAACTTGCCGTCCTCGAGCCTGCTGTAGGGATGTATGTAGCCGCCGTACAGGCGCGGGACGGTGTCGACACCGCGCGGCATCCCGGTGATCGGCCGGTGGGTGTGGGTCGTGATCCAGTTCGTGTTGTCGATGCGGTCGCCGACCTTGACGAAGATCGAGTAGTCCCCCGCGTCGAATCCGGAGATCACCGCCCGGTTCTCGACATAGCGCAGACAGATCTCGCCGAACTGCCAACCGGGCAGGATCGGCGTGGGCTCACGGTTCCAGGCCCAGTTGCCGCCGTCCCAGCCCCAGCCCTGCCAGGCGTGCGGATCGGACAGACCTTCGACCGTCGCGCGCCACAGCAGCATGTCCTTGTTCCTGGCCAGGCCGCCGGTGGAGATGATGTGCACCCAGCCGCTGTGCGGGTCCTTGGCCCAGGAGATCATGACCCGCTTGCCGGCGAAGGCGCCGCACCAGAACTTCGACCCGCTGCGCGCCCAGGTGACGCCGCTGTCGTCGGATGTCCACACCTCGCACCACTTCTCGTTGCCCAGGCCCTGGGTGTACATGACCCACAGGTAGACCCGGCCGTCGATGGTCATCGCGTCGCACGGCAGGACGGTGGAGTACTCGGCGTTGTCGTGCTGGTAGTCCCACAGCTGGCGGCCGTCCGTGCTCGGCGCGGTGGCCATGACGATCGGCTCGGCGGGGTCGCGCGCAGATGTGCGCGTGATGACGGGGGAACGCCAGTTCCCGATGCCGCCCATCGGTGGGCCGAACGGGCCGTCCCCGGAGAACGAGTCGCCCCAGATGAAGCCGACATCGCCGTTGGGCAGCTCGAACGGAATCGCGAGATCGCCGCCGCCGAGGTCGGCCGACGGCACAGGGTTCAGATCCGTGACGCGGATGACACACCCACCCCGGTCGGCTCGAACCAAAATCGTTGGGCTGGTTTCGCTTCCGTCACGCCACCAAGTTACGCCAGAATGCCGAAAGGCCCGCTCGCACGTGGCGAACGGGCCCTTCGAGACGCGGTGAAACCTTACGCGGTTTCGGTGATCGGGCGGTCGACCCAGCTCATCAGGCCGCGCAGCTTGGCGCCGGTGACCTCGATGGGGTGCTCGGCGTTCTCCTTGCGCAGACCCTCGAGCTCCTTGTTGCCGCCTTCGACGTTGGCGACGAGGCGCTTGACGAAGGTGCCGTCCTGGATGTCGGTCAGGATCGCCTTCATGCGCTCCTTGGTGCCGGCGTCGATGACGCGCGGGCCCGACAGGTAGCCACCGAACTCGGCGGTGTCGGAGACCGAGTAGTTCATGCGGGCGATGCCGCCCTCGTACATCAGGTCGACGATCAGCTTGAGCTCGTGCAGGACCTCGAAGTAGGCCATCTCGGGGGCGTAGCCCGCCTCGACCATGACCTCGAAACCGATCTTGACCAGTTCCTCGGTGCCACCGCAGAGCACGGCCTGCTCACCGAAGAGGTCGGTCTCGGTCTCTTCCTTGAAGGTGGTCTTGATGACGCCGGCGCGGGTGCCGCCGATGCCCTTGGCGTAGGACAGCGCCAGGGCCTGGCCCTCGCCGGTCGGGTCCTGATCGACAGCGATCAGAGCCGGAACGCCCTTGCCGTCGACGAACTGACGACGCACCAGGTGGCCGGGGCCCTTCGGGGCGACCATCGCGACGGTGACGCCGGCCGGAGCCTTGACGAGACCGAAGTGGATGTTGAGGCCGTGGCCGAAGAACAGCGCGTCGCCGTCCTTCAGGTTGGGCTCGATGTCGTTGGTGAAGATCGACGCCTGCGCGGTGTCGGGGGCGAGCACCATGATCACGTCGGCCCAGGCGGAGACCTCGGCGGGGGTGCCGACGGTCAGACCGGCCTCTTCGGCCTTCGGGCGAGACTTCGAACCCTCGGCCAGGCCGACGCGGACGTCGACACCGGAGTCGCGCAGGCTCAGCGAGTGCGCGTGGCCCTGGCTGCCGTAACCGATCACGGCGACCTTGCGGCCCTGGATGATCGACAGGTCAGCGTCGTCGTCGTAGAACATCTCGACTGCCACTTTGGTTGGTCCCTTCTGAATGAATGCGGTTAGGAAAAGTTATCGCGGTGGTTGCTGAGGGAGGTTCAGCGGGTCGCGGTGATCGATTTGGGGCCGCGGCCGACGGCCACGACACCGGACTGCACGATCTCGCGGATCCCGTACGGCTCGACCATGCGCAGCAGCGCGTCGAGCTTGGAACGGGTGCCGGTCGCCTCGATGGTCAGCGCGTCGGGCGACACGTCGATCACCTTGGCGCGGAACAACTGCACGGCCTCGATCACCTGCGTGCGCACCGACGCGTCGGCCCGCACCTTCACCAGGATCAGCTCGCGGGCCACCGAGGCGTCGGCGTCCTGCTCCACGATCTTGATGACGTTGATCAGCTTGTTGAGCTGCTTGGTGACCTGCTCGAGCGGCAGATCATCGACGGTCACGACGATCGTCATACGCGAGATCTCGGGGATCTCGGTGCCACCGACGGCCAGGGATTCGATATTGAAGCCACGGCGCGAGAACAGGCTCGCGACTCGCGCCAGCACGCCCGGCTTGTCCTCGACAAGGACGCTCAGGGTGTGGGTGGTGCTCATTCGTCGTCGCCCTTCTCGGAGGTGGCCTGCTCGCGTTCCATCGCCTCGTGGATGACGGCCGGTTCGGAGACCGACTCGTCCTCGTCGAAGAGCGGACGGATACCGCGGGCGAACATGATCTCGTCGTTGCTGGTGCCCGAGGCGACCATCGGCCACACCTGGGCGTCCTTGCCGACGATGAAGTCGATCACGACCGGGCGGTCCGTGATGGCCTGGGCCTGGCGGATCGCGTCCTCGACCTCGGACTCCTTCTCCACCCGGATGCCGACGCAGCCCAGCGCCTCGGCCAGCTTCACGAAATCGGGGATGCGCAGGGAATGCGTGCCGAGATCGGTGTTGGAGTAGCGCTGTTCGTAGAACAGGGTCTGCCACTGGCGGACCATGCCCAGGTTGCCGTTGTTGATCAGGGCGACCTTGATCGGCACGCCTTCGATCGCGCAGGTGGCCAGTTCCTGGTTGGTCATCTGGAAGCAGCCGTCACCGTCGACCGCCCAGACTTCCTTGTCCGGCGCGCCCATCTTGGCGCCCATCGCGGCGGGAACCGAGTAGCCCATGGTGCCGAGACCGCCCGAGTTGAGCCAGGTGCGCGGGTTCTCGTACTTGATGAACTGCGCGGCCCACATCTGGTGCTGGCCGACGCCGGCGCAGTAGATGGCCTCGGGGCCCGCGAGACGACCGAGGGTCTCGATGACGTACTCCGGCGAGACCGAGCCGTCGCTGGGCGTCTTCCAGCCCAGCGGGTAGTTCTCGCGGATGCCACTGAGGTAGGCCCACCATTCGGTGAGGTTCAGCAGCGGTGCGTCACCGGCCTGCGGATCGGCCTTGAGGGTCTCGATCAGCTCGACGATCACCTCACGCGCGTCGCCCACGATCGGGACGTCGGCGTGGCGGTTCTTGCCGATCTCGGCCGGGTCGATGTCGGCGTGGATGACCTTCGCGTCGGGCGCGAAGGAGTCCAGCTGACCGGTGACGCGGTCGTCGAAACGGGCGCCGAGGGTGATCAGCAGGTCCGACTTCTGCAGCGCGGCGACGGCACCGACGGTGCCGTGCATGCCGGGCATGCCCATGTTCAGGGTGTGGCTGTCGGGGAACGCGCCCCGCGCCATCAGCGTGGTGACCACCGGGATACCGGTGAGTTCGGCCAGCTCGAGCAGTTCCGGCGAGGCGTCGGACTTGATGACGCCGCCACCGACGTAGAGCACCGGCTGCTTGGACTCCAGGATCATCCTGGCGGCCTCGCGCACCTGCTTGCCGTGCGGCTTGGTGACCGGACGGTAGCCGGGCAGACGCATCTCCGGCGGCCACGAGAACGTGGTCTGGGCCTGCAGCGCGTCCTTGGTGATGTCGACCAGGACCGCGCCGGGGCGACCCGAAGCGGCGAGGTAGAACGCCTCAGCCAGGGTGCGCGGGATCTCGGCGGCGTCCTTGACCAGGAAGTTGTGCTTGGTGATCGGCATCGTGATGCCCGAGATATCGGCTTCCTGGAACGCGTCGGTGCCGACCAGGCTCGACGGCACCTGACCGGTGATCGCCACGATCGGGACCGAGTCCATCTGGGCGTCGGCCAGCGGGGTCACCAGGTTGGTCGCGCCGGGACCGGATGTGGCCATACACACACCGACCTTGCCCGAGGCCTGCGCGTAACCGGTCGCCGCGTGACCGGCGCCCTGCTCGTGCCGGACCAGGACGTGGCGGACCTTCTTCGAGTCGAACAGCGGGTCGTAGACAGGAAGGACCGCGCCGCCGGGAATGCCGAATACCGTGTCGACGTCGAGCTCTTCGAGGGACCGAACCACCGACTGGGCGCCGGTCACGCGCTCGGGCGCGACCTGGCGGCGGGTGGGGTTGGTCGCCGGGCTACCAGGGGTAGCTGAAGGCGCTGACCTGCGGGCCGATGGCCCGGGTCGTGCGGTTGGTGCACTCACCGTCTTCGTTCCTCACTGTCTCGTTCTGACTCGGACTGACCCGACAGGGCCGCTGGCATTCGCCCGAACACAAAAAAGCCCCCGCCCAGCGCATGGCTGTTCGAGGGTGGCGCGTCGCAAACGCGAGCTGACGTATTGACTAGGTGTCAGGCTCAGCGCTGGACGCGCCGGCCGATTACGAGCTCGTTTCGAATCACGCATACGACGTTAGGCGCGCGTAGTGCGTCGAGTCAAACAGGCTTTCCGCTCCGGTCCCATTCTGTGGGACTCGAGTGGTTGCGTGGGTCCGTGTACCAAGATGCGAGGATAGGAGGGTGTCATCACCGCATCAGTCCGTGCCACCGGCTAAATCGTCCCACACCACCGACGAGGGAACCGATACGGGTCGCCCGTCGCGACCCGGCGGCCTGCGCTCGGCCAGTCCGGGGCGGCTCGCGGCGATCGGCGCGGTGGTGCTGGCCTACCTGGCCTTCGTCGTCGTCGGCACCGTGCAGGACTGGTCGCTGGGGGTGCGGATCGGGCTGATCGTGCCCGTCGCGGTGGTCGTCTGGCTGCTGGTGCCGCGCCGGACGAACACGCCGACGCCGGGTGTGCACGTGATCGGCGTTCCCCGCCTGGCCTATATCGGCGTGCTGGTGCTGGCGTTCTGCGTGTTCTTCCCGTTCGTCGGGTGGCCGGCCGTACTGTGGCCGCTGCTGCTGGCCCCGGTGATCGCGGTGTGGTGGGTGGTGCGCACACACACGACCGTGTCCGAGACCGGGCTGGATCTGAGCTCGATGACCAGCACGAAGCACCTCGACTGGGCGCGGATCAAAGGGATCAGCATTCCCAAGCGCGGCGCTGTGCGCGCCCGGCTCGACGACGAATCCGAGGTGAAGCTGCCTGCCGTCGGATACGACCGGTTGCGGGAGCTGATCGAAGCGTCCGGCGGGCGACTGCCCGATGTGTTCGCTGCCGCCGAGGCGGCCGAGGCCGAACGCCTTGCTGCCGAGCGGGCCGCGGCGAAGGCGGAATCCGACGCGAAGACCGAGCCCGAAACGAAGGCGCCGTCGGAGTCGAAGGACGAGCCGGAGTCCGAGCGGTAACCATCGGCACTGTGGGAATCAGCACGTCGGGAATCAGCGGGTGGGCGGCGGCCTTGTACCGGTAAGCTGACGGCAGCCGGGCAACCCCGCGCCGACGGCACCACCGCGGCGACACCTCACGGAGCGACACTCCCGCCTCGAGCCCCGGTTCCCGCTCCCCAGCACGCCACCACCGGCGCGATGCGACCATCGCTCGCCGGAGTAACGTGAAGGGCTGCCGGACGCACCGCGATCGCGCACGTGCCACGCAGGTCAGCCCCCTGCGCGCACGCTCGCCACGCACCCAGCGACATCACGAGGACTTCCATGCCACCGCTTCGCTCACGCACCACCACCATCGGCCGCAATGCTGCGGGCGCGCGCTCACTCTGGCGCGCGACCGGCATGACCGATTCCGATTTCGGTAAGCCGATCATCGCGATCGCGAACTCCTACACCCAGTTCGTGCCCGGTCACGTGCACCTCAAGAACATGGGCGAGATCGTCGCCGAGGCCGTGGCCGCCGCCGGTGGCATCGCCCGCGAGTTCCACACCATCGCCGTCGACGACGGCATCGCCATGGGTCACGGCGGCATGCTCTACTCGCTGCCCTCGCGCGAGATCATCGCCGACTCCGTGGAGTACATGGCCAACGCCCACACCGCCGACGCGCTGGTGTGTATCTCCAACTGCGACAAGATCACTCCCGGCATGCTCAACGCCGCGATGCGTCTCAACATCCCCGCCGTGTTCGTCTCCGGTGGGCCGATGGAGGCCGGCAAGGCCGTGGTCGTCGACGGTGTCGCGCAGGCACCGCTCGACCTGGTCAGCGCGATCTCCGCGAGCGCGAACCAGGCCGTGTCCGACGAGGGCCTCGACGAGGTCGAGCGCTCCGCGTGCCCCACCTGCGGTTCGTGTTCGGGCATGTTCACCGCGAACTCGATGAACTGCCTGACCGAGGCGCTCGGCCTCGCGCTGCCGGGCAACGGTTCCACCCTTGCCACCCACTCCGCGCGCCGTGCGCTGTTCGAGCGGGCCGGCACGGTGATCGTCGATATCGCCAAGCGCTGGTACCAGGACGACGACGCCTCGGTGCTGCCCCGCAACGTGGCCAACGCCAAGGCTTTCCGCAACGCGATGGCCCTCGATGTCGCCATGGGCGGCTCGACCAACACCGTGCTGCACACCCTCGCCGCCGCGCAGGAAGGCGAGATCGACTTCGACCTGCAGACCATCGACGACATCAGCCGCAAGGTGCCGTGCCTGTCGAAGGTGTCGCCGAACTCGGATTACCACATGGAAGACGTGCACCGCGCCGGTGGCATCCCCGCCATCCTCGGTGAACTGCGTCGCGGCGGCCTGCTCGAGACCGACGTGACCACCGTGCACACCGCCGACTACGAGGAATTCCTCGACACCTGGGATATCCGCTCGGGCAAGGCATCCGACGAGGCGCTCGAACTGTTCCACGCCGCGCCCGGTGGCGTGCGCACGGTCGAACCGTTCTCCACCAGCAACCGCTGGTCCTCGCTCGACACCGATGCCGCCGGTGGCTGCATCCGCGACGTCGAGAACGCCTACACCGTCGAGGGTGGGCTGTGCGTGCTGCGCGGCAATATCGCTCCCGACGGCGCGATCCTCAAGACCGCCGGCATCGACGAAGACCTGTTCACCTTCGAAGGCCCGGCCGTGGTGGTCGAGTCGCAGGAGGACGCGGTGTCGATGATCCTCGGCAAAAAGATCCAGCCCGGTGACGTGGTCGTCATCCGGTACGAAGGCCCAGCAGGCGGTCCCGGCATGCAGGAGATGCTGCACCCGACCTCGTTCCTCAAGGGCCTCGGTCTCGGCAAGGTGTGTGCGCTGATCACCGACGGCCGCTTCTCCGGTGGTACCTCGGGGCTGTCGATCGGCCACATCTCCCCCGAGGCCGCCTCGGGCGGTGCCATCGGCCTGATCGAGAACGGCGACCGCATCCGCATCGATGTGCACACCCGCGCGCTGGAAGTGCTTGTCTCCGACGAGGTCATGGCCGAACGCCGCGCGAAGATGGAAGCCTCGGAGCGCCCGTGGCAGCCCGTCAACCGCGACCGCACGGTCACCACCGCCCTGCGTGCCTACGCGGCGCTCGCCACGTCGGCGGACAAAGGTGCCGTTCGTCAGGTGCTGTAGCCGCCTCCCCGCGTATTCAGGCCAGATTCAGGCTCGCCGCCGGTCGTTGATG